>NZ_JBIVLW010000002.1:0-312514 GCF_044752765.1 Streptomyces sp. NPDC088706
AAGCGGGAAGCCTGCTTCGAGATGAGTATTCCCACCCTCTTGAGGGGTTAAGGCTCCCAGTAGACGACTGGGTTGATAGGCCAGATGTGGAAGCCTGGTAACGGGTGGAGCTGACTGGTACTAATAGGCCGAGGGCTTGTCCTCAGTTGCTCGCGTCCACTGTGTTAGTTCTGAAATAACGAACGGCCGTGTTGTTGCCCGGTGTTCAAATTTTCATAGTGTTTCGGTGGTCATTGCGTTAGGGAAACGCCCGGTTACATTCCGAACCCGGAAGCTAAGCCTTTCAGCGCCGATGGTACTGCAGGGGGGACCCTGTGGGAGAGTAGGACGCCGCCGAACAATTTTTCCGGGAAAGCCCCGCACCGTATGGTGCGGGGCTTTTCTGCGTTCTGAACGTGGAGAGGACGTCGGGCGCCGGGCGAGTGGCGACGCATGGGCGTAGATCACCCCGTTACCGCCAGACCGTTGCCCGCTCATCATTCATTCCTTTCATTCCTTCAGAGGCGGCCCGCAGCCTTGAGCGCCAGGTAGGCGTCGGCGAGGGCGGGCGCAAGATTGTCCGGGGTGGCGTCCACGACGACGCCGCCGTGGCGCTGGAGCTTCTCTGCCGTGCTGCGTCGTTCAGCCTGGGCCTGAGTGCCGGCGGCAGCGTCGTACACCGGGTCCACCGTTCCCCGGCTCTGTGCCATCTCCTCGACCCGCGGGTCGGAGACGGCTGCCAGCAGCACTGTATGACGCTGGGTGAGCTGCGGCAGCAACGGAAGAAGCCCCTCCTCGATGGAGGCGGCCTCCAGAGTTGTCAGCAGAACGATCAGTGAACCGAGTGTGGCGTCTGCGAGGGCTGCCGCGCTGAGTCCCCTGGCGTCCGTCTCGACGAGCTCGGGCTCCAATGAGGCGAGGGTGTTGACGACCGTCGCCAGGACGTCACCCGGTGCGGTTCGGCCTCGTACCCGCGCCCGTACGCGGCGGTCGTAGGCGAGGAGGTCCACCCGGTCACCGGCGCGAGTAGCTAGCGCGGTGAGGAGGAGCGTGGCGTCCATGGCCGCATCGAGGCGTGGGACGTCGCTGACCCGGCCTGCGGAGGTGCGACCGGTGTCCAGGACGATGAGGATGTGCCGGTCACGCTCGGGACGCCAGGTCCGGACCGCGACAGCCGACTGGCGGGCCGTGGCCCGCCAGTCGATGGAGCGGGTGTCGTCTCCCGGTACGTAGGCGCGCAGGCTGTCGAACTCCGTTCCCTCACCCCGGGTCAGAACGCTGGTTCGTCCGTCGAGTTCCCGGAGCCGGGCAAGCCTGGACGGGACGTGCTTCCGGCTGGTGAACGGGGGCAGCACCCGCACCGTCCATGGGACGCGGTGCTGGCCCTGGCGTGCGGCGAGACCGAGCGGGCCGTACGAGCGGACCGTGATGCGCTCAGCGTGCCGGTCGCCGCGGCGGGTCGGCCGCAGAACAGTGGCGAGGCGTCGCTGTTCACCGGGAGGGATGGTCACGGTGCTGCGGGACGCGGCCTGTTCGGTGCCGGCGGGCCAGCTGCTCGGCGGCCAGGCGTCGCGGATCTGGGCCCGGAGTCGCCGCCGCGAGCTGCTGGTCACGGTGAGCTGCACTTCCGCCGCGTCACCGAGTCGAACAGATGTATCACCAGATCGAGTGAATCGAAGCGTACGCACTGGCGCTGCCAGGGCGTAGTCGCACAGAATCGCTAGTGAGAGCGGTGCGTTGACCGCGAGCATCCCGGTCCAGCTCGGAGCGAGGATGCCTACGGGGACTGATCCCAGCGCGGCCAGCAATGCGGTACGTCCGGTGAGGGCCATGGTCACCGCCTCATCGGGGTACGGGGACGTGGGCGAGCACCGAGGTGATGACGGAATCGGGGGTGACTCCCTCCATTTCCGCCTCGGGCCGCAGGTGGATGCGATGACGGAGCGTGGGGAGCGCCAGGGCCTTCACATCGTCCGGGGTGACGTAGTCCCGGCCGGTGAGCCAGGCCCAGGCGCGTGCGGTCGAGAGCAGTGCAGTGGCGCCTCGAGGGGAGACGCCGAGGGCGAGCGAGGGGGATTCGCGCGTGGCACGACAGATATCCACGACATAGCCGGCTATCTCGGGGGAGACCGCGGTCTTGGCGACGGCTGAGCGGGCCGCCTCCAGGTCGGCGGGACCTGCGACGGGGCGTATGCCTGCTGCCTTGAGGTCTCGGGGGTTGAAGCCGTCGGCGTGACGGGTGAGGACGTTGATCTCGTCCTGCCGGGAGGGAAGAGGCACCGTCAGCTTGAGCAGAAAGCGGTCCAGTTGGGCTTCCGGGAGCGGGTAGGTGCCCTCGTACTCCACGGGGTTCTGGGTGGCGGCGACGAGAAAGGGGTCCGGCAACGGGCGGGGGGTGCCGTCGACGGTGACCTGACGCTCTTCCATCGCCTCCAGGAGGGAGGCTTGCGTCTTGGGAGGGGTGCGGTTGATCTCGTCGGCGAGCAGCAGATGGGTGAAGACCGGGCCGGGCTGGAAGGAGAACTCGGCGGTGCGGGCGTCATAGACGAGTGAACCCGTCACGTCGCTCGGCATCAGATCGGGGGTGAACTGGACCCGCTTGGTGTCGAGTTTGAGGGAGGCGGCGAGGGCCCGGACGAGCAGGGTCTTGGCGACACCGGGGACACCCTTGAGGAGAACGTGCCCGCGGCAGAGCAGCGCGACGACGAGTCCGGTGACAGCCGGGTCCTGACCGACCACGGCCTTGGCGATCTCGGAGCGGAGGGCTTCCAAGGACGCGCGGGCGCTGTCGGCGGACTCCGGCGCCGCAGGGGTCACGGAGACCGCTGTGGGTTCGGCCGGCTCGGGGGTCGGGGCGCTCATGAAGTGCGTACCTCTCGTTCGAGGGCGTCGAGGTGCTCGGCCAGGAGGACAAGTGCCGCGTCGTTGGTGGGGGCCGGGCCGAAGAGCAGGGAGCTCAGGTCGTCGCCTGTGGTCGTGGTGCGGGCGGACACGGCAGGGAGGAGAACGTCAGGGGTGTGTGCCTCGCGGGCGGTTACGCCGGAGAGGCGGGCGATACGGGTTCGGGCGGCGGCTCGAAGCGAGTCGGCGGCCCGGTCACGGGCGTTGGCCTTGCGGTAGAGGCCTGCGCGGCCTTCCGCGGTTTCCGACGCGCGGATGGATACCGGTAGCCGTTCCATGACCAGGGGGCCGAGCCGGCGGGCCCGCCAGATCGCGGCGAGGGCCGCGGCGACGGTGAGTTAAAGCGTTCCCCAGAGCCAGCCGGAGGGGATCAGGTCGAGGAAGCTGCTTGCGTCCCCTGAGGCTTCCTCACCATTGCGGCCACCGCTGTTCCCGTCGTCGTCACTGCCGTTGGAGACGCCGTCATCGCTGGTGGCGGACGGATCAGCCAGAGAGGGGAGGTACCAGACGAGATGTGGACGCGAACCGAGGAGTTGCAGGGCGAGAGAGGCGTTTCCCTGTTTGTCGAGACGCTCGTTGTGGAGGAAGTCGGGGGAGCCGAGAAGGACGCTGTCGCCGTTCCGGCGGTTCTCGAGGAGCAGCAGGCTGGGGGTTCCGTCGCTGGGGTAGCAGGCGGTGGCGGAGGAGTCCGGTGGCGTGTAGCGGACGCCGCCCATGTCCGCCGTGCCGGCGCTACGGGCTGCGGGGAGTGCACACGACGGTGGGAGGGCGCGCACCGGGCGGTGGGGTGCGGCCCGTACGCCGGGGGCCAGCCTGGATATGGCTGCCCGGCCGGGGGCGATCAGGAGGGTGCGGCCGGCGGAGGCGGCTGTTGCC
The DNA here is from genome assembly GCF_044752765.1 of Streptomyces sp. NPDC088706. NCBI lineage: Bacteria > Bacillati > Actinomycetota > Actinomycetes > Kitasatosporales > Streptomycetaceae > Streptomyces > Streptomyces sp. NPDC088706. The sequence continues at coordinate 3,757 of NZ_JBIVLW010000002.1, forward strand.
TCGTGGAGCCGACGCTGCTGCGACGGGGTCAGGAGATTGGGGCCGGTGACCAGGAGCGTGGTGTGGGGGCCCGTCGAGGCGGTGGCTTCGTCGAGGGTCGTTGCGACGGTGACGGATATCCCACGCTTCTTGAGGAGCTCCGCTGCCGCGCGGCTGCCTTTCGGGTCGGTGGAACGAGGGTCGAGGTGCCCGTAGTTGTCGCCGGAGCGGACGGCGGCGAAGGTGACGCCCCCGATGACGAGGATGAGCAGGGCGACCAGCAGTCCTTGCGCGCGCTTCCAGACCTGGTGCGGGGTGGGCGCGGTCGAGGTGGGGGAGGGGGCGGTGGCCGTGCTCATCCGGCGGCTCCCAGGAGGGCTCCGGGCAGCACGGGCTTCGCCTCGTCGAGCTCGGTGTCCAGGGCGCGCAGCGCCAGATATGTGGACTGGCCCGCGGTGCGGCCGCCGTATGTGACATCGTCGAAGTCCCGGGCGGCGGAGCGCAGTCGGGTGGCGTGGCCGGGCAGGGCGCGGCCTGCTTCCGCTGCGGCTTCGTCCGCCGTGCGGCCGGGGCGGGGGTCGAGCAGGGCTCGTTCCTCCAGCGACCGGACGATCGCACGCATGCGCTCCTGGGCGGCTTCGGTCCAGCGGAGAGCGGCGGCGTGTGCCTCGGCCGCGGCGCGGTGCTGGGCGGCGCTGCGGGGGCCGTCGCTCTCGAAGAGGGCGTCCGCGGGCCGGGGGAGGCACGCTGTGGGGTGCCGAGCCGCCACCAGAGGGCGAGGGCGAGGGCAAGGCCGATGACGAGAAGGACCAGGACGACGAGTCCGGCCGGGCCACCGGGGGCGGCGCCCGCCGCGGCGTCGAACACACCGGAGACCCAGTCCCAGAACTGGTTCAGGGCGCGTTGGAGGACGTTCGGATCGTTCTCGTGGTACATCGGCTCGGACAGCTCGCTCTCGGCCGCCTCCCGGGCGGGAACACGTGGAGTGTCCACGGGTACCTCGCCCGCGCCGATGACGTGCCGTGCCGCTGCGCTGGCCCCCGCCCCCGGCACCGCATCAGCTCCGAGGGGCGTCGGTGTCGTAGCCGGGCAGACCGGCGGCCCGTGCCAGGTCCAGGTCGAGCGCCTCGCAGCGGATGCGCTGGTCCACGTAGAGCAGTGCCATCACACCGGCGACGAAGGGGTAGACCAGCGTGGAGACGATCACTTCGCCGATGCCCGAGATGATCAGGAAGGGCCAGCCGAAGGAGGCGGCCCCGCCCTCGAAGAACTCGCTGACGTCGGTGCCGTCGGCGATGACCGCGACGACGCCGAAGGGGATGGAGACGAAGAAGCCGATCAGGATGACGAGCAGGTAGGTCAGGGCGAGGATGCCGAAGGTGCGCCACCAGGCGCCGCGGACCAACTTCGCCGACCTGCGCAGGGCGGCGATGATGCCTTGCCGTTCCAGCATCAGCGCGGGGGCCGCGAGGGCGAAGCTGACCTGGAGCCAGACGATCACGACGCACGCGGCGGTGAAGCCGAGGAGCGCGAGCGCCGCACCGGCTCCGGAGCCCATCAGCAGTCCTGGGCCGACACCGATGGTCATGACCGTTGCGATGATCAGGGAGACCAGCAGAGTCAGCCCCATCAGGGGGAGGACCCGCGGGCGCGCTTCGGCCCAGGCTTCGGAGAGCCTGACCGGGCGGCCCAGCACCGAGCGGCTGATCACCACGGTGACGATGGACGCCGTGAAGAGCGTGGCGATCATCGTGAGGAGCGATGCCGGGGCGAGGGAGAGCAGCGTCGTCCGGGCGGACTCGGACGCCTGACGGAGGGCTTCGGTACCGGTGGCGTTCGGGTTGACGGCGGTCGGCTCGGGCAGGAGGTAGCGCTGCATGAGGATGACGGCGACCTGGGTGACCACGGAGACCGCGAGGCTGAAGCCGAGCGCGGTACGCCAGTGGGCGCGCAGGGCCGAGACGGAGCCGTCGAGGATTTCGCCGAGGCCCAGGGGGCGCAGCGGGATGACGCCGGGCTTCGCCGCCGGGGGCTTTGCACTCCAGCCCGGGCGCTGCGAGCCGCCGCCCCAGCCGGGGGCGGGCGGGGGTGCTCCGGGGCCACCCGTCGGGCTGCTCGGCGGGGACCACTGCCCGGGCGGCGGCTGCTCGGGGGACCACTGTCCCGTCGGCCCGCTTCCGTCCTGGGGCTCGGTGGGGCGGGGAATGCCCGCCTTCTGGCCGTCGGAGGGGGCAGATCCGGGCGGCGCCCAGCCCGGAGAGTCGTTCATTCTCGCTCCTTCACCGTCCTGACCGCTCATCGGGGCGGCAGGTTGGCAGCCATCGTGCCACGGGCCGGTGCCGTGCGGACCAGGAGCCTTCTCTCCTTCGTGCCTTCATTTGTGGGCAGCTCACCGGGCAGACTGGGCGGATGGCTGATCAGGACGCGCAATCGCCGGTGGGCAGCGAGCCTCCCGCGCTTCCCGTACTCCGTTGGGACGAGCTCCCGGAAGGTCCCGTACTGGTGCTCCTCGACCAGACGCGGCTGCCCGCGGAAGAGGTCGAGCTGGTGTGCACGGATGTGCCCGCGCTGGTGCGGGCGATCCGGACACTGGCGGTACGGGGTGCCCCGCTGCTCGGGATCGCCGGGGGGTACGGGGTGGCGCTCGCGGCGGCGCGGGGATACGACGTGGCGGAAGCCGCCGAGCTGCTGGAGCAGACGCGGCCCACCGCGGTGAATCTCGGTTACGGGGTGAGACGGGTGGCCACGGCTTACCGGGCGGCCGCTGAGAAGGGGGCCGGGGCGGTGGAGGCCGCCCGTGTGGCGCTGGCCGCGGCGCAGGCCCTGCACCGGGAGGACGCCCAGGCCAGCGGGCGTATGGCGGAGCACGGGACGGCGTTGCTGGAGGAGCTGATGCCGGGCCGTGGCTACCAGCTGTTGACCCATTGCAACACCGGGGCGCTGGTCTCCGGGGGTGAGGGGACGGCGTTCGCGGTGGCGCTGCGGGTGCACCGGCAGGGGCGGCTGCGCCGGCTGTGGGTGGATGAGACCCGGCCGCTGCTCCAGGGGGCGAGACTGACGGCGTACGAGGCGGCGCGCAGCGGGATGGCGTACAGCGTGCTCACGGACAGCGCGGCGGGGTCCCTGTTCGCCGCGGGTGAGGTGGATGCCGTACTCATCGGGGCGGACCGCATCGCCGCGGACGGCTCGGTGGCCAACAAAGTGGGGAGCTATCCGTTGGCAGTGCTGGCGAAGTACCACCACGTGCCGTTCATCGTGGTGGCACCGACGACGACCGTGGACATGGACACGGCGGAAGGCACATCGATCATCGTTGAGCAGCGTTCAGGGCAGGAAGTGACGGAGCTCACATCGCCGCAGGCCGTATCGGTGGGAGGTGGGAGTGGGATGGTCGTCGCACCCCTCGGGGCCCCGGCGTACAACCCGGCTTTCGACATCACGCCGCCCGAACTGATCACGGCGATCGTCACCGAGGAGGGGGTCGTTTCCCCGGTCACGGGGGTCGGACTGGCAGAGCTGTGTGCCAGGTCATCGCAGGTAACGATTAGCTAATGGGATGATGTCGATTATGAAGGGACGCGTCCTTGTCGTCGACGACGACACCGCACTGGCCGAGATGCTCGGGATTGTGCTGCGTGGAGAAGGTTTCGAGCCGTCGTTCGTAGCGGACGGCGACAAGGCACTGGCCGCATTTCGTGAGGCCAAGCCGGACCTGGTGCTGCTCGACCTCATGCTGCCCGGAAGGGACGGCATCGAGGTGTGCAGGCTGATCAGGGCCGAGTCCGGTGTGCCGATCGTCATGCTCACTGCCAAGAGCGACACCGTCGATGTCGTGGTCGGCCTGGAATCAGGTGCCGACGACTACATCGTCAAGCCGTTCAAACCTAAGGAGTTGGTCGCCCGGATCAGGGCACGCCTGCGGCGGTCCGAAGAGCCCGCGCCGGAGCAGTTGACCATCGGTGACCTGGTCATCGACGTGGCCGGACACTCCGTGAAGCGAGAGGGGCAGTCCATCGCCCTGACGCCGCTGGAGTTCGACCTGCTGGTCGCCCTCGCCCGCAAGCCGTGGCAGGTCTTCACCCGTGAGGTCCTGCTGGAGCAGGTCTGGGGCTACCGTCACGCGGCTGACACCCGGCTGGTGAACGTGCACGTCCAGCGGCTGCGCTCCAAGGTCGAGAAGGACCCGGAGCGGCCGGAGATCGTGGTGACCGTCCGAGGGGTCGGTTACAAGGCGGGACCGAGCTGACATGGCCCGAGGCAGTGCTGCTCCGATCCCCGGGGAGCCGGGAGTCCGTGCGGAGCGGGCTGCCGGTCCGGGACGGAAGGCTTCTCGTATGAGCCGTTTCCTGCAGGGCGGCCGGTTGTTCCAGGACCGGGCGCCCGGCGGGCCCGTACCGCGTCTGCTGATGCGGTGGGTGCGCCGGCCGCTGCTGCCCGCCGTGCGGTTGTGGCGGCGCAATCTGCAGCTCCGCGTCGTCGCGGGCACCCTGCTGATGTCGATGGGTGTGGTGCTGCTGCTCGGTTTCGTCGTGATCGGGCAGGTCCGCAACGGCCTGCTCGACGCCAAGGGCAAGGCCGCCCAGACCCAGGCCGCCGGTGGTTTCGCCGCGGCCCAGGAGAAGGCGAACGCCACCCTGGCACCTGGTGGGCAGGGCACCGAGGGGCCCGACGGCGTGACCGCCAACACCTCCTGGCGCACCGAGCTCGTCGACCAGCTCGCCAGTGGCGGCAAGAACGCCTTCAACGTGGTCGCCCTCAGCGCGGACTCGGTGAACGAGGGCGCGGGCAGCCGCGCTCCGCGTGGTTCGGGCAGCGTCGAGGCCTCCAGCGTGCCCGAGCGCCTGCGCCAGGACGTGGGCAAGGGGCAGGGGGCGTTCCAGACGTACTCCTTGATCCGGTACGCGTACGGCAAGGAGTCGCAGCCGGGGCTCGTCGTCGGCAAGCGGCTCTACGACATCGACCAGCACCCCTACGAGCTCTACTACCTCTTCCCGCTCACGCAGGAGGAGAAGTCCCTGACGCTGGTCAAGACGACCCTGGCGACCGCCGGACTGTTCGTCGTCGTGCTGCTCGGTGCCATCGCCTGGTTCGTGGTGCGCCAGGTCGTCACGCCGGTGCGGATGGCGGCCGGTATCGCCGAGCGGCTCTCCGCCGGGAAGCTCCAGGAACGGATGAAGGTCACCGGTGAGGACGACATCGCCCGGCTCGGTGAGGCCTTCAACAAGATGGCGCAGAACCTCCAGCTGAAGATCCAGCAGCTGGAGGAGCTCTCCCGGATGCAGCGGCGCTTCGTCTCCGACGTCTCGCACGAGCTGAGGACCCCCCTCACGACCGTACGCATGGCCGCCGACGTCATCCATGAGGCGCGTGCCGACTTCGACCCGATCACCGCACGCTCCGCCGAGCTGCTCGGCGACCAGCTCGACCGTTTCGAGTCGCTGCTCTCGGACCTGCTGGAGATCAGTCGGTTCGACGCGGGCGCGGCGGCGCTGGAGGCCGAGCCGATAGACCTGCGGACCGTGGTGCACCGGGTGATCGGCGGCGCCGAGCCGCTCGCCGAGCGCAAGGGCAGCCGCCTCCTGGTCGTCGGTGACGACCAGCCGGTGATCGCCGAGGCCGACGCCCGGCGCGTCGAGCGGGTGCTGCGCAACCTCGTGGTCAACGCCGTCGAGCACGGTGAGGGCCGGGACGTCATCGTGCGGATGGGCGTGGCCCAGGGCGCGGTCGCCGTGGCCGTACGGGACTACGGGGTCGGGCTCAAGCCCGGCGAGGCGACCCGCGTCTTCAACCGGTTCTGGCGTGCCGACCCGGCGCGGGCCCGGACGACCGGCGGGACCGGACTCGGGCTCTCGATCGCCGTCGAGGACGCCCGGCTGCACGGCGGTTGGCTCCAGGCCTGGGGTGAGCCGGGGGGCGGGTCCCAGTTCCGGCTGACCCTGCCGCGTACGGCGGACGAGCCGCTGCGCGGTTCACCGATACCGCTGGAGCCCGAGGACTCGCGGCGCAACCGGGAGAACCGGGAGCGCGAGGAGGCGCCGACGGGGGAGAACCGGCTGGGGACCGTGCCGAGCCAGCACGGGGTGGAGCGCTCACCGCTCCCCGTGCCCGGCCGCGGCGCCACGGTGCCGCATCCGGTCCCCGCCTCGGTGCATCCGGCGGCGCTGCCCGGCAATGGAGCCCGGGTCGTGGCGCGCCCGGCTCCGGAGCGTTCCGGCGGCGCGGGTTCCCCAGCGCACCGTTCCGACCAGGAGGACACCACTCGTGGGTACTGACCGCCGTCGTGGTGGCCCCGGACGCGGCGTGCGGATGACCGCGCTGCTCGGCTGCTCCGTCATCGTGCTCGCCGGCTGCGGGTCGATGCCGGTGACCGGGGACGTCAAGGCGGTCGACGCCTCGCAGCCGGGGGACTCCCAGGTGCAGGTGTACGCGGTGGAGCCCCGTGAGGGCGCGGCGCCCAGTGAGATCGTCGACGGTTTCCTGGAGTCGATGACCAGCGACGACCCCGGGTTCCGGACCACGCGCCAGTATCTGAGCGAGGACGCCGCGAAGGCCTGGCAGCCCAGCCGGGGCACCACGGTGCTGGCCCAGGCCCCCAACCGCAGTGGGCCCCTGCTCCACGACGAGGAGCGGCGGGACTCCGAGACCTCGTACACCCTGACCGGCGAGAAGGTGGCGGCGGTCGACGCCCAGAGCTCCTACCAGCCGCTCGCCCCCACCGACTACTCCCAGCGGCTGCACCTGGTGCAGGAGAAGGGGGCGGACGGGAAGACCGAGTGGCGCATCGACATCGTGCCGGACGGCCTGGTGCTCGGACAGTCGGACTTCAAGCGGCTCTACCGCTCAGTGAACAAGTACTACTTCGCCACCGGCCGGACGAGCGGACAGCCGGCGCTCGTCGCCGACCCCGTCTACGTACGTACCGGCACCGATCCGGTCACACGGATGAGTACGGCGACGCAGACGGTCAGGACGCTGCTGGAGGGGCCGACGAACTGGCTGCGGCCCGTGGTCGACTCCCGGTTCCCCACCGGGACCGCGCTGCGCAAGGGCGTCGTCGCCCTGGCCCCCGACGACCAGAACGTGCTGAAGGTGCCGCTCAACGCCAAGGCCGACAGGGCGGGCCGGGCGGCCTGCCGGATGATGGCCGCCCAGGTGTTCCTCACCCTCCGGGACCTGACCTCCGCGCGGGTCGAGCAGGTGGAGCTGGAGGGCGGGAAGGGCCGGCTCTGTGCGCTGGACGCGGACGAGGCGGCGAAATTCTCCTCCGACATGGGCTCGGACGGGCCTGACAGCCAGTACTTCATCGACGCCAAGGGAAGGGTTCAGCGCCTTCCCGGTGCCATGGAGGGCGACGGCACACCCGAGGTGGTGCACGGCCCCCTCGGCACCGGCACGGTCGTGATGGGCGCTGTCGGGGTGTCCCGGGACGAACAGCGGGCCGCCGCGGTCTCGGCCACCGGACAGAACCTCTACGTCGCTTCCCTGGACGCGAAGGGCGAACTGCCCGCCCCCCTCGTGACCAGCACGGGGGGCAAGGCCGCCGACCGGCTGTCCGCGCCGAGCTGGGACGGGCGAGGTGACCTGTGGGTCGCCGACCGCGATCGGGCGCGCCCGCGCCTGCTCCGGCTGGTCAAGGGCGTGGGCGAGCCGCAGGAGGTCCGCGTCCCCGGTCTGGAGGGCGCGCGGATCGAGGAGCTGCGGCTGTCGGCGGACGGCGTGCGGATCGCTCTGCTGCTGACCGAGGACGGGCGTACGACGCTGATGATCGGCCGGGTCGAGCGGCGCGGGTCCGACGAGGCGCCGGCGATCTCGGTCGAGGACCTGCGCCAGGCCGCGCCGCAGCTCACGGACGTCACGGCCCTCTCCTGGTCGGGCCGCAGCCGTCTTGTGGTGGTGGGCAAGGAGGCGGGCGGTGTCCAGCAGGTGCGGTACGTGCAGGCGGACGGTTCCACACCGTCCTCCGGCGCCTCCGGGGTGCTGCCCGGTGTGAACCAGGTCCAGGCGGTCGCCGCGGCGGACGACGAGCTGCTTCCGCTGATGGCGGAGACCGAGGGCGACGGCATAGTGAAGCTCTCGCCGGGGGACAACTGGCAGACGGTCCTGGAGGAAGGCACGTCGCTGGTCTACCCGGGCTGATCCGCCGCCGGCCCACCGGGGCGGATCAGGATCGTCTCTCCCTGGTCTCCCCCCACCCGGGGCCCTCTGGAGGTTTCTCTCCCTCCGCAGGGTTTTCCACAGGGGTGGTCCGCTCCCCGGTGGCCGGGCACTGTGGAGCCATGCGCGAGTGGTGGCGGGAGTTCTCCGGCCTGGTCCTGCCGGTGGCCTGCGCGGGCTGCGGCAGGCCGCGTACGCAGCTGTGCCCGGCGTGCGAGATGGCTCTGAACGGGACGCCGCCCCGCAGCGTGCGGCCATCGCCCCGGCCCGCGGGGCTCCCCGCGGTGCACGCGGCGGCGCCCTACGAGAACGCCGTACGCGCGGTGCTGCTGGCCCACAAGGAGCGTGGGGCACTCGGACTGGCCGTACCGCTCGGACGGGCTCTGGCGGCCGCTGTGCGGGCCGGGGCGGGGCAGGCGGGAGCCGTGGGACCCCTGCTGCTGGTGCCCGTACCGTCCGCACGCTCCGCGACCGCGGCACGCGGCCATGATCCGGTGCTCCGGATCGCCCGGGCGGCGGCGGACGAGCTGCGGCGCACGGGCCGGGCGGTCCGGGTTCTGCCGGTGCTGCGGCAGCGCCGGGCGGTCGCCGACCAGTCGGGTCTCGGGGCACGACGGCGCCGGGCGAATCTCGCCGGGGCGCTGGAGGTGGCCACGGGGGGAGAGCGGCTGCTCACCCACGGGAGGGTGATCCTGGTGGACGACCTGTTGACGACGGGATCGACGCTGGCCGAGGCGGCGCGGGCCGTCACCGAGGCGCTCGGCAGCGGTGGGAGACCCACCGGCCGCGGAGCCTGCGCGGCGGCGGTCGTCTCCGCTTCTCCGTCCGCCTTCGAAATAAACCGGAACTGACCGAGAACTTGCATCGTTGCAGGTAATGGCTGGGTAAAACCCCCTGAACGGAGGTAGGTACCGGCAGCGGGTGCCGATACCCCGGTGTGCAGGCTATGTTCAGTTGTGAGGAGCGGTGAAGGCCGAACCTCGATGAATGCACCGTGAGGTTCCGGGCAGGTAACTCACCGATAGACCGCAAGCGCTCGAGCCGGTGGGGTAGTGACCTCTCCGACGGGGGAGGAGGCGAAAGTCACCGAGTCCGAGGCCCCCGGGGATCACCGGGGGCTGGTGCAAAAGGGAGATGCCCCGCCGTCGAAGCGGGGTGATCCGGGAACGGAGTTCTGCGTGGACATCGTCGTCAAGGGCCGCAAGACCGAGGTGCCCGAGCGGTTCCGCAAGCACGTGGCCGAGAAGCTGAAGCTGGACAAGATCCAGAAGTTCGACGGCAAGGTGATCAGCCTCGACGTCGAGGTGTCCAAGGAGCCGAATCCCCGTCAGGCCGACCGTTCCGACCGGGTGGAGATCACGCTTCACTCGCGCGGCCCGGTCATCAGGGCGGAAGCGGCGGCGGGCGACCCTTACGCAGCGCTCGACCTGGCCACCGGAAAGCTGGAGGCCCGGCTGCGCAAGCAGCACGACAAGCGCTACAGCCGCCGGGGCAACGGCCGTCTGTCGGCCGCCGAGGTCGGGGACGTGGTGCCGGGTGTCGCCTCGTTCGACGAGGACGGCGAGCTGGTCGGCGAGCAGCCGTCGGAACCCGTAGCGACCACGAAGGTCGGATCGCTCGAGGTGCAGGGTGAAGGGCCTCTCGTGATGCGCGAGAAGACCCACACCGCCGCACCCATGGCGCTCGACCAGGCGCTCTACGAGATGGAACTGGTCGGCCACGACTTCTACTTGTTCGTCGACTCCGAGACGAAGGAGCCCAGTGTCGTCTACCGGCGACACGCCTATGACTACGGTGTCATCCACCTGAGGACCGATCCGCTCGCCGCTGACGAAGCAGGCGGCGCGGGTGGTGCGCTCGGCGGCTGACGCCACACCGTCACGGTGCCCCTGGAGCGTTTTCACGCCACCGGGGGCACCTGCGCGCGAGGGCAGGACCACCGCTTCGGCGTCGCGGCATGGAATCATGGCGTCCCAAGCCAATCGGCGGCCGGTGAAACGCCGTTGGCGGACGACTGATGACTATCAGGCCGTGGCCTTCAGGGGGAGGAACGATGGCGGACACCTTCGGGCCCGTGCGCGATGCGAGTGGTTCCGACGACGGCGGTGCCCACACCGTCGGCGGCCCGGACGGTACGTCGCGCAAGGAGCCCATCCGGGTCCTCGTGGTCGATGACCACGCGCTCTTCCGCAGAGGTCTGGAGATCGTCCTCGCACAGGAGGAGGACATCCAGGTCGTCGGCGAGGCCGGAGACGGTTCGGAGGCGGTCGACAAGGCCGCCGACCTGCTGCCCGACATCATTCTGATGGATGTGCGGATGCCCAAACGCGGTGGCATCGAAGCCTGTACGTCCATCAAGGAGGTGGCCCCCAGCGCGAAGATCATCATGCTGACGATCAGCGACGAGGAGGCCGACCTCTACGACGCGATCAAGGCCGGCGCCACCGGATACCTCCTCAAGGAGATCTCCACCGACGAGGTGGCGACGGCCATTCGTGCCGTCGCGGACGGGCAGTCCCAGATCAGCCCCTCCATGGCCTCCAAGCTGCTCACCGAGTTCAAGTCGATGATCCAGCGCACCGACGAGCGCCGGCTCGTCCCCGCTCCCCGGCTCACCGAACGGGAACTGGAAGTTCTCAAACTGGTGGCGACCGGCATGAACAACCGGGATATCGCCAAAGAGCTGTTCATTTCCGAGAACACGGTGAAGAACCACGTCCGCAATATCCTGGAGAAGCTGCAGCTGCACTCCCGCATGGAAGCCGTGGTCTATGCCATGCGCGAGAAGATCCTGGAGATCAGGTAGCCGCGGCGGCGGCCAGGGCCCTCAGCGGTAGGCTCGCTGCAGCGCCCGGCCGATCTCGTCCCTGAGCGCGTCGCGCAGCTCCGGGGCGTCGATCCGCTCCAGCCGGATGTCCGTACAGCCCACCCAGGCCGCCGCCTCCACCAGGGCCTGAGCCATCGGGACCACCGCCTTCGGGCCGGCCAGGGACGCCTGCCGGGCGACCAGCGTGGTGCCCTCACGCGCCGGATCCACGCGGCCCTGGAGCTTCCCGCCCGCCAGCAACGGCATGGCGAAATAGCCGTGGATCCGCTTCGGCTTGGGGACGTACGCCTCCAGCCGGTGCGTGAAGCCGAAGATCCGCTCGGTGCGCGCCCGCTCCCACACCAGGGAGTCGAACGGCGACAGCAGCGTCGTACGGTGGCGTCCGCGCGGCTCCGTGGCCAGCGCCTCGGGGTCCGCCCAGGCGGGCTTGGCCCAGCCCTCCACCACCACCGGCACCAGACCCGAGTCCGCCACCACCGCGTCGAACTCCTCGCCCCGCAGCCGGTGGTAGTCCGCGATGTCGGCGCGGGTGCCGACCCCCAGCGACCTGCCCGCCAGCGCGACCAGCCGCCGCCGGCACTCGATGTCGCTCAGGTCGTCGTGGAGCACGGCGTCCGGGATGGCCCGCTCGGCGAGGTCGTAGACGCGCTTCCAGCCGCGCCGCTCGGTGCAGACCACCTCGCCGTACATCAGGGCCCGCTCGACGGCGACCTTGGAGGCCGACCAGTCCCACCACTCGCCGCCGTTCTTCGCGCCGCCGAGCTCGGTCGCCGTCAGCGGGCCCTCGGCGCGCAGCTGCTTGATCACGGTGTCGTACGCGCCGTCGGGCAGGTCGTGGTGCCAGTGCGGGCGGGCGCGGTAGGCGCGGCGGCGGAACGCGAAGTGCGGCCACTCCTCGACGGGTAGGATGCACGCGGCGTGCGACCAGTACTCGAAGGAGCGGCCGCCCGACCAGTACGCCTCCTCCACCGTGCGCCTGCCCACCGCGCCGAGCCGGGCGTAGGGGATCAGCTCGTGCGAGCGGGCCAGCACCGAGATGGTGTCCAGCTGGACGGCCCCGAGGTGGCGCAGCACCCCCGGCACCCCCGCCCTGCGGTCCGGAGCCCCCAGGAAGCCCTGGGCGCGCAGCGCTATGCGGCGGGCCTGGTCGGCGGAGAGTTCGACGGCGGGAGGAGGCACAGGCGTCATACGTCGAACCCTAGACCGCACCACTGACAGCGAGGGAGGGAATCCGGCCGCTGCCTCACCGCGCGGAATCCGGAGCGGCCCCGGGCCGCTCGGCGTGCCGTCCGGGGAGGTACGGGTGGGCTCCGGGCAGCCCCAGGTCGGACGGGAGCAGGGCCGCCGTCCAGGCGTCGCGCCGCACCCCCTTGTTGAGCAGCCCGGACCGCTGGTCGCCCTCCAGCCGGAACCCGGCCCGCAGGGCGACCGCGCGGGAGGCCGGATTGCCGATCTCGGCGCGCCACTCCAGCCGGTCCGCCCGCAGTGAGGTGAAGGCCCAGCGGGCGGAGCCGAGCACCGCCTCGGTGACGTACCCGCGACCGCGGTGCTCCTTGGCGGACCAGTACCCCACCTCGTACGTCCCCGGCCGGCTGCGGCGGGCGATGCCGAGCGCCCCGACGAGCGTCCCGGTCTCCCGCAGCACCAGCGCGAAGCTGTACGCCGAGTCGTCCCGCCAGCCGGCCTGGGAGAGCTTCACGGTGGACAGCTCCGCGTCGGTGAGCCGGTGGGGGGAGGGGAGCACCGTCCAGCGCTGGATGTCCGGGTCCTGGCAGGCCGCGTGCACCCGGTAGGTGTCCTGCGGGCCGAACGGCCGCAGAAGAAGGCGTCGCGTGGTGAGAATGATCGGCTCCATACGGTGATTCTCGGCAGCGGAGACCCGCGATGCGACCACTTTCGGGGCTTCCCGGCACCTTCCGCGCCTCCGGGCCGTTGTCCGTAGAGGGTGCGGCGAGGTCCACGCGACGGCAGCCCTCCCGACGCGGTGGTGTCCTCGCTTACGATGGCCGTTGCGGTGGGGCCCACCTGCCGTGCCCGCGCCAGAGTCCATCACACGACCCAGTGCCAGGCCCGACCGGCAAGGAGACCAGCCTCAGTGTCCGTCTTCAACAAGCTCATGCGTGCAGGCGAAGGCAAGATCCTGCGCAAACTGCACCGCATCGCGGACCAGGTCAGCTCCATCGAAGAGGACTTCGTCAACCTCTCCGACGCCGAGCTGCGGGCGCTCACCGACGAGTACAAGGAACGGTACGCGGACGGCGAGAGCCTGGACGACCTGCTTCCCGAAGCGTTCGCCACGGTCCGTGAGGCCGCCAAGCGCGTCCTCGGACAGCGCCACTACGACGTACAGATGATGGGCGGAGCCGCCCTGCACCTCGGTTATGTGGCCGAGATGAAGACCGGTGAGGGCAAGACCCTCGTCGGCACCCTGCCCGCGTATCTCAACGCGCTCTCCGGCAAGGGCGTGCACCTGATCACGGTCAACGACTACCTCGCCGAGCGTGACTCCGAGCTGATGGGCCGGGTCCACAAGTTCTTGGGCCTGAACGTCGGGTGCATCGTCTCCAACATGACCCCGGCGCAGCGCCGCGAGCAGTACGCCTGCGACATCACGTACGGCACGAACAACGAGTTCGGTTTCGACTACCTCCGCGACAACATGGCGTGGTCCAAGGACGAGCTCGTCCAGCGCGGCCACAACTTCGCCGTGGTCGACGAGGTCGACTCGATCCTGGTCGACGAGGCCCGTACGCCGCTGATCATCTCCGGCCCGGCCGACCAGGCCACCAAGTGGTACGGCGACTTCGCCAAGCTGGTCACGCGCCTCACCAAGGGTGAGGCGGGCAACCAGCTCAAGGGCATCGAGGAGACCGGCGACTACGAGGTCGACGAGAAGAAGCGGACCGTGGCCATCCACGAGTCCGGTGTCGCCAAGGTCGAGGACTGGCTCGGCATCGACAACCTCTACGAGTCGGTCAACACCCCGCTCGTCGGTTACCTGAACAACGCCATCAAGGCCAAGGAACTGTTCAAGAAGGACAAGGACTACGTCGTCATCGACGGCGAAGTCATGATCGTCGACGAGCACACCGGCCGTATCCTCGCCGGCCGCCGCTACAACGAGGGCATGCACCAGGCGATCGAGGCGAAGGAAGGGGTGGACATCAAGGACGAGAACCAGACCCTCGCCACGATCACCCTGCAGAACTTCTTCCGCCTCTACGACAAGCTCTCCGGCATGACCGGTACGGCGATGACCGAGGCCGCCGAGTTCCAGCAGATCTACAAGCTCGGCGTGGTGCCGATCCCGACGAACCGGCCGATGGTCCGGGCCGACCAGTCGGACCTGATCTACCGCACCGAGGTCGCCAAGTTCGCCGCGGTCGTCGACGACATCGCCGAGAAGCACGAGAAGGGCCAGCCGATCCTGGTCGGCACCACCTCGGTCGAGAAGTCCGAGTACCTCTCGCAGCAGCTCTCCAAGCGCGGTGTCCAGCACGAGGTCCTCAACGCCAAGCAGCACGACCGGGAGGCGACGATCGTCGCCCAGGCCGGCCGCAAGGGCGCGGTCACTGTCGCCACGAACATGGCCGGCCGAGGCACCGACATCAAGCTCGGCGGCAACCCCGACGACCTCGCCGAGGCGGAGCTGCGCCAGCGCGGCCTCGACCCGGTGGAGAACGTCGAGGAGTGGGCGGCCGCGCTACCCGCCGCGCTGGAGTCGGCCGAGCTGGCCGTGAAGGCGGAGTTCGAAGAGGTCAAGGAGCTCGGCGGGCTGTACGTGCTCGGTACGGAGCGGCACGAGTCGCGCCGTATCGACAACCAGCTGCGCGGTCGTTCCGGCCGCCAGGGCGACCCGGGCGAGTCCCGCTTCTACCTGTCGCTGGGCGACGACCTGATGCGCCTGTTCAAGGCCCAGATGGTCGAGCGCGTCATGGCGATGGCGAACGTCCCCGACGACGTGCCGATCGAGAACAAGATGGTCACCCGCGCCATCGCCTCCGCCCAGTCGCAGGTCGAGCAGCAGAACTTCGAGACACGTAAGAACGTCCTGAAGTACGACGAGGTGCTCAACCGGCAGCGCGAGGTCATCTACGGCGAGCGCCGTCGCGTCCTGGAGGGCGAGGACCTCCAGGACCAGATCCGGCACTTCATGGACGACACGATCGACGACTACATCCGGCAGGAGACCTCCGAGGGCTTCGCCGAGGAGTGGGACCTGGACCGGCTGTGGGGCGCCTTCCGGCAGCTGTACCCGGTGAAGGTCACCGTCGAGGAGCTGGAGGAGGCGGCCGGGGACCTGGCGGGCGTCACCGCCGAGTTCATCGCCGAGTCGGTCAAGAACGACATCCACGAGCAGTACGAGGAGCGCGAGAAGACCCTCGGCTCCGACATCATGCGTGAGCTGGAGCGGCGCGTGGTCCTGTCCGTGCTGGACCGCAAGTGGCGTGAGCACCTCTACGAGATGGACTATCTCCAGGAGGGCATCGGCCTGCGGGCGATGGCGCAGAAGGACCCGCTGGTGGAGTACCAGCGCGAGGGCTTCGACATGTTCAACGCCATGATGGAGGGCATCAAGGAGGAGTCCGTCGGCTACCTGTTCAACCTGGAGGTCCAGGTCGAGCAGCAGGTCGAGGAGGTTCCCGTGCAGGACGCGGCCGAGCGCACCTCGCTCACCAAGGAGGACGTTCCCGCCGCGCGTCCGGAGATCCGGGCCAAGGGCCTGGAGGCCCCGCAGCGTCCGGACCGGCTGCACTTCTCCGCTCCCACGGTGGACGGGGAGGGCGGCGTCGTCGAGGGTGACTTCGCCACCGACGGTGCGCAGTCCGGTTCGTCGGACGGCATGACGCGTGCCGAGCGCCGCAAGGCGCAGAAGAGCGGTGGCGGCGGCGGTCGCCGTCGCAAGAAGTAGCACCAGCAGCGCCGCATCGGCCGGGGCCGGACACCGCAGGGTGTCCGGCCCCGGCCGCGTGGTGAGCGTCACCGCGGGGCCGGCCCGGCGGTGACGAGGCGTTCGCCGCCCAGTTCCACGGCCGCGCAGCGCCAGCGCTGGTCGGCGCCCTGTTCCAGGCGGAAGGCCATGGCCTGCACCCGGTCGCCCGCCGCGATGCTGGCGAACGCCTCGACCACGCCGGTCGCGGGCTGGGCGCCGTGGCAGTGGCGCAGGACCGGGCGGCTGCCCCGGGCGGCCCCGAGCGGGGTGCTGGGGGCCAGTTCGGCGAGCTGGTCGTAGGCGTCGCCGATGGTGTGGCCGAGCATCCAGTGCACCGGGCGCTGGCCGCTGAGGACCGCGAGCAGCCGTTCGGCGAACCACTGGTGGGGCCGCGGCGGGCGGTGCGGCTGGAGCCGCCGGGACCGCTGGGGAGGTACGGCCTGCGGCCTGCTCCGGTCGCGTCGGCCGGCGGGCCTCGTGCTGTCCATGCTCATGTTCATCGCCCCCGTGAACCGGGCCCGGCGAATACCGGGCGGTAACTTGTGCTGGGGATCTTCTACGGGGACGGCCGACAACACCGCAAGGGGCTCCCGTGCCCGGTCAGGGGCTCGGCCGGATTCACCTATCCGGGGTACGAGCCTTGTGCCGCAAGGGCAGGCACGGGGGTGACGGGGCGTCGGGCGTGGACGGGTGCCCCCGGTTGCCGAAACCCGAAAGGGGGCCGTCCCCACGTATCCTGAAGGCGTCTCCGACTACGAAAGCGGCCTGCCATGCGCGTGTACGTCCCCCTGACCCTCTCCGGTCTCGCAGCGGCACATGCGAACGGCGAGGTCGGCCCGGGGCCGCTGACGGCCTACGCGGTGACCCCCGGACTGCGCGAGTGGTACGTCTCCGACGACATCGAGGAGCTGGAGTACGCGGCGCTCAACCGGGCCGCCGCCGCCTCGCTCCGCCTGATCGCCGGGAACCCGGACGAGGCCAGGCGCCGGGTCGTCGTCGCCGTCGACGTACCGGACGGGGCCGCCATGGCCGATCCCGATCACGGGCTGAGCGCGGCCTCGCTCGGCGAGGTGCGCGTCGCCACCGCGCTGCCGCTGGCCAGGGCGGCCGCGGTGCACGTGGACGCCGACGAGGCCGAGAAGGACGTGGCCGAGGCCGCGGCGGCCCTGGGGGCGGCGGACCTCGGCGACGACGACGCGCAGTTCACGGTGGACGGCGCGGAGGACCACGAGCTGCTCTGGTTCGGCGTCCAGGAGATTCCGCAGCTCATCGGCTGACGCCTCGGCGTTGTCGTACCCGGCGGGTATTTTTCTCTCCATGACACCCGGAAAGACACGCACGCATCTGGTCTGGGACTGGAACGGCACGCTGCTCGACGACATCCACGCCGTCATCCACGCGACGAACGCCGCGTTCGCCGAGGTGGAGCTGGCGCCGCTCACGCTGGAGCAGTACCGGGAGATGTACTGCGTGCCCATACCCCTCTTCTACGAGCGGCTGCTGGGGCGGCTCCCCACCGAGGCCGAGTGGGAGCGGATGGACGACATCTTCCACCGGTACTACGCGCAGCACCGGGTGGACTGCGGGCTCACCGCCGGGGCGCAGGACCTGCTGGCCCGGTGGCAGCGGGCCGGGCACAGCCAGTCGCTGCTGAGTATGTACGGACACGAGCACCTCGTGCCCGTGGTGCGCGGGTACGGGATCGAGTCGCACTTCGTCCGCGTCGACGGGCGGACGGGGCCGTCGGGCGGGAGCAAGGCCCTCCACATGGAGCGGCACTTCGCGGCGCTGGCCGAGGTGGACGGGATATCCCCGGAGAACTCGGTGGTCATCGGGGACGCGGTGGACGACGCCGTGGCCGCGGCGCATGTGGGGGCGCGCGCGGTGCTGTACACCGGGGGGTCGCACAGCCGGAGCAGTCTGCTGGCGGCGGGGGTGCCGGTGGTGGACAGCCTGGACGAGGCGGTCGCGCTGGCGGAGACATTCTCGGGCTGACGGGGGTCGGACGGAGGTACGGGGGTACCCGTGGCGTCAGGACGTTCCGGCTCACCGAGGCGAGGCGGCGCACTGTCCGAAGTGGCGAAGTCCGATGTCTTCATTTGTACACATGCGGCTCATGACGGGGTGGGGTGAGGGGGCGATAGCCTGGTGCCGTGATCAGCGCGATACGCCTCGGGGGCAGCGAAGCCCCCGGCCGCCGCCCGGAGTGCCACCGCACCCGGGCGATCCGCGATCTTCCGACCCCGGACCGGCCGACACGAACGGCCCTGGTGGTCCGGGGTAATTCTCGAAGCGGCGATAGCGCCTTCCCGGACCGGAAACCCCGCGTCATGGCGGTAGACGCCGTCTCACCTACGTCACGCAACGGCGCGCGACAGGAGCCAGAGGACATGCAGACCAAGCTGGACGAAGCCAAGGCCGAGCTGCTCGCACGGGCTGCCCAGGTAGCTGAAAACAGCCCGGGCGGTGGTGTCGGTGGCCCGGGCGGTACCTCCCGGGTGCGGGTCGCCGCCGCCGGGAGCGACGGGGGCGCCCGTCCAGGTCAGGACGCGGTGCTCGCCTACCTTCAGCGCTACTACCTGCACACGGCTCCCGAGGACCTCGGCGGCCGCGACCCGGACGATGTCTTCGGCGCCGCGGCCTCCCACTACCGGCTGGCCGAGAACCGTCCGCAAGGCACCGCCAACGTCCGCGTGCACACCCCGACCGTCGAGGAGAACGGCTGGACCTGCAGCCACTCCGTGGTCGAGGTCGTCACCGACGACATGCCCTTTCTGGTGGACTCCGTCACCAACGAGCTCTCCCGGCAGGGGCGCGGCATCCATGTCGTGATCCACCCGCAGGTCACCGTCCGCCGCGATGTCACCGGCAAGCTCATCGAGGTCTTCTCCGGCGGTCCCGGCATCCCCAAGAGCTCCAAGAGCCGTGCGGACGCCAAGGCCGAGCTGCCGCACGACGCGCTCGTCGAGTCCTGGATCCACGTCGAGATCGACCGCGAGACCGACCGCGCCGACCTCCAGCAGATCACCACCGACCTGCGGCGCGTCCTGTCCGACGTACGGGAGACCGTCGAGGACTGGGGGAAGATGCGCGACGCCGCCCTCCGGATCGCCGACGACCTGCCCGGCGAGCCGCTGGACGACCTGGCCGAGGAGGAGGTCGAGGAGGCGCGCGAGCTGCTGCGCTGGCTGGCCGCCGACCACTTCACCTTCCTCGGCTACCGCGAGTACGAGCTCAAGGACAGCGACGCGCTCGCCGCCGTACCCGGCACCGGCCTCGGTATCCTGCGCTCCGACCCGCAGCACAACGAGAGCGAGGACCACCCGGTCAGCCCGTCCTTCGACCGGCTGCCCGCCGACGTCCGCGCCAAGGCCCGCGAGCACAAGCTCCTCGTCCTGACGAAGGCCAACAGCCGGGCCACCGTGCACCGCCCCAGCTACCTCGACTACGTCGGCGTGAAGAAGTTCGACGCCAAGGGCAACGTCGTGGGCGAGCGCCGCTTCCTCGGCCTGTTCTCCTCCGCCGCCTACACCGAGTCCGTGCGCCGGGTGCCCGTCATCCGCCGCAAGGTCGCCGAAGTGGTGGAGGGCGCCGGCTTCTCGTACAACAGCCATGACGGCCGCGACCTGCTCCAGATCCTGGAGACCTACCCGCGCGACGAGCTGTTCCAGACCCCCGTCGACCAGCTCCGCTCCATCGTCACCTCCGTCCTCTACCTCCAGGAGCGCCGCCGGCTGCGGCTTTACCTGCGCCAGGACGAGTACGGGCGCTACTACTCCGCGATCGTCTACCTGCCGCGCGACCGGTACACCACCGGCGTGCGCCTGCGGCTGATCGACATCCTCAAGGAGGAGCTCGGCGGCACCAGCGTCGACTTCACCGCCTGGAACACCGAATCGATCCTCTCCCGGCTGCACTTCGTCATCCGGGTCCCGCCGGGCACCGAGCTGCCGCACCTCACCGACGCCGACGCCGACCGCATCGAGGCCCGTCTCGTCGAGGCCGCCCGCTCCTGGGCCGACGGCTTCGGAGAGGCCCTCAACGCCGAGCTGGGCGAGGAGCGCGCCGCCGAACTGCAGCGCCAGTACGGCCACTCCTTCCCCGAGGGCTACAAGGCCGACCACTCCCCGCGCGCCGCCGTGGCCGACCTGGTCCACCTGGAGACCCTGAAGGAGGGCGAGAAGGACTTCGCCCTCAGCCTGTACGAGCCGGTCGGCGCGGGCCCCGGCGAGCGCCGTTTCAAGATCTACCGGACCGGCGAGCAGGTCTCCCTCTCCGCCGTCCTCCCGGCCCTCCAGCAGCTCGGCGTCGAGGTCGTCGACGAGCGTCCGTACGAACTGCGTTGCGCCGACCGTACGCACGCCTGGATCTACGACTTCGGGCTGCGGATGCCGCAGACCGACGGTCACAACGGCCACCTCGCCGACGACGCCCGCGCCCGTTTCCAGGAGGCGTTCGCCGCCGTCTGGAAGGGCGAGGCGGAGAACGACGGCTTCAACGCGCTGATCCTCGGCGCCGGGCTGAACTGGCGCCAGGCCATGGTGCTGCGCGCCTACGCGAAGTACCTGCGGCAGGCCGGCTCGACCTTCAGCCAGGACTACATGGAGTCCACGCTCCGCAACAACGTCCACACCACCCGGTTGCTCGTCTCGCTCTTCGAGGCCCGCATGTCGCCCGGGCGCCAGAGCGCGGGCACGGAGCTGACCGACGGGCTGCTGGAGGAGCTGGACGGGGCCCTGGACCAGGTCGCCTCGCTGGACGAGGACCGGATCCTGCGGTCCTTCCTCACCGTCATCAAGGCGACCCTGCGCACCAACTTCTTCCAGCGGGCGGACGACGGCACCCCGCACGCGTACGTCTCGATGAAGTTCGACCCGCAGGCCATCCCCGACCTGCCCGCGCCCCGCCCGGCGTTCGAGATCTGGGTCTACTCCCCGCGTGTCGAGGGTGTCCACCTGCGCTTCGGCAAGGTCGCCCGCGGCGGTCTGCGCTGGTCGGACCGGCGCGAGGACTTCCGTACGGAGGTGCTCGGCCTGGTCAAGGCGCAGATGGTGAAGAACACCGTCATCGTCCCCGTCGGCGCCAAGGGCGGTTTCGTCGCCAAGCAGCTCCCGGACCCGGCCGTGGACCGCGACGCCTGGTTCGCCGAGGGCATCGCCGCCTACCGCACGTTCATCTCGGCGCTGCTCGACATCACCGACAACATGGTGGCCGGCGAGGTCGTGCCGCCCGCCGACGTCGTCCGCCACGACGAGGACGACACCTACCTCGTCGTCGCCGCCGACAAGGGCACCGCCAGCTTCTCCGACATCGCCAACGAGGTCGCCGTCGCGTACGGCTTCTGGCTCGGCGACGCGTTCGCCTCCGGCGGTTCGGCCGGCTACGACCACAAGGGCATGGGCATCACCGCCCGCGGCGCCTGGGAGTCCGTCGAGCGGCACTTCCGGGAGCTGGGCCACGACACCCAGACCGAGGACTTCACGGTCGTCGGCGTCGGGGACATGTCCGGTGACGTGTTCGGCAACGGGATGCTGCTCTCCGAGCACATCCGCCTGGTCGCCGCCTTCGACCACCGGCACATCTTCATCGACCCCACCCCGGACGCGGCGACCTCGTACGCCGAGCGCCGCCGCCTGTTCGACCTGCCCCGCAGCTCCTGGGCCGACTACGACATGGACCTGCTCTCCGCGGGCGGCGGCATCCACCCCCGCAGCGCCAAGTCCATCCCGCTGAACACGCACATCCGTGAGGCGCTCGGCATCGACTCCTCGGTCAGCAAGATGACGCCCGCCGACCTGATGCAGACCATCCTCAAGGCCCCCGTCGACCTGCTGTGGAACGGTGGCATCGGCACGTACATCAAGGCCGTCTCCGAGTCGAACGCCGACGTCGGCGACAAGGCCAACGACGCGATCCGCGTCAACGGCGAGGACCTGCGGGCCAAGGTCGTCGGCGAGGGCGGCAACCTCGGCGCCACCCAGCTCGGCCGCATCGAGTTCGCCCGCAACGGTGGCCGGATCAACACCGACGCGATCGACAACAGCGCCGGTGTGGACACCTCCGACCACGAGGTGAACATCAAGATCCTGCTCAACGGTCTCGTCCGGGACGGCGACATGACGGTCAAGCAGCGGAACAAGCTGCTCGCCGACATGACCGACGAGGTCGGCGCGCTCGTCCTGCGCAACAACTACGCGCAGAACGTCGCCCTCTCCAACGCCTGCGCCCAGGCCCCCTCCCTGCTCCACGCCCAGCAGCGCTTCATGCGGCGGCTGGAGCGGGACGGGGCGCTGGACCGGGCGCTGGAGTTCCTGCCCGCCGACCGGCAGATCCGCGAGCTGCTCAGCAACGACAAGGGGCTCAGCCAGCCGGAGCTGGCCGTGCTCATCGCCTACACCAAGATCACGACGGCGGACGAGCTGATCGCCACCGTCCTGCCCGACGACCCGCACCTCCAGAAGCTCGTGCACGCCTACTTCCCGAGCGAGCTGCGCGAGCGGTTCCCCGATGCGGTCGACGGGCACGCACTGCGCCGCGAGATCATCACGACGGTACTCGTCAACGACACGGTGAACACCGCCGGTTCGACGTTCCTGCACCGGCTGCGGGAGGAGACCGGGGCGTCGATCGAGGAGATCGTGCGGGCACAGTTCACGGCCCGTGAGATCTTCGGCCTCTCCTCGGTGTGGGACGGGGTCGAGGCGCTCGACAACAAGGTCGCCGCCGACGTCCAGACCCGGATCCGGCTGCACTCGCGGCGGCTGGTCGAGCGCGGTTCGCGCTGGCTGCTGGGCAACCGGCCGCAGCCCGTCGCCATCGCGGAGACCATCGAAGGGTTCCGGGACGGGGTCGAGCGGGTCTGGAACGAGCTGCCCAAGCTGCTCCGGGGCGCCGACCTGGACTGGTACCACTCGATCCTCGACGAGCTGACCTCGGCGGGTGTCCCGGACGAGCTGGCGGTCCGGGTCGCCGGGTTCTCCTCCGCCTTCCCGGCGCTGGACATCGTCGCCATCGCGGACCGCACGGGCAAGGACCCGCTGGAGGTCGCCGAGGTGTACTACGACCTCGCGGACCGGCTGCGGATCACCCAGCTGATGGACCGGATCATCGAGCTGCCGCGGGCCGACCGCTGGCAGTCCATGGCCCGCGCCTCCATCCGCGAGGACCTGTACGCGGCGCACGCGGCGCTCACGGGGGACGTGCTGAGCGTGGGGAACGGGACGTCCACGCCGGAGGAGCGGTTCCGGGCGTGGGAGGAGAAGAACGCGGCGATCCTGGCCCGGTCGCGGTCGACGCTGGAGGAGATCCAGGGGTCGGACGCGTTCGATCTGGCGAATCTGTCGGTGGCCATGCGGACGATGCGGACGTTGTTGCGTACGCACGTGTAGGGGCTGCCGTACGAGGGTGAGGGGGCCGGGGCCCGTTATGGGCGCCGGCCCCCTCGGCGTGGGAGCCCGCCCTCGAACGCCGGACGGGCGGCCGGATGTGGCTGGATGGGCTGGACGGGCTGGACGGGCTGGATGTGGCCGAATGCGGCCGGATGTGGCTGGACGGGCCGGGGAACTACTTGCGCTTGGTGAACGACTCGTAGGCCGCCACCACTTCCTCAGCCGGGCCGTCCATCCGCAGCGTGCCCGCCTCCAGCCACAAGGCCCGGTCGCAGGTGTCGGTGATGGACTTGTTGCTGTGGCTGACCAGGAAGACCGTGCCCGCCTCGGCGCGGAGTTCCTTGATGCGGTCCTTGCTGCGGCGCTGGAACTTCGCGTCGCCGGTGGACAGCGCCTCATCGATCAGGAGGACGTCGTGGCTCTTGGCGGCCGCGATGGAGAAGCGGAGCCGGGCGCCCATGCCGGAGGAGTACGTACGCATCGGGAGCGTGATGAAGTCACCCTTCTCGTTGATGCCGGAGAAGTCGACGATGTCGTCGTAGCGTTCGCGGATCTGCTCACGGGTCATGCCCATCGCCAGTCCGCCCAGCACCACATTGCGCTCGCCGGTCAGGTCGCCCATCAGGGCCGCGTTCACCCCGAGCAGCGACGGCTGACCTTGGGTGTGGACCTTGCCCCGGGTCGGCGGGAGCAGGCCCGCGACCGCCTTGAGCAGGGTCGACTTGCCGGAGCCGTTCGAGCCGATCAAGCCGATCGCCTCGCCCTTGTACGCCGCGAAGCTGACCCCCTTCACGGCGTGCACCTGGCGTGCGCCGGGGGTACGGCGGCGCGTGGTGAGCCGGCTGAGCGCCGAGGTCGCGCTGCCCCGGCCGGTGCGGGCGCCGTTGACGGTGTACGTGATGTGGACGTCGTCGACCACGACCGTCGGGACGCGCTCGTCGCTCGGGACACGCTGGTCCCCGGCAGAATCCTTGAGGTCAGCCACGTCCGTACGTCTCCTCCGCCTTCCAGAAGTACACGAATCCCGCCACCCCGCACAGCAGCGCCCAGCCGGCCGCGACCGCCCACGCGAGGGGCGGCAGCTGCGCCCAGGTGTAGCTGTCGATGAGCGCGTACCGCATGAGGTTGATGTAGAGCGCCGCCGGGTTGTACTCCAGCGCCACCATCACCGCGTGCGGCACCCGGTCGTCCTTGAGCAGGTGGTCCAGGCTCCACATCACGCCGGACGAGTACATCCAGGTCCGCAGCACGAACGGCGTCAGCTGCGCGATGTCCGGGGTCTTCGCCGTCAGCCGGGCCACGGCCATCGACACCCCGGTGTTGAAGACCGCCTGGAGGGCGAGCGCCGGGATCGCCAGCAGCCAGGAGGGCCGCGGGTACTGGCCGAACACCAGCAGGATCAGGGTCAGCGCCCCCAGCGAGAACAGCAGCTGCTGCAGCTGCTGGAGCGCCAGCGCCACCGGCAGCGAGGCGCGCGGGAAGTGCAGGGCCCGCACCAGCCCGATGTTGCCGCTGATGGCGCGGGTGCCCGCGGTGATCGAGCTGCTGGTGAAGGTCCAGATGAAGACCCCGGTGACCAGGAACGGAACGAAGTCCTCCACCCCGCTCTTCGTGTTCATCAGGACGCCGAAGATGAAGTAGTAGACCGTCGCGTTCAGCAGCGGCGTCATGATCTGCCAGATCTGGCCGAGCTTCGCCTGGCTGTACTGGGCGGTCAGCTTGGCCGTAGCGAACGCGGCGATGAAGTGCCGCCGCCCCCAGAGCTGCCGGATGTACGCGGGCAGCGACGGACGGGCACCGCTGACCGTCAGCCCGTGCCGGGCGGCGAGGGCGGCCAGTTCACCCGGCGCGTGGACCGGGGCGGCGGCCGGGGTGTCCTTGGCCGGAGAGGAGACCGGGGAGACCGGGGGCGGCGGGGCTGCTGTCTGGCTCACCACGGACGATCGCTTTCGACGGAAGCGGAAGGGGGGAACGGTACGGTCCCGTAGGGACGCCCTCGTTGGGACGGGACCGTATCGTCGTAACGCTGAGAGTAGGACGCTTGTACGTCGCAACGCAACCGTCCCGTCGTGGCGCACTATCATTCGGCCCATGACCACCGAACGGGGAACCCGCCGCCGCGCCCCCGCAGGCGCCGCCGTCCTGCGCGAGGACGTCACCGACGCCATCCGCGCGGCCGTCTTCGAGGAACTGGCCGCGGTGGGGTTCGCCCGGATGTCCATCGAGGGCATCGCACGACGCGCCGGGGTCGGCAAGACCGCCGTCTACCGCCGCTGGAAGTCCAAGCTCGCCCTCGTCCTCGACCTGGTCGCGGCCGTCGCCGCGCAGGGGATGCCCGCCCCGGCCACCGGTTCGCTGTACGGCGATGTGCGCGCCGTCCTGGAACTCGCCGCCTACGCGCTGCGCCACCCGGTCGCCTCGCAGGTCATCCCGGACCTGCTGGTGGAGGCGGCCCGCAACCCGGAGATCTCCGAGGCGATCAAGGCCGCCCTCCTCGACCAGCAGCAGGGCGTCGCCGCCGTGGTGGTGCGGGAGGCGGTGGCCCGGGGGGAGCTGCCGGAAGGGAGCGATCCGGACCGGGCCCTCGACCTGATCGTGGGGCCGCTGTACTGGCGCCTGGTCGTGGTCCGGGGCGAGCTGCCCAAGGGGTACCTCGACGATCTGGCCACCTCGGCGGTCGCCGCACTGCGCAACGCCTGAAGCGGAACCCACGCTGAAGCGGAGTCAACGCCCGAAGCGAACCAACGCCTGAAGCGGAACCAACGCCTGAAGCGGAGTCATCGGCCGAAGCGAACCAACGCCCGAAGCGAACCAACGCCTGAAGCGGAGTCATCGGCCGAAGCGGAACCAACGCCCGAAGCGGAAGCTCACCGCTCCGGTACCCGCGCCAGCACCTCGCCCGTACGCGGGCTGTACGCCAGCACCGACGCGTCCCCCGGCAGCCGCTGGAACCGGGTCAGCAGCACCCACCGCACCCCGTACCGGTCGGTGATCCGGTCCCGCTCCTCGCGCGCGGTCGCCGCGTTCAGGTAGGTGGCCACCGCCCGGCTCCGCGCGCTCCGCTCCGCCGTCGCGAGCCCCGCGTCCGGCAGCCCCTCCGCGAGTACGTACGCCCCGTGCCCGGCCAGGGCGTACATCGCCGAGCGGCTGTCCGTCAGCACCACCTCGCCGGGCGGGACGTGCGCGGTGGCCCACGTGTACGGCTCCCCGGTCATCGGGGCCCCGCCGGTCTCCGGACGGCTGGTGACCCCGGCGGCCGACGGGGGCTGCTCGGCGGTGAGCCCGTTGTAGTACGGCCACACCGCCGCCACGGCTGCCGCGCACAGCCCGGCCACCGTCCACTTCCGCAACGTCGGCCTGATCCGGGTCCGCTGCTTCACCGCGATCAGCGCGACCACGCCCAGCGCCGCACCCAGCGCCGTCGGGAGGTGGACCAGCAGGACGAGCCCGAGCAGGGCACCGATCCCGGCCGCCTCCGGCCACCGGAGCGCCCGCGACGGCAGCTGCCCGGCGCCCGGGCGGGGGACCCGGGTGATGGCGCGACCGGTCCACGCCCACAGATGCAGGGTGACCGCCACGGCGAACGTGCTCGGTGCGCTCCACCGCCCCGGATCCGCCCAGTGGATCAGGGCCAGTGGGACCAGCGCGAGGACCGGCACCCAGCGGTTCGGGGTCAGCAGCCGGGTCAGCCGGCCGATCCCGGTCAGCAGCAGTACCAGGTTGACGGCGGCGGACAGCGCCAGGACGGTCTGCCCGGAGAGCCCGCTGACCCGGGCGGTCAGGCCCTGCACAACGGCGTACGGGGAGTAGTGCGCGCTGGCCACGGCGGGCAGGTCCGTCATCGGGAACGTCGGGTGCAGCAGACTGCTCCGCAGCCGTTCGACGACGGCCGCGTTCAGCCCGGCCTCGCAGCACATCGGCACCCGCCAGGCGGCCGCCGACAGCACCGCCCACAGCAGGCCGCCCAGCAGGACGTACGGCGAGGGCAGCCACCGGGGCGCTGCGACGCGCTCGTGGTCTTCGGCGGCCTCGGGAGGGGAGAGTGGGGGAGGAGCGTCGGACGGGGCGGGGGTGGGAGAGGAGAGGGACACAGATCATGCGTTCCGTGCGCGAGGCCTTCCCTCCCGGCCGCCACTCTTCCGGGGGATGAGGGGCGGGCTTCTTCCGGAGAGAGCGGGTTGGGCTGTCTAGGGGGCGTCCGCCAGCAGCCGGTCCGCCACCCGCGCCGCCGCCCCGCCGTCGTCCAGGTCGCAGTAGTCACGGCGGAAACTCTCGTACGCGTCGGCGTGCCGGGCGGCCAGCGCCCCGGTGGAGCGCAGCGCCTGCGCCACCTCCTCCGTCGTGACCAGCAGGGGGCCCGGAGCCCGGGTCTCGAAGTCCAGGCAGAAGCCGCGCACGGTGTCGCGGTAGTGCTCCAGGTCGTACGTGTGGAACAGCATCGGGCGGCCCGTCAGCGCGAAGTCGAACATCAGCCCCGCGTAGTCGGTCACCAGGACGTCGGCGATGAGGAGCAGCCCGGCCGCGCCGGGGTGGTGCGAGACGTCGAGTACGCCGGGTCCGGCCGGGACGCTGCCCGTGACCCGGGGGTGCCGGCGCACCAGCACCGTGTGGCCGGGGCCCAGCGAGCGGGCGAGGGCGTGCGGGTCGAGCGCCGGGTCCCAGCGGTACGGGCCGGGGGCCGTGCGGTCGGGGGAGACGGACGGGGGGTGGGCCAGGTGGTCGCGGTAGGTCGGCGCGTACAGCACGACGTGGTGGTCGTCCGGTACGCCGAGCGTGCGCCGGATCTCGTCGGCCGCCTTGTCCCGGTCCGGCGGGAACAGCACGTCGTTGGCCGGTGATCCGGCTTCCAGCACCTCACCTCCGTACGCCAGGGAGCGGCGCAGCAAGGGGGTGGCGAAGCGGCTCGGGGAGACCAGTACCGACCATTGGGCCGACCGGTGCGCCAGGGTGGCGAGATGCTGGTGGTCGGCGTAGAGGGTGTCCGTCAGTCCGGTGCCGAAGCGGCCGAGCGGGGTGCCGTGCCAGGTCTGGACGACGGTCTGCCCAGGGCGCCGCTCGAACCACACGGGCAGCTGTTCGTCCGTGACGATCCGGCGCGAACGGGCCAGCGCCTCGTACCAGGCGGCGCTGTGCACGGGGACGGCCCGCGCGCCGGACGGGACGTGGGTCGTCCGGCCGGGGGTGGTCCCGGTGACCCACAGGTGCTCGCACTCCGTGCCCCGGCGCACGAGCTCGGCGTGCACGGCGCGCGGGGAGTCGCCGCCCGCGTAGAGGACGGTGTCCAGGAGCGGGAGGGTGGCGCGGTCGGCGCGGTGGTACGAGGCGCGCAGCAGCCGCCCGCTGTACGCGCTCCGCTCGCCGACCGGGAGCGGAGGGCCCGCGAGGACGGTCAGCCGGTCGCCGTTCCGCCGCTCCAGGGCGAGGATGGAGTCGCCGCAGGGGAGGTGCGCGGAGAGGGAGGCGAGGACCCGCACGGGCCGGCCGCCGAGGTGGAGGCTCCAGCGGCCTTCGGGCAGAGGCGGGACGATCGACGCCGAGAACCGGCCGGTCGCGTGGTCCACTGCGGCCTCCGCGACCGGGGCCGTCTCGTGCAGCGTCTCGTGGCGCAGGACGAGAGGGGCGCCGGGGTCCGCGTCCGGGACGGGGGTGCCGGGGTCCGCGCCCGGGACGGGGGTGCCGGGGTCCGCGCCTGGGACGGGGGTGCCGGGGTCCGCGTCCGGAGCCGTGGAGGCCGGGGCGTACGTCCCCGAGACCCGCAGGGACCCGTCCTCCAGCCGCTCCACCCCGTCCGCCACCGGCAGCCCGCCCAGGTCCACCACCAGCTCCCCCGCCGCGTCCGCACCCGCGGGCGGCGGCAGGTCCGGGGCGGCGGGCAGCGGGGCCCGGGTCCCGTCGGCGAGCAGCAGCCGGGTCCGCCACCGCGCACCACCCTCCGCCACGACCTCGCGGGGGGCCCGGTGCGGGGCGGGCGGTACGGCGGCGAGGCCGTCGAGCGGGACCCGCACCGTGAACGCCACGCCGTGCTCCCCGCTCTCCCCGTCCGCCACGCCCTGCTCCCCGTCCGCCACGCGCGCCGGGTTCTCCCCGTCCGCCCCGTCCACCTCGTGCTCCCCGCGCGCCGGGTCCTCTCCGCGCCCCTCGTCCGCCACGCACTCCACCGGGAACGACTGTTCCTCCGCCCCGTCGCGCGTCAGCAGAAGGGCCGTGGGGCCAGGGCCCTCGAAGACCCGGCCGGTCAGTTCGAGAGAGGCCCCCACGACCGTGCGCCCCGCCACGACCGCGCCCCCCGCCACCACCGCGCCCCCCGCCACGACCGAGGCCCCCTCCACCATCGCCCCCGGCCGCGACACCCTCACCCGCAGCCGGCCGCCGTGGTGGTCGAGCACCGCCCGCCGCCCGTCGCCCAGGTCGTGCGCCAGCGGCTGGTCCGCGCCCGCGTCCAGGGCGCGCACCGCCACCCGGCGTACCGTCCAGCGTGCGGCGACGACCAGGCCCACCAGCCAGCCACCGTCATCACCCGTCGCGGGCAGCCGGCCCGGGTCCAGGACCATCTCGAAGCCCGTGTGGTCGTAGTCGTGCAGCTCCTGACCGGAGCGCACCGACGCCTCGGGCATCGGGATGTTCCGCACCGGCACCCTCCGCACCCGACGGCCCCCGGCCGCCGCCCGGACCATCCCCACCGTGAGCCGCTGTCGCGCCGAACCGGCCGGAAGGTTGCGCAGGTAGGCGTACCCGCGCAGGCGGAGCTTCCCGTCCGCGCCCCACCGCGCCTCCACGAGCCGCGCGACCGCCGGTACGTCGGTGCGCGCGAGCCGGGCGCTCGCGCCGCGCACGCCGGGGTAGACCGCCCGCCGCCGCCCCGGCAGCCCCGCCACCGCGAACGTGCCGGTCCCGTTGACCCGTTCGAAGGCCAGGACGGCCAGCAGCTGACTCATCCGCCGCTCCCGCACCAGCCGCCACTTGATGCGCAGCTCCACCGGCAGCCCCTCCAGCACCCCGTCCCCCGCCCGGTCGACGAACGCCCCGGCCCCCTCCAGGAACGCCGCCCGGTAGGCGTCGCCGCCCATCGGCAGCCCGTCCAGGAAGTACCCGAAGTCGTCGCTCAGGCAGGACGCGTCATACGCCCGCCGCTGACCCGCGTCCCGGCCGCCCAGGAAGGCGCTGACCTGCTCGCAGGCGGCGATCCGGTCCCGTACGCCGGTGACGTCCGTACGCCGCCGGGTGATCGAACCCTCCCGCACCCGCCAGTGGTACACGTGCTCGTGCAGGACGTCGACGGAAGCGGCGAGGTAGTGCGCGGGGATCATCACCGGGGTGTCCTCGTACAACCTCCCCTCCGGGAAGGCGAAGGCGTGCCCGTCCCAGAAGGAGCGCCGGAACACCTTGTTCCACGCCACCCGGTCGGCCAGCAGGCGCGGGTCCCGGGTGATGTGGGTGCGCGGGCGCGTGGCGGTCAGCCAGCGGTACTGCCACGCCTGCTGCCGCCCCTGTCCGGTCAGCCGCCACACGTTGCCCGTCACCAGATCGGAGCCGGTCGACTCCAGCGAGGCCACCATCCGCTCGTACGCGTCGTGGACGACGAAGTCGTCGCTGTCCGCGAAGGCCAGGTAGGGCACGGTGGGGGTGGTGTGCCGGACCCCGGTGTTGCGGGCCGCGCTCAGGCCGGCGTTGCGCTGCCGGACCAGCCGGAAACGGCTGTCCCGGGCGGCGAAGTCCTCCGCGATCCGGGTGCTTCCGTCCGTCGAGCCGTCGTCGACCATCACCACCTCGATCGCGTCGAGGCTCTGGTCCGCCACCGAGCGCAGGCAGTCCTCGAGGTAGTCCTCGACGTTGTGGATTGGGACGACGACGCTGAGGAGTGGCTTCATGCTCTGGTCAACAGGGGGCGGGTCCCGGGGTCACCGGCACTGACCCGAACGGGTGAACGCGGGAAGCCGGGTGGGCAGCGCCGCGACTACTCTCGGCTGCCATGCCTCCCGCCGTGCCTGGTGTGTCCGCCGTGCCTGCCGCGCCCGCCGCACCCGCCGTGCCTGCCGCACCCGCCGTGCCCGCCGCGCCCGCTGCGCCCGCCTGGCTCACCGCGTCCGCCGCCGTCCGCGCCGGGGCGGACCGTGTCCGCCGGGCGGCCGGGAAGGCGAAGCGGTTCGTCCGCAGGCAGGCCATGCGGGCCGCCTACCGCATCGACCTCCACCGTCCGCTGGACCCGAACCTCGCCGTCTACGGCGCGTACTGGAACCGGGGCGTCGCCTGCAACCCCGCCGCGATCCACGCCAAGGCCCGCGAACTCGCCCCGCACATCAGGGGCGTGTGGGTCGTCTCCTCCCGGCACCGCGACCGGATGGAGCCGGACGTGCCGTACGTCATCGAGGGCTCGCGCCCCTACTGGCGGGCGATGGCCACCGCCACGTACCTGGTCAACAACTCCAGTTTCCCCGGGGGCTTCACCAAACGCCCCGGCCAGCGCTACCTCCAGACCCACCACGGCACCCCGCTCAAGACGATGGGCCTGGACCAGCGCGCCTACCCCGCTCTGGCCCGGAAGGCGGACTTCGCCAAGCTCCTCGCGCACGTGGGGCAGTGGGACTTCAGCCTCTCCGCCAACCCGCACAGCACCGAGGTCTGGGACCGCGTCTACCCGGCCCCGCCAGGCGCGTCCTACCAACGCCTCGACCTCGGCTACCCCCGTAACGACGTCTACTTCACCGCCACCGCCGAGGACATCACGAAGATCCGCTCCGAACTGTCCATCGCCGAAGGGCAGACCGCCCTGCTCTACGCCCCGACCCACCGCGACTACCGCCAGGGCTTCGTGCCCGATCTCGACCCGGAGCAGCTCGCCCGTGAACTGGGCCCGGAGTACGTGGTGTTGGTGCGCGCCCACTACTTCTACGGGCGGTCCGCCGGGGTCGGCGGTACGGCGGCGCCGACCGGGCGGGTCCTGGACGTCACCGCACACCCCCGGGTCGAGGAACTCTGCCTGGCGGCTGACGCGTTGATCACCGACTACTCGTCCCTGACCTTCGACTACGCCTGTCTGGACCGCCCCATCGTCGTCCACGCCCCCGACTGGGAGGCCTACCGGGCCACCCGCGGAACCTACTTCGACCTGCTCTCCGGCCGTCCGGGCGACACCCCCGGAACCGTCACCACCACCCCCGGGGAGCTGGCCGAGGCGTTCCGGACGGGGGCGTGGCGCTCGCCCGCGTCGGCCGCGCTGCGCACCGCGTTCCGGGAGCGGTTCTGCCCGTACGACGACGGGCACGCGGCGGAACGCGTCGTACGGCGGTTCTTCGGCGGCCCCGGGTGAGACGGAAGCCGCACGGCGGTTCGCCACCGGCCCCGGGCAGACGGAAGGCGCCCGCCACCCGAATGGCCCAGACCCGGCCGCTCCGCGCGATTCCTCTGCGGCGCCCGGTCGTTGATTCCGACAGCTCGCGCACACCGCCAGGTTGGGAGACGTCCATGCACCGGTCCGCCTACGAGCAGATGGAACTCTGCGTCCAGGAGTATCTGCCCGTCCAGGGGCCCACGTCCGGCACCTACCGGGTCGTCGACCTCGGCTCCCGCATCTCCGGCAAGCAGACCCGCACCCACCGGGCGCTCCTCGCCGGGCACCCCGTCGACTATTTCGGCGTCGATGTGCAGGACGGGCCCAATGTGGACGCGGTGATGAGGAAGCCGTACCGCATCCCCGCCCGCTCCAACAGCGCCGATGTCGTGCTGTCCGGGCAGGCGTTCGAGCACATCCCGTTCTTCTGGGCCTCCATGCTGGAGATCGCCCGGGTCCTGAAGCCGGGCGGTCACGCCTTCATCACCGCCCCCTCGCGCGGCCACGTCCACGACGCCCAGGACTGCTGGCGGTACTACCCGGACGGGTTCCGCGCCCTTGCCGCCCACTCCCGGCTCGAACTGCGCGAGGCCTACACCGACTTCCCGCCGCAGCAGGGGATCTGGCACGACTACCGGGCCATCGACAAGAAGGCCGCCTACTGGGGCGACTCCGTCGGTGTCTTCCGCAAGCCGCAGCGCTATCCCCGGCTGACGATGTTCGCCGTACGGGAGCTGGCGGTGTGGTGGGCGAACCGGGTCGGCGGCGTGGACGGTGTCCCGCTGCCCCGGCCGGCCGCCGGCCGCGAGCAGTGCGGGCGCCCGAAGACCGTGCCCGTGCAGGCGCCCTCGCTCGAAGAGGACCCGCCCAAATCAATGGCAGGTTGACGAAAAGTGACATGCGCCACAAACCGCGCGTACTGTCCCGGGGCATGGCTTGGCGCAACGCCGTCAACGGCGTCCTTCAGCAGCTCACCGGATACCAGCTCAGGCGCGTCACGGTGCCCGCGGCCCGCACGGCCCCGGTCGATCCCCCTCCGGCCCCCGCCCCCGCGGTGGCGGCGGCCCCGAAGCCGAAGTCCGCGGCGAAGAAGTCCGCTCTCACCTTCCCGGAGGACTACGACGACGAGGCCCGGGACATCATCCGGGCGGTCAAGCCGTACTCGATGACCTCGCCGGAGCGGCTCAACGCCTTCATCCTCGCCACCCGCTACATCGCCCGGCACAGCATCCCGGGCGACATCGTCGAGTGCGGCGTCTGGCGCGGCGGCTCCATGCAGGCCTGCGCCCGGACCCTGCTCTCGGTCGGGGAGACCGAGCGCGAGCTGTACCTCTTCGACACGTACGAGGGCATGACCGCGCCCACCGCCGAGGACCTGCGGCGCGACGGCCGCACGGCGCAGGAGCTGCTGGACGCGCAGGGCAAGGACCGGCCGATCTGGGCGGTCGCCTCGCTGGAGGACGTCCAGGCGGGGTTCGAGCACGTCCCCTACCCCAAGGAGCGCGTCCACTACGTACGGGGGCGCGTGGAGGACACGGTTCCGGAGCGGGCGCCCGAGCAGATCTCGATCCTGCGGCTCGACACCGACTGGTACGCCTCCACCAAGCACGAGCTGGAGCACCTGTACTCACGGCTGGTCAGCGGTGGTGTGCTGCTGATCGACGACTACGGCTACTGGCAGGGGTCGCGCCAGGCCGTCGACGAGTTCCTCGACAAGACCGGCGAGCGGCTGTTGTTGCTGCGCATGGACGAGGGCCGCATCGCCGTCAAGCCCTGACGCCGGACCCCTCACGGCAGCACCAGCGAGCCCCGTGCCTATCCCGGTCCGGGGCTCGAGCGCGTCGCGGGTCCGCAGCGGGGCTCGAACGCTCAGCGGCGCGCCCCCCGGATGCGTGACTCCGCCCTCCCCGTCACCCGAACGGCTCCCCTCGGGTGACCGGGCCCGGTGGCGCGGGTTGTACCCCGGGGCCCCCCACACGCCCCCAAGCTTCTTGATGATCATCCCCCTGATGGCATTCCCCGATGCCGTCCGCCCGGAAGGATCGTGCGCTGCGATGGCACCCCGTCTCACCGTCGTCGTCCCCCTCTACAACGTCGAGGAGTACCTCGGTGCCTGCTTGACCTCGCTCGCCGAACAGACCATGGCGGACCTGGAGGTCGTCCTCGTCGACGACGGCTCCACCGACGACGGGCCCGCGCTGGCCCGAGAGTTCGTGGACCGAGACCCCCGCTTCCGGCTGATCCGCCAGGAGAACGCCGGTTTGGGCGCCGCCCGTAACGCCGGGGTCCGCGAGGCCCACCCGGAGGCTCAGTTCCTCACGTTCGTCGACAGCGACGACGTCGTACCACCCGGCGCGTACGAGCGGATGCTCGCCGAACTCGACGCGTCCGGCTCCGACTTCGTGACCGGCAACGTCCTGCGGCTGCGGGCGGGCGGAGCGCTGGAGCAGTCCCCGATGTTCCGCAAGCCGATGGAGAAGGCCCGGGCGGCCACCCACGTCACCCGGGACTGGATCCTGCTCGGTGACCGCATCGCCTGCAACAAGGTGTTCCGCCGCACCTTCTGGGACGAGCACGCCTTCGCCTTCCCGGCCGGCGTGCTGTACGAGGACATCGCCGTCGTCCTGCCCGCCCACTTCCTGGCCCGCTCGGTCGACGTCGTCGAGGAGCCGGTCTACCACTGGCGCGACCGGGACGGCTCGATCACCACCCGAAGGGCCGTCCCCCGGGGCATCCGCGACCGGGTCACCGCCGTCACCACGGTGAGCGGTTTCCTCGCGGACCGGCCCGGGATGGCCGAGGCCAAGCGGCGCTACGACGCGCACGCGCTCTCCGGTGACCTGTGGCTGTTCATCGAGGCCCTGCCCGAGGGGGACGAGGAGTTCCACGAGGCCTTCCTCGAACACGCGGGGGCCTTCGCCGCCACCGTAGAGCCGGCCGTCCTGGCCGGTCTGCCCCTGGACCTGCGGATCAAGTGGCAGCTCATCCGCGAACGGCGGATCGCCGAACTCCTGGCCCTGCTCGCGGACGAGAAGGACGCGGGCAGCGGCCGGGACACCTTCCACGTGCGCGGTCTCCTGCGCCCCCGCGCACACCACCCCGCCGTCCGCGACCCGCTGCCGCCCGCCACCACCGCGCTCACCCCCGCCGACCTCCCCGTCCACGCCCACCTCACCGAGGCCGTGTGGCGGGACGGGCTGCTGCGGCTGACCGGGTACGCCTACGTCCGCAACGCCCCGGGCGGCCCCCCGCGGCTCGGCTGGCTGCGGTCCGGCAAGCGGCTGATCCCGCTGCGCCTGCGCGCCACCGGCGACGACGAGGCGACGGCCCGCTCGGGGCGCTCCTTGCACCGGTACGCGCGCGCCGGGTTCGAGGCGGTCGTCGACCCGCGCACCCTCGCCGCCAGGGCCAGGGCCGGGCGGACGACCTGGAAGCTGGAGTCCGTCCTGTTCGGGGCGGGGCGGCTGCGCCGGGGTCCGATGCGGCTGACCGGCACCCCGGCCCCGCCCGCCGCCCGGTACACCGACGAGCGGACCCGGGTCGTCCCCGTCCTCGCGGGCAACAAGCTGGAGCTGCGCACCGAACGCGTCACCGCCGTCCTCACCGGCCAGTCAGCCGCCGACGACTTCCTCCGCCTGGAGGTGAAGGTCCTCGACGACGACGGGCCCGTCGCCCTGCGGCTGACCGAGTGGCGCACCAAGGAGACCCAGGAGTTCGCCCTGCGCGGCTCGCTCGGGTCCCGGGCCGCCGACATCCCGCTCAGCTCCTTCCAGGGCGGCGAGGACGGCGGCGACGCCATCTGGGGCGTACAACTGGTGGGCGGGAGGCAGCGGTTGACCGTCGCCGCACCGAACGACGCCGGGGACGGGTGCTATCCGCTGCCCGGCGGGCGTGAGCTGTACGCGGCCGCCAACCCCTCCGGCGACCTCGTCCTCACCGACCGGGCCGTGCAGCCCGTCGTCACCTCCGTGGCGTGGACCGAGGGTGGGGGGCTGGTCCTCGAAGGCACCTTCCGTGAGCCGTCCGGTGCCCTCGGCGAGCTCGTACTGCGGCACAGCGGCCACCACGAAGAGGCCGTCCTCGCGGTGGAGTCGGGGGAGGGCGGCGGCTTCCGGGCCGTGGTCCACCCCGCCGCCGTCGACGGTCCGGGCGGACCGCTGCCGCTCGCCGAGGGGCGGTGGTACCCCTTCCTCCGCGAGCCGGGCGAGCGCGACCCCGACGCGTACCGGCCGCTGCGGCTTGGCACCTCGCTCCACGCGGACTTCCCCCGCCAACAGGCCCTGAACGGCAGGTCCTTCACCCTCCAGCGGCGCTACCACGACCGGCTCGTCCTGGAGTCGGGCAGCGCCCTGCCGCCCACCGAGCGAGGTGCGTACGGGCAGCGGATCCAGCGTGAGCGGTACGCCGGGCTCCGCGCCACCGACCGCGCCCACCTGCGACCGGCCGTCCTCTACTCCAGCTTCGACGGCCGGCAGTACTCCGACTCGCCCCGCGCGATCCACCGCGAACTGGCCTCCCGGACACCGGACATCGAGCACCTGTGGGTGGTCCGCGACCAGCAGGCCGCCGTGCCCGCGGGCGTCCGTGCCATCGCCCTGCACAGCGCCGCATGGTACGAGGCGCTCGCCCGCAGCCGCTGGGTCGTCACCAACACCCACCTGCCCCAGTGGTTCGAGCGGGCCGAGGGCCAGTGCGTCGTCCAGACCTGGCACGGCACCCCGCTCAAGCGCATCGGCCGCGACCTCGCGGGCACCCCGCACGCCGACGCCGCCTACATGGCCTCCATGGAGCACCGGTCCGCCCAGTGGAGCCTGCTCCTCTCGCCGAACAGCTTCTCCACCCCCGTCCTGCGCCGCGCCTTCGGCTACTCGGGCGAGGTCCTGGAGTGCGGCTACCCGCGCAACGACCTGCTGTACGCGCCCGACCGGGCGAAGGTCGCCACCGCCGTACGCGAGCGGCTCGCCATCCCCGAAGGGCGGCGCGTCGTCCTGTACGCCCCCACCTGGCGCGAGGACCGGCCACGGCAGGGCGGACGGTACGAACCCGACCTCCACCTCGATGTGGACCGGGCCCGCGACGCCCTCGGCGAGGACCACGTCCTCCTGGTCCGCCGCCACTACCTCGTCGGTGGCAGCCTCCCCGACACCGACTTCCTCCGCGACGTCTCCCGCCACCCGGACGTCGCCGAACTGCTGCTGATCAGCGACTGCCTGGTCACCGACTACTCCTCGATCATGTTCGACTTCGCGCAGACCGGCCGCCCCATGCTCTTCCACACCTACGACCTGGCCCACTACCGGGACACCCTGCGCGGCTTCTGCTTCGACTTCGAGCACCGTGCCCCCGGGCCCCTGATCCCCGACTCGGCGGGCGTCGTGACCGCCCTGCGCGACCCGGAGGCCGCCGTCGCCGGGCACCGGGAGGGGTACGCGCGGTTCCGGGAGGCGTTCTGCGATCTCGACGACGGGACGGCGGCCGTGCGGGTCGTCGATCGGATGCTCGAGGACGGCTCCGGACCGGAGGGGGAGCGGGCATGACCGACTTCAGCTGTGTGATCACCGGCGGCGGGGAGAGCGAGGGCGCGGGCGGCGCCGACGCCCTGCGCGCCTCCGTCGAATCCGTCGTCGGCCAGTCGCTGCGCGGGTCCGAGGCCGTCGTCGTCCTCCCCCCGGGCGCCGACGCACCCACTCGCACCACCGCCCGCGCCTTGGCGGACTCCGCCCCCGACCGGGTCCGCCTGATCCACGCCGACCCGGCCGCCCGCACCACCGGCGCCCTGCGCAACGCGGGTCTGGACGCGGCGACCGGACGGTACGTCCTGGTGCTCACCCCCGGCGAACGCCTCCACCCCCACGCCTGCCGCAACCTCTGGCAGGCGGGCGAGCGCAGCCGCGCCGACCTGGTCGCCGGACGGTGGAGCCGGACCGTGGGCGAGGGCGGCAAGGAGCAGGAGCCGCCGTGGCAGGAGCAGTTGTACGCCGCCTCCCGTACCGTCGCCCGGTTCGCCGAGGCGCCCGAACTCGTCGTCCGGGACGCCCTGGTGACAGGCTTCTGCCTGCGCCGGGAGGCCGCCCGGCGGCACGGGCTGCGGTACGAGGAGGACCTGGCGCACGGCGAGATCCTGTTCGGCCCGCTCGCCGCCGCGGCCGTCGGCCGGATCGCCCTGGTGCGGCGGCTGATCGTGACCGGCCGGGCCGTACCCGACCGGGCCCGCGACCTCACCGCCCTGGTGGAGGCCCACCGCCGGGTCGCGGGCTCCCTGGACGCCCACGGGCTGCCCGCCCTGCGCGAGGAGCGGGAGCGGGCCTTCGTACGCGACCACCTGGTGCCGCTCGCCCGCTCCTTCCCTCGGCTCCCCGTGGCTCGCCGCACCCGGACCGCCGCCACGGCCGCCCGCGTCCTGACCGCCCCCGTACCGCGCGAGCTGCCGCCGCTGGAACGGGTCGCGGTCACCCTGCTCGCCCGGGGGGACGCGGAGGGCGTCCTGACGGCGGCGTACGCGCTGAGCCGGCCCGCCACCGTCTGCGCCCCGCTGGTGACGGGCGAGGACGGGCGGGTGCGCTGGGGCGGCGAGGGCTCCGCGGAGGTGGACGTCAGCGAACTCGGGCACCAGCACCGGCTGTTCGGCGAGGCCCGGCTGATGAACCGGCTCACCCACTGCACCGCCGAGGGGAGCCGGCTGCGGCTGGCGGGCCGCCTGGTGCTGCCCCCGCACACCGGCCCCACCCCCGACACGCCTCTCACCGCCACCCTGGAGTTCCGGGCCCGGAACGGGGCGCGCGCCGTCGCGTTCCCGGTGGACGAGGTACGCCACGACGGGATGGGGATCACGTGGGGGGTGCGCGCCGACATCACCCGCCGCCTGCGCCCCCTCGGCGTACGCGACACCGCCTGGGACGCCCGGCTGATCGTGGACGCCGGCGGCGTCCGTTCCGTCAGCGACCTCTTCGCCCCGCAGGACCAGGTGGAGGCGGCGGCCCGGTTCGCCGCGCGTCCCCGGCTCGGCCGGCTCGCCGGGGACACCTGGGAGCCCTACGTCACCCTCAAGGACCATCTGGCCCTGCGCCTCACCGCCCGCCGCCGCCCGGCCCGGACCACCCGCCGCCTGGTGCGCTACGCCACCCACTTCCGACCCGCCCGCAAGGCGAAGGCCCTCGGCCGCGCCCTGCGCAGGCGGCTGGACCGCTACCGCTCCCGGGGCTTCAAGGCGCCCGTCTACAACACCTGGCTCACCCGGCTCCCCGTACGCCGGGGCTCCGTCGTCTTCGAGAGCCACATGGGCCGCTGCTACGGCGACAGCCCGCGCGCCGTGTACGAGGAGATCCGCCGCCAGGGGCTGAAGCTCCGCCCCACCTGGTCCTACGACACCTCCCCGGCCGGCTTCCCGGGCGACGCCCGCCTCGTACGCCGCTGGTCCTGGCGGTACCTGTGGGCGCTGGCCCGCGCCGAGTACTGGGTCGACAACCAGGGCTTCCCGCAGCACCTGCGCAAGCCCGCCCGCACCACCTACCTCCAGACCTGGCACGGCTCCGCGTACAAACGCATGGGCTTCGACGAGACCCGGGTACGCCTGCAGAACGCGCCGCAACGTGAACGCCTCCAGCAGGCCGTCCACCGCTTCGACCACTTCCTCGTCCGCTCCGAGCACGACGTGACCACCCTCGCCCGCGCCTACCGCCTGCCCGAGGACCGGCTGCTGCGCACCGGCTACCCGCGCAACGACGCGCTGATCGCGGAGCGCACCCGCACCGAGGCCGAGGGGCTGCTGCCGCGCCCGCCGCTCGCCGGGGCACTGGGGATCGACGACCACAAGAAGACCGTCCTGTACGCGCCGACATTCCGGGGCGGCCCGGCGGGCGGCAAGCAGGCCAGGCGCCGACTGCTGCTGGACGTGAGGGAGTTCGCCGAGCGGTTCGGGGACACGTACACCCTCCTCGTCCGGGCGCACTACCTGGAGGCCGCCCGGCTACCCGTCTGCCCGCCCGGCACGGTGATCGACGTCTCGCGCCACCACGACGTCAGCGAGATCCTCACCCTGGCCGACGTCCTGGTCACCGACTACTCCTCGATCATGTTCGACTTCGCGCTGCTGGACCGGCCCGTCGTCCTGTACGCCCCCGACCTCGACACGTACGCCGCCGAGCGCGGCAGCTACTTCGACCTGCGGGAGAAGGCGCCGGGCCCGGTGACCGCGACGCAGGAGGAACTCTTCGCCGAGCTGGCCGAGCTGAAGAGGTCCGACACCCGGCACACGCCGCAACGGGACGCCTTCGCCGCGGAGTTCGGCCCGTACGACCGGGGGGACGCCGCCCGGCAGGTCGTGGCCGCCGTGTTCCCCCCGCGAAGCGCCCGCCGCACCACCGACCACCACCAGGGGGCCGGCCGATGAGCCGTGACATCTTCATCGTCTCCAACAGCACCGACGAACTCGGCGGTGTCACCACCTGGATGCACCAGACCGCCCGCCTCTTCACCGAGCAGGGCCACCGCGTCCACACCGTCGGCATCCACGCATCCGAACGGAAGATGGCCCTGCCCGCGCAGCCCGGTCACCCCGTCACCGCCCTGTACCCGGCCCACCCGCCGACCCCCTGGACGCCCCAGGGCATCCGGGACCGCTTCCGCGTCCCGAGCCGGCGCCGGGAGGCGGCCCGGGTCGCGGAGAAGCGGCGGACGGTCGCGCGGCTCTCGGAGCTCTTCGCCGATGCCCGGCCCGGCGCGGTCGTCGTGGTCACCCAGGTCTGGGCGATGGAGTGGGTCGGGGAGGCTGACACCGCCGGTCTGCGGGTGATCGGGATGAGCCACGAGTCCTACGACTACTCCCGCGCGAGCCACCGCTACCGCTGGATCAAGAACCACTACAAGGACATCGACCACTGGCTCGTCCTCACCGAGGAGGACGCCGACCGGTGGGCGGGCGACGGGATGAACAACGTCGGCTTCCTCCCCAACGCCCTCGCCCGCCTGCCCCACGTGCCCTCCCCGCGCACCGGGAGGACCGTGGCCAGCATCGGCCGCCTCACCGACCAGAAGGGCATCGACCTGCTCCTCGACACCTGGGCCCTGGTCGCCCCGCAGCGCCCCGAGTGGCGGCTGCGCGTGTACGGGACCGGCGAGGACGAAGCCGCGCTGAAGGCGCAGTGCACCGGCCTCGGGCTCGACGGGTCCGTGGAGTGGATGGGGCGTACGGACGACGTGGAGGCGGCCCTCGCGGACGCGTCCGTCTTCGTCCAGTCCTCCCGCGGTGAGGGCTTCCCCCTCGCGCTCCTGGAGGCGATGGCCAGCGGGGTGCCCTGTGCCGCCTTCGACTGCGCGCCCGGGGTCCGCGAGATCGTCCGGGACAGGGAGGACGGACTCCTGGCCCCCGCCGGGGACACCGCCGCCCTCGCCGACCGGCTGCTCCGGCTGACCGGCAATCCCCGGCTGCGCGACGCGCTGGGCGACCGGGCCCGGTCCGGGGTCCAGCGGTTCGCCGAGCCGGAAGTGGTGCGGCGCTGGGAGGAGCTGTTCGCGTTCCTGGAGCGGTGAGCCGGTGTTCCTGGAGCGGTGCGTTCGTGTCCATGGGGCGGTGCGTTCGTGTCCATGGGGCGGCGGAGGGGAGGCGGTAGGGGGGCGGCGCCGAGGGGGAGCGGCGGCGAGGCGGTGCGGGTCGCCCCGGCTCAGCCGCCCACCCGCGCCCCCGCCGGATCCTGCCGCACCTGAAGGATCTCCGGCCGGGCCGGGGCCGGCAGCGGCAGCCCGTCCGTCTCCCCGAGGAAGACCCGCCGCACCACGCGCTCGGCGGCGTTGCCGTCGTCGTAGGGACAGAACCGCGCCCGGAACGCCGCCCGCAGCTCCGCCGAGCGCGAGCCCCGCCAGTGGTCGCTGGCGAAGATGTCGAACAGCTCGTCCTGACTGCGCGCGACCACGCCCGGAGGGAACGAGGTGATGTCGAAGTAGGTTCCCCGGGCCGCCTCGTACGCCTCGATGTCGCCCAGATGCAGGACCACCGGGCGGTCAAGGTTGACGTAGTCGAACATCAGCGACGCGTAGTCCGTGATCAGCGCGTCCGAGGCGAGCGCCAGGGCCTCCGGCGAGGGGTGGGCGGTGACGTCGA
The DNA here is from genome assembly GCF_044752765.1 of Streptomyces sp. NPDC088706. Lineage (NCBI taxonomy): Bacteria > Bacillati > Actinomycetota > Actinomycetes > Kitasatosporales > Streptomycetaceae > Streptomyces > Streptomyces sp. NPDC088706. The sequence goes on from NZ_JBIVLW010000002.1 coordinate 46,462, forward strand.
TGATCCCGGGGTGGCTCGTACGCGTACGGCCGCCGCTGCCACCGCCGACCGCCGCGCGGCCGGCCCGGCGGGGTGCGCGCTCCAGGATCACGAACTGCGGGCCCAGCACCCGGATCAGCTGCTCCAGGTCGAGGGCGGGCCGCTGCACACGCCGGTAGTCGCGGTGCGTGGGGGCGTACAGGAGGGCCGTGGTGCCCGCCGGGATGCCGAGCACCTCGCGGAGCCGGACCACGTCGGCGGGGCCGGTGCGGCGGTAGACGTCGGTGCGTGGGTCGCCGTACTCCAGCGTCGTGTACGCGGACGGGTAGGCCCGCTCCCGTACGAGGGTGGAGTACGGGTTGGCGGAGAGGGCGAAGTCCCACGTGTCGACGGAGCGCAGCAGCTGCTCGAAGTCGGTGTTCCCGGCGGCGGCGGGCCGGTCCAGCAGGTCGGTGCCGATGGTCGCGAGCGGGGTGCCCCGGTGGGTCTGGAGCACGATCTGGCCGCGCCGCTTCACCAGCCGGCGGTCGAAGGCGCCGTCGTGCACGAGGTACGTGGAGCGGGCGAGGGCGCTCCAGTACGCGAAGGAGCCGGGCGCGAGGGCGCGGGCGCCGGGCGGCACGGTGTGGGCGTCGGCGGGACGGCAGATCCACGCCGTCCGCACCGCCGGGACCAGCTCGCGCGCCTTCGCCTCGATGGCCGCCGGACTGCCCGCGTACGCCCCGCCCCCGTCGGCGGCGAACACCGCGTCCCTCGCGCGTAGCGGCAACCGCAGCTGGACCCGGTAGTGCGCCTGGAGGGCCGCGCCCCGCACCGCCGCGCGCAGGGCGGCCCCCCTCCGCCGCAGCCCGTCGCCGATCCGTCTGCTCGCCGCCAGCGCCCGGTAGGTGCGCCGCGCGCCCAGCCGCATCAGGCCGTGGCGGAGCTGGGCGCGGCGGGGGACGGAGGCGCCTGGGGTGCGGTAGCGGCGGCAGGAGGCGGTCGCCCGGCGGAAGAACGCGGCGCGGCTGGGGTGCGGCAGCCGGTCCCGGGAGGCGTAGACCGCCGCGAAGTGGTCCAGCATCCGGCGGAACAGCACCGGCCGCCACACGGCGAGTTCGGGGCGGGCGTCGACGAACGCGAAGACCCGGTCGTACTGATGGAAGATGTCGAAGTGCTTCTCGCTGGTGGTGGAGAGGATGTTGCCGCGCCGCCGCTGCCGGTAGGAGACGCAGACCGCGTCCAGCACCGCGATCGACCCGGCGGACATCAGCACCGGGTAGGTCCAGGGCGTGTCCTCGTAGTAACCGGGCGGGAAGGTGAACCCCTCGGCCTCGACGAACGCGCGGCGGTAGGCCTTGTTCCAGACGACCATGAGGAGTTGCAGCAGCTCGGGGCGGTCGGCCAGCCGGAAGGTGTCGGGGCCACGCTCGGCGAGCCGGTCCGCGAGGACGTTGCGTACGCTCCGGCCCGACCAGTACGTCCGCGCGTAGTCATACATCAGCACATCGGGGTCGCCGGTCGCCCCGAGCCGGTCGGCGATGGTCTGGAGCGCCTCCGGGAGGAGGGTGTCGTCACCGTCCAGAAAGAGCAGGTAGTCCCCCGACGCCCGTTCCAGACCGGCGTTGCGGGCCGGGCCGAGGCCGGCGTTGTCGGGGAGGTGGAGTGCGGTGACGCGGGGGTCCCGGCGGGCGTACTCGTCGGCGATCGGACCGCAGGCGTCCGGGGAGCAGTCGTCGACCACGATGATCTCGTAGTCCTTGAAGGACTGGCTCAGTACGGAATCCAGACACGCGTGCAGATACGCCTGGACCCGGAATGCGGGCACGATGACACTGAACCGGGGCACTACACATCCATGGGTCGTTCGCGGGAACCAGGTGGCCCGCAAACGTCGGATGGAATGACAGGGTTACGCCGGACGTGGCATTCGGGCGACATGTGCGACGAAGCGGTCCCGTTCCGGTGAACGGGACCGCCTCCGGCTGACGTACGGCTGTACGTGCCGTCGTCCGTAGGGACGTGTCTCCTTCCGGCCCTACTTGACGGCCCCCGCCATGACGCCCGAGACGAACTGCCGCTGGAAGGCGAAGAACACCGCCAGCGGGATCACCATCGACACGAACGCGCCCGGCGCCAGGACGTCGATGTTGTTGCCGAACTGGCGTACCTGCTGCTGGAGCGCCACGGTGATCGGCGGCGAGTCGGAGCCCGCGAAGATCAGCGCCACCAGCATGTCGTTCCACACCCACAGGAACTGGAAGATCCCGAGCGAGGCGATCGCCGGACCGCCCAGCGGCATCACGACCCGGGTGAAGAGACGGATCTCGCCCGCCCCGTCGAGCCGTGCGGCCTCCAGCAGTTCGCGCGGGATCTCCGCGAAGAAGTTCCGCAACAGGAAGATGGCGAACGGCAGCCCGAAGGCCGTGTGGAACAGGACGACCCCGAGCGTCGTCTCGAAGATCCCGATGGTGCCGAAGAGTTCGGAGACGGGGATCAGGGCGACCTGTACGGGGACCACCAGCAAACCGACCACCAGCAGGAACCACCAGTCGCGGCCGGGGAAGTCCATCCAGGCGAAGGCGTATCCGGCCAGCGAGCCGATCACCACCACCAGCACGGTGGAGGGCACGGTGATCATGATGGTGCTGACGAGCGAGCCGGTGATCGTCGAATTGTCCAGCAGTCGCTGGTAGTTGTCGAAGGTCAGCTCGGATGGGGCGGTGAAGACCTTCCACCACCCGGTCGCCGCGATGTCCTCGGGCCCGCGGAGCGAGGAGAGCAGCAGGCCGATCGTCGGCATGATCCAGAACAGGGCCACCAGGATCAGGAAGACCCGCATCACCCCGCCACCGGCGCGCGCCGTGATCCGGGCGCCGAGGGACTGTTTGGCCTTGTGAGTTCCGGGAGTGGTCATCGCCGCCCCTCCTTCCGTATCCGGCGCACATTGAAGAGCATCACCGGCAACACCAGCAGCAGCAGAAGCACCGCGATGGCACTGCCGATGCCCAGGTCGGCGTCCGTGCCGAACGAGGACCGGTAGAGCTGGAGGGCCAGGACGTTCGCGTCGTCCTGGGTGGAGCCCGGCGCGATGATGAAGACCAGGTCGAAGACCTTCAGTACGTTGATCATCAGCGTCACCAGCACCACCGCCAGGACCGGCGCCAGCATCGGCACGGTGATCCTCCGGAACACCTGCCACTCGTTGGCACCGTCCACCCGGGCCGCCTCCAGGAGTTCGCGTGGCAGGCCCGCCAGGCCGGCCGCGATCAGCACCATGGCGAACCCGGCCCACATCCACACGTAACTCCCGATGATCCCGGGCGTGACGAGGGAGGGGCCGAGCCAGTCGACGCCGTTGTAGGGCTCGCGGAAGTTGTCGGCGGGCAGCCGCAGCAGCGACCCGTCCGCCGATGCGGGCAGGGTGAACACCCCGTCCGCCCCGGCCGTCGCGGTGGCGACGACCTTGCCGTCCTTGACGGCCTCGACCTTCAGGCCCTTCAGGCCCAGCTCCCCGGGGTCGACGACGTTGGGTTTCCCGCCGCCGCCCCGGGTGAAGTCCAGCCAGGCCGTGCCGGTGATCCCGTCACCGTCCGCCGCCGGGGCCGCCTCCGCCGGGCGGGCGGCGCCGGGCATCTTGGCCGGGGCCACCCCGACCAGCGGCACCTGGACCGGCTCCCCGGCCCGTACCGGCTCCTTGGAGACGTACGACCCGCCCTCACCCTTCTTCAGCGGATGCACGGGCAGCGGGCGCGCCTTGGGGAAGCCGGCCGACTCGTTGAACGTGTCGTGCACGCCCACCGCGACGGCGTTGGCCACCCCGCGCTCGGGCGCCTGGTCGTAGACGAGGCGGAAGATGATGCCCGCCGCCAGCATCGAGATCGCCATCGGCATGAAGACGATCAGCTTGAACGCCGTGCCCCAGCGGATCCGCTCGGTCAGCACCGCGAAGATCAGCCCCAGCGCGGTGGCGACGGTCGGGGCGAACACCACCCAGATCGCGTTGTTCTTCACCGCGGTGAGGATCGTGTCGTCGGTGAACAGCGCCTTGTAGTTGTCGATCCCGGCGAAGCCGGTGCCGGCCTGGTCGAAGAAGGACCGGTAGACCGAGTAGCCGATCGGATAGAGCACCAGCGCGCCGAGCAGCACCAGCGCGGGCAGCAGGAACGCCGCCGCGATGGCCCTGCGGGTGCCGGTCACGCTCCTGCGGGTCTTCGCCGGGGCCGGGGCGGGAGGACCGCCGGGTGCCGGGCGCGGATTCGTGTCGGCGGGAGGCACCGCACCGGCGCCCCCCGCGTTCGTGGTCGCCACCGCGTCAGCTCTGGTACGCCTTGGCCGCTTCGGACTCCAGCTTCGCTTGAGTCCCCGCGACGTCCTTCGGGTTCTTCAGGAAGTCCTGGAGGATCTTCCACTCGCCCTTCCCGGGCGTCCCGCCGAACGACTGCGGGGCCTGGTCGGACATGTCGAAGCGGACGTCGTCGCCGGCCGCGACGAGCGCCTCGGCCATCGTGCGCTGCACCTCGTTGGGGTACGCGGCCGCGTCCAGGGACTTGTTCGGCGAGATGAACCCGCCCGCCTCGGCCCAGATCTTCGCCGCGTCCGCCGAGGCCAGCCAGGTCAGCAGCGCCTGGGCGCCCTTGCTGTCCTTCAGTGCCACCGCCGCGTCGCCGCCGGTCACCACGGGGGAGTCGGCGCCGACCGCCGGGAACGGGAAGACCTTGGCGTCCGTGCCGATCTTCGCCTCGGTCTGCGCGATGTTGACGGAGACGAAGTCGCCCTCGAAGACCATCGCGCCCTTGGGCTGGTCGCCGCCGGTGAACGTCTGGGTCACCGAGGTCGGGAACTCCGTCTGGAGCGCCCCGTCGGCGCCGCCCGCGATCAGCTCCGGCTTGCCGAACAGTTCGGCGAGCGTGGTCAGCGCGTCCTTGACGGACGGGTCGGTCCACGGGATCTCGTGCTTCGCCAGCTGGTCGTACTTCTCCGGGCCGGCCTGGGAGAGGTAGACGTTCTCGAACCAGTCGGTGAGCGTCCAGCCGTCGGCACCCGCGACGGAGACGGGGGTGACACCGGAGGCGGAGACGGTCTCCGCGGTGGTGATGAAGTCCTTCCAGGTCTTCGGTTCGGCCGCGCCCGCGTTGTCGAAGGCCGCCGCGTTGTACCAGATCAGGGACTTGTTGGCAGCCTTGAAGTAGACGCCGTACTGGGTGCCGTCCACCGCCCCGAGGTCCTGCCAGACCTTGGCGTAGTTCTTGCTCAGCTGCGCCTTCGCCTCCGCGCCGGCCGGCTTGGCCCACTTCTTGGCCACCGCCTGCTGGATGGCGCCGACCTGCGGGATCATCGCGACGTCCGGGGGCTCGCCGCCCGCGATCTTCGTACCGAGGAAGTTGACGATCGGGTCCTGGGCCGGGACGAAGGTGACCTTCGCGCCCGTACGCTTCTCGAACTCGCCCAGCACCTTGGTGAAGTTGGCCTGCTCGGGTCCCGTCCAGACCGCGGCGACGGAGATGTTCTCCCCGTCCAGCTTCGGCAGGGCGACGGTGGGGGCGCTGTCCGTGCCCTTGTCCGTCCCGTCGCCCGACTTCTTCGACCCGCCGTCGTCCCCGCAGCCGGTCAGCGCCAGCGCGCCGACCGCCGTGAAGACGAGTGCGGCCCTGCGTATGGAAAGGGTTGTACGCATTCCTGCCCCGTCTCTTCCGTACGCGCCCGACCACGTTGTCGTCGCCCGGGCTGCGTCGTCCGTGCGCACAGTCCTACGCCCGGTGTCCGGGCCCCGCAATACCGCCGTCCGGCCCGACACGGTGATCGTGATGGCCTCGTGACGTCGTATCAGTCAATGCCGGGGAATGCGGCGGAATGAGGTGAGGGACGGGCGGGCAGGGGCAGGAGTGTCAGGTCGGATGAGCGTCTCCTGGCGGTGCGTCGCGGTGAGTTGACGGGTTCGGTGGGCGGTGGCGTCACGTCGGGAACGGGATCAGTGGCGGCAGGCGCTCGGCGTTCACCGAACGGGCCGCGCGCTCCAGGGCGCTGGCGAGCAGCGCCAGGTCCGTCGGCCCGTTGCCCAGCTCGCGGACCGGGCGCCGGGTCGGCGGATCGCCCATCCGCTCCCACTCCAGCGGGACGACGGTGGGCCGCAGCGTCGCCGTACGCGGGATGCGTCCGGTCACCCTGCCGCCCTGGAACGGGGTCACCCGGCCGTCCGGATGCCCCAGCCTGCCCCGGCCCGGGGCGGGTTCGTCCGGGGAGGGCGGCAGGACCGGGGCGTCGAGCACGATGCGCAGCCTCGCCCCCCGGGCCAGCTCGGTGTCCTCCGTCCGGTCCGGGCGCGCCGAGGTGGCGACCAGGTGCACCCCGAGCCGGCCGCCGTCCCGGGCCACGGCCTCCAGCGCCCGCACCACGGAACCGGCGGCGGGACGGCCGGGGCTGCCGAGCCCCGGGGCGACCAGGGCGTCGAAGTCGTCGACCAGCACGACCAGGCGCGGCAGCGGAGAGGGGTTCGGGTCCGTCACCCGGGCGGCGACCTGGCGCAGCCGCAGGGTGCCGCTGGCCGGGGAGTCCAGGTCGCCTTGGCGCTCGGCGCTGCTCGGCGGACGCCGGCCCGCGATGCGCCGGGACTCCTCCCGCCGGGCCGCGTCCGCGTGCCGGGCGTGCCAGGCGGCGAAGTCCAGCGGGCCGAGCAGCTCGGCGCGGCGCTTCAGCTCACCGCCCAGGGCCTGCGCGAACTCCCGCATCCGGACCGGGTCGGAGGCGACGAGGTGCGTGAAGACGTGCGGCAGCTCCGTACAGGGGAGCAGCCCCTGTACGGAGCTGCCGCGCTCCTCGGGCTTCCCGCCGGCCCCGTCGACCAGCAGGATGCCGAGCCGGTCGGGCCGGGCGGCGGAGGCGAGCGAGGCCGCGATGGCCCGCAGCAGCTCGGTGCGCCCGCTCCCGGCGGGGCCCTCGATGAGCAGGTGAGGGCCCTCGTCGGCGAGATCGACGCTGAGGGCGCCCCGGGGGCCGGCCCCGAGGACCAGCACGGGCCGCCCGGCGTGCACGGCCTGCGCCGGGTGACCTGCCGGGGCCTCACCACCCTGCGGGCCGACCCGGGGGGCGGTACGGGCGGGGTACGGGGTACGGCCGGAGTCCCGGTCGCCTGCCCCCGGGTACGGCGTACGGCCCGGGTCCCGGCTGTCCGGTGCCGGGTACGGCGTACGGCCCGAGTCCCGGTCGCCTGCCCCCGGGTACGGCGTGCGGCCGGAGTCCCGGTTGTCCGGTGCCGGGTACGGGGTGCGGCCGGAGTCCCGGTTGTCCGGTGCCGGGTACGGGGTGCGGCCGGAGTCCCGGTCGCCTCCCCCCGGGTACGGCGTGCGGTTCGAAGCAGGAGTGTCCTGGGAGCGGTGGCCGTCGGTGGCCGTGCGCTGGGGGCCGATGCGGGGGCCCGTGCTCAGCGTGCGGCCCGAGCCGGGGGTCTCCAGGTCCGCCCGGGACGGGGGGACGGCGGCGGCCCGGGGCACCGAGGCGCCCGGCTGGTCCTCCGCCGTGGAGGCCCAGCGGGCCATCAGCGACGCCGGGGTCGCCCGGGCCAGGCCCAGCTCGTCGAGCAGCCGGGCGGACGGCGGCAGCGCCGCTGTCGTCGGGCGGCCCGCCAGCGCGGCCGAACCCTCGTCCCGCAGCGGCGCCAGCGCCCGCCCGAACCGCTCCGCCCAGGCCGCCGACACCGCGTCCACGGCGGCCACCGTGCCGTGGCCCGCCGCCTGGCCGCCCGCCGTCCGCAGCAGTCGCAACGCCGTGGCGACATCGCCGCTGAGCATGGCGACCGCCCCGCACTCGCGGAAGGCGATGGATGCCCGGCAGGCGATGTCGTACGTCGCGGCCACCGGCGAGGTGGGGGAGGCGGCCGGGGTCTCGGCCAGGCAGATCAGATGAATCCCGGCCGCCGCCCCCGCGCCGGCCAGCCGGGCCGTCGTCTCGCGCAACGCCGCCGTACCCGGGTCGCCGTCCAGCACCACCACCGTGTGCGGGCCCGTGTGCGCACGGGCCGCGTCGGCCACCTCGGCCCGGTCCAGGTTCGGCCAGCCGGGACCGAGCGGCCCCTCGTCGAGGCGGCGGACCAACTCGGCCGTGCGGGCCTCCGCCTGCTCACGGTCGTACGCGAGGAGGAGCCGGCAGTCCTGCCCGTGCATCGGGCGCAGATGCGGCAGCCACCCCAGCCAGGACCACTCGTGCCGCCGTTCCTCCAGGGAGCGGGAGCGGTCCGTGGAGATGAGCACGACCTCCAGGTCGAAGGGGGAGTGCAGCGCGGCGAGCTGCGCCACCGTGGCGCGGGCCAGCCCCGCCAGCCGGGCGCGCGGCCCGGCGATCCCCAGCGAACCGGCCTCCCGCAGCCCCACCGTCACCGGCACCGACGGCACATCGGCCCGGTCGGTCGTCCCGAGCCGCACCACGAGCGCCTCCGGGTGCCCTTCGTGGCGCTCCCACAGCCGGGGCCCCGGGCCCAGCGCGGTCAGCAGCACCGCCGCCGGGTCCGGCCAGGTGCCCTGGGGCGCGGACGGCACGGCGGAGAAGGGGGAGAGCGGGGAAGCGGGGGAGGCCAGGTGACCGGAGTCGCCGACGGAACCGGCGGAACCGGCGGAGGCGGAGGCGGTGTATGGGTCTGTTCCCCGGGCCTCCGGGAAGGGGGCGTGCGACGGGAGGGACCCGGTCTCCTGCCACGCGCCCCGGCCAGGCTGCTCCGCGACCTGCGCCTGCTCGCTCCTGGCGCCGCCCCCGCCCTTGAGCCGCCGGGCCCAGGCACCTATCCCCCCGCGCCGAGGCGCCTCACCCGCACCGGACCCGTCGCGCCCACCCCCACCGGACCCGTCGCGCCCACCCGCACCGGACCCGTCGCGGCCACCCGCACCGGACCCGTCGCGGCCACCCGTAGCGAAGGAGTCCCCGCCTGCTGCTCCGAACGGCTCCCTGCCGCCGTGAGTGCGCTGGTGCGAGGCCGCGTCCGGCGCGCCGTGACCGGGCCAGGGCTTCTGGCCCTCATACCCCGTCGGCTCCGGGCGGGAGGCGTAGGGCGGATGCCCGTACGCGTGCTCCCGCCCCTCGTCGTCGCCGCGGTAGGAGCGGGCCGCGAGGGGGGAGGACGCGGGCGTCGTCCCGGAGGAGGGGCGCACCGGGGCGTGCGGGTCCGTCTCGACGCGGCTCACCCGCAGGTGACCCTCGCCGTCGGGGGCCGTCGGCAGCGTCACAGCGCGGGAGCCGGCCGTGAGCCGGAGGGCCGACTCGCCGAGCCGCAGCAGGGCGCCGGGCGGGAAGCGGACGGGCCGGTCGCGGACCTCCGTACCGTCCAGAGAGGTGCCGTTCGTCGAGCCGAGGTCGGCGACCGAGACCCGGCCGTCCTCGGAGACCGTCACCGCGCAGTGCAGCCGGGACACGTCCGGGTCGTCCAGCGGGACGTCGGCCTCGGCGGAGCGACCGATCCGGATCTGCCCGCCGTGCAGCAGATGGACCCCGCCCGCGTCCGGCCCGGCGACCACGTGGAGCTGGGCCGGAACGGCGTCGTCCGTCGCCTCGTCATCGCCGGGGACCTGGAGCGAGAGCACCGCGCCGTCCACGAGGGGTGGTTCACCGAGGGCGATGCGCTGGGCGTCCAGCCGCTCCCGTCCGGCGAAGAGCACCACAGCCCCGCCGCCCTGGGAGCCCTCGGGCCCGGAGACGGCCTGGGCCAGACCGGAGGCGACAGCGGCCAGCGCCGTCCCGGCGGGGGCGGTGACGAGCACGTCGCAGGCGCGCGCCGGGGTCTGGCCGCTGCGCGGCGCTAGGACGGTCAGCCGGATCTGCATCGCCGTCGGCGGTCCCTTCTGCGCGGGGTGCCCGGCAGGGGAAAACCCTGTGATTCCCCCCACCCGGCACGGACAGGTCGTCCGTACAGGTCGTCACGGACCCCCAGGCTCCGACCCTCGGATCCGTGCTTGGAGGCATCCTCGCACCTGCCACTGACAACACGCCCGGCGGTCACCTTTAAATGATCTTGAATGGTCGGCTGTGGGCGCAAAAGTGCCTGCTTGCGTCCGGTTCCCGCCGCTCGGGCCGCCGTGACCAGGGCCGCCTGCCGGGAGCCGGGCGGGCCTGGGGTACTGCTGTTCGAGTCTCCGATTCCCGGGCGTCAACCGTGAGCGGCAACCATCTGTCCGGTGTGCGCGTCTTCCCCCGAAACGCGACCCCTCGGCCCCTCCTCCAGCGGCATTAGAGTGGGCCGGAACATCCGGGCGGGACCGGGGGGACCGCAAGCACCACGATCAGCAGGGAGCGCATGACGTGCGGCCGGTAGGCAGCAAGTACCTGCTCGAGGAGCCGCTCGGACGCGGCGCCACGGGCACCGTCTGGCGAGCCCGCCAGCGGGAGACCGCGGGCGCCGAGGCAGCCGTCGCCGGTCAGCCCGGCGAGACCGTGGCGATCAAGGTCCTCAAGGAGGAGCTCGCCAACGACGCCGATGTCGTGATGCGGTTCCTGCGGGAGCGCTCGGTGCTGTTGCGGCTCACGCACCCGAACATCGTGCGCACCCGCGACCTGGTCGTCGAGGGCGATCTCCTCGCCCTGGTGATGGACCTGATCGACGGTCCCGACCTCCACCGCTACCTGCGCGAGAACGGCCCGCTCACCCCGGTCGCCGCCTCCCTGCTCACCGCGCAGATCGCCGACGCGCTCGCCGCCAGCCACGCCGACGGCGTCGTCCACCGCGACCTCAAGCCGGCCAACGTGCTGCTCGACGAGCGCGACGGCCGGATGACCCCGATGCTCACCGACTTCGGCATCGCGCGCCTGGCCGACTCCCCGGGGCTGACCCGGACGCACGAGTTCGTCGGCACCCCCGCCTATGTGGCGCCGGAGTCCGCCGAGGGCCGCCCGCAGACCTCCGCCGTGGACATCTACGGCGCGGGCATCCTGCTGTACGAACTGGTCACCGGACGACCGCCGTTCGCCGGTGGCACCGCCCTCGAAGTCCTGCACCGGCACCTCAGCGAGGAGCCCCGCCGCCCCTCCACCGTCCCCGAACCGCTGTGGACGGTCATCGAGCGCTGCCTGCGCAAGGACCCGGACCAGCGGCCCAGCGCCGAGAACCTGGCCCGCGGCCTGCGTACGGTCGCCTCGGGCATCGGCGTCCACGCGAACTCGGCCCAGATCGCCGCTGCCGAAGGGGTGGGCGCCCTGCTCGCCCCCGACCCGGCGCCCACGGCCGTCCCGGAAACGCCGGGAGCCGCCGACCCCACGCAGGTGCTGCCGAGCAACGCGGGCTCCTACGACCCCGCGGCCCCCACCAGCGTGCTCCAGCAGACCTCGGGTCCGGGCGGCGAGCGGGGACCCGGCGGCCAGGCCGACCCGACCGCCGTCATGCCGCCCGTACCCCAGCGCCCCGACGAGCCGCCGCAGCCGGACGGGCCGCACCCCTGGCAGTCGCAGCTCCAGGCGGCCCGCGACCGCAACGAGCAGACGCAGGTGCAGTACCTGGACCCGAGCCAGGACCCGCTGCGCCGCCGCCCCCAGCGCCAGCCGCAGCAGCCTCCCCAGCGCCAGCAGCCGCAGCAGCCCCCGCAGCAGCCCCTCCAGCAGCAGTACCCGCAGCAACACCAGCGGCAGCAGCCGCAGCAGCGGCCTCAGCGCTACCAGGCCCCGCCGCAGCCCCAGCGGCAGCAGTACGCGCCCCCGCAGCCGCAGCAGCCCCAGCAGCCCGCCCCACGCCCTCCCCGCGAGCCGCGCCCGCCGAGGCAGCGCAGCGCCAACCCGATGCGCATCCCCGGCCTGGGCTGCCTCAAGGGCTGCCTGTTCACCGTGGTGCTGCTGGTCATCGCCGGCTGGCTCATCTGGGAGCTGACCCCGCTTCAGGACTGGGTCGCCCAGGGCAAGGGCTACTGGGAGGCGATCGGCGACACGATCAGCACGGTCACCGACTGGATCTCCAAGCTCGGTGAGAGCACCGGTGGCTCCGGGGGTACGGGCGGGGCCTGACGCCGACGCCGCGGGTACGGCCCGATCCTGACGGCGAAGCCGCAGGTACGGGCTGAGCCTGACGGCGACGCCGTGGTCTCGGCCGGGCGTACGGTCGGGGGCCGGAGACCGGTACCACCCCCGACTCTGTCCCTTTGTCGACTTCTCCGGGCCGATTCGGCCCGGAGAAGTGCAGGTTGGCGCCATCCTGGGCACGCACCACCCCGAACGCCGCGTAACTTTGTCGACCGGGGGTCCACCGCCAGCCGCTGAGGGAGCAGTCTTGGCACGGAATATCGGCAGCCGGTACACGGCCCACCAGATCCTGGGGCGCGGCAGCGCCGGCACGGTGTGGCTCGGCGAAGGGCCCGAGGGCCCGGTCGCCATCAAGCTGCTCCGTGAGGACCTCGCGTCCGACCAGGAGCTCGTGGGCCGCTTCGTACAGGAGCGCACCGCCCTGCTCGGGCTCGACCACCCCAACGTGGTCGCCGTCCGGGACCTCGTGGTGGACGGCAACGACCTCGCCCTGGTGATGACCCTCGTCCGCGGCACCGACCTGCGCACCCGCCTGGACCGCGAACGCCGCCTCGCCCCCGAGGCGGCCGTCGCCATCATCGCGGACGTCGCCGACGGCCTGGCCGCCGCCCACAAGGCCCAGGTGGTCCACCGGGACGTCAAGCCGGAGAACATCCTGCTCGACATGGAAGGCCCGCTCGGCCCCGGCGGCGCCCACCCGGCCCTGCTCACCGACTTCGGCGTCGCCAAGCTCATCGACACCCCGCGCCGCACCAAGGCCACCAAGATCATCGGTACGCCGGACTACCTGGCCCCCGAGATCGTCGAGGGTCTCCCGCCGCGCGCCGCCGTCGACATCTACGCCCTGGCGACCGTGCTGTACGAGCTCCTCGCCGGGTTCACCCCCTTCGGCGGCGGCCACCCCGGCGCGGTCCTGCGGCGCCATGTCACCGAGACCGTCGTCCCGCTGCCCGGCATCCCGGAGGAGCTCTGGCAGCTCCTGGTCCAGTGCCTGGCCAAGGCCCCGGCCTCCCGGCTGCGCGCCTCCGAGCTCGCCGTACGGCTCCGGGACCTGCTCCCGCTCCTCGCCGGTATCCCGCCCCTGGACGTGGACGAGCCCGGCGGCGACGAGGCGGAGCAGCAGGCGCCCGCGTACGACGAGCAGCAGTACACCCCGTCCGCCGGGGAGCCGCGCCGCCGCGGGGCGGTCCCGCTGGTGCCCGGCTCGTCCCCGGACTCCAACCGGGACACCCACACGAGCATGCGCGTCCCCGCCCCCGACGAACTGGCGGGTGGCCCCCTCGGTACGGCCCGCGCCCCGCGCGCCCCCGGAAAGCCGCGCTCCGGCTCCGCCCGTAACAAGTCGGCGGCCGTCCGTAAGCGCCGTATCACCCTGGGTGCCGCCGCTCTCCTGCTGTGCGCGGCCGTCGCGGTGGGCGGCTGGCTGGCCACGGGCGCCGGTGACGGGGACCCGGCGGGGCCCCAGGACAGCGAGAACTCGGCTCCGGCGACCCCGTAGGACACCCGTCCCAGGACCGCTCCCGGGCCGGCCCCCGGGTCGCTTCCCCCGTCGGCTTCCCGGGGGAGGGCAAGCTTCATCCGCCATGCCGTTACGCTGGACCCGTGGCAGTCGTCGATATTTCCGAAGAGCTGAAGTCCCTCTCCTCGACCATGGGGTCGATCGAGGCCGTCCTGGACCTGGATGCGCTGCGGGCGGACATCGCCGCGCTTGAGGAGCAGGCAGCGGCGCCGTCCCTCTGGGACGACCCGGACGCGGCCCAGAAGATCACCAGCAAGCTCTCGCACCTCCAGGCCGAGGTCCGCAAGACCGAGACCCTGCGCGGCCGCATCGACGACCTCGCGGTCCTCTTCGAGCTCGCCGAGGACGAGGGCGACGCCGAAGCGCTCGCCGAGGCGGAGACCGAGCTGGAGTCGGTGCGCAAGGCCCTGGACGAGATGGAGGTCCGCACCCTCCTGTCCGGCGAGTACGACGCCCGCGAGGCGCTGGTGACCGTCCGCGCCGAGGCCGGTGGCGTCGACGCCGCCGACTTCGCGGAGAAGCTCCAGCGCATGTACCTCCGCTGGGCGGAGCGGCACAACTACAAGACCGAGGTCTACGAGACCGCGTACGCGGAAGAGGCCGGCATCAAGTCGACCACCTTCTCCGTCCAGGTCCCGTACGCCTACGGCACCCTCTCCGTCGAGCAGGGCACCCACCGCCTGGTCCGGATCTCGCCCTTCGACAACCAGGGCCGCCGCCAGACGTCCTTCGCGGGCGTCGAGGTGCTCCCGGTCGTCGAGCAGACCGACCACATCGAGATCGACGAGTCCGAGCTGCGGATCGACGTCTACCGCTCCTCGGGCCCCGGCGGACAGGGCGTCAACACCACGGACTCCGCGGTCCGCCTGACCCACCTGCCGACCGGCATCGTCGTCTCCTGCCAGAACGAGCGCTCGCAGATCCAGAACAAGGCGTCCGCGATGAACGTCCTCCAGGCCAAGCTCCTTGAGCGCCGCCGCCAGGAGGAGCAGGCGAAGATGAACGCGCTCAAGGGCGACGGCGGCAACTCCTGGGGCAACCAGATGCGTTCGTACGTCCTCCACCCGTACCAGATGGTCAAGGACCTGCGTACGGAGTTCGAGATGGGCAACCCCGAAGCGGTCTTCAACGGCGAGATCGACGGCTTCGTCGAGGCCGGCATCCGCTGGCGCAAGCAGCGCGAGAAGTAGCCTCCGCCGTACGAGGGTTGGGCCCGGACAGGGAACTGTCCGGGCCCGCCTGCGTTGGGGGAGCACTGCGGCGAGTTGGGGGGAAGCTGTGCCCGATGCGTCACAGTCGTGCTGCCGAATAGTCGTCAAGAGCCCCTATAAGGGTGCTTACCGCGCACAACGGCCTTGACGGAATCCTTAACTCTGGCCAGGGTGCTAGAGCAGCATGCGTATGTCCGGGACGGGTGTGAACCGGGGGGCTGGCGGGGTGACCACGACACGACGTGGCCCTGCCGAGAGCGCGATACCCCGCAGGGCCGCCGTGGCCCCGCATATGGCTGCTCCAATGACGAGATCGGCTACTGGGGGTAGCAACAGATGACGAAGAAGACGCGCATTCGCGTCGCGCGGATAGCCGCTGGTGCGGTTATCGCCGCGGGTGCCTCGCTGACCGCCGCGGGTGCGGCGCAGGCGCTGAACGGTCCCGGCGAGGACCAGGTGTCCACCCAGGGCGCGGAGGCCAAGGACGGCCCCATCGGCGGCCTCATCGAAGGCACCACCGAGGGCGGCGACCCGGGCGGTGTCGACCAGGGTCAGACCACCACGGGTGAGACGACCGGCGAGACGACGACCGGTGAGACCACCGGTGAGACGTCTTCGACGGGCGAGACCACCACGGGTGAGACCAGCGGTGAGACGTCTTCGACCGGCGAGACGACGACCGGTGAGACCACCGGTGAGACGTCTTCGACCGGCGAGACCACGACCGGTGAGACCACCGGTGAGACGTCTTCGACCGGCGAGACCACCACGGGTGAGACCACCTCGGGCACGTCCGGCACGTCGGGCACGTCGGGCACGTCGGGCACCTCCGGCACGTCCGGCACGTCCGGCACCTCGGGCACGTCCGGCACCTCCGGCTCCACCGGCTCCACCGGCACCTCCGGCACCTCCGGCTCCACCGGCACCTCCGGCGGCGACGACGGCGGTACCGGCGGCGACGGCGGCACCAACGGGTCCGGCACCAACGGGTCCGCTACCTCCGGCTCCGGGACCTCCGGTTCCGCGACCGGTGGCGACGACGCCTGCACCGTGGAGTCCGGCGTTGTCGAGTGCGCCGACAACACGGACACCGACAGCGTCGGCAACCAGCCGGTCGAGCAGAGCAAGGGCAAGGAAGAGCTCGCCGAGACCGGTGCGGCCGAGACGACCTTCCTGGTCATCGGTGCCGCGACGATGATCGCCGGCGGTATCGGCTTCCGCATCCTGCCGCGTCTGGTCGGCGGCGGCCGTACGGTCGCCTAGGACCGCTGAACACCGTGTACGGGCCACCTGAGCCCCGTACACGGGCCGGCACGGCACAACCGAAGGGCCCGGGAGGCCGTACAGAGCCCCGCGGGCCCTTCCGTGCGCCCGGACCCGCTCCAGCGGCCGTACGCGGACGTTCTGCGGCAGCCCTCAAGGCTTTCCCGGCGGCGCAGGGAGCGCTCCGGGCGCGGCACCGGAGGGCCGCAGGGATCGCAGGCGGGTCAGCCCGTCCGGTGGGCCAGCAGCGCGAGCGCCGTCAGCAGCACGACCATCAGCGCGATCAGCATGGCGGGGCTCATCCCGGCCAGCGGGCCCTGCCCCTGCTCCTCCAGCATCTGCTGCCGGACGGCACGGCAGACGCGGCAGCGGCCCTCGCTCACGGGCGACGCGCAGTTCGCGCACACCAGTCGGTCATAGGTCATGCGCATTCCTCCTCCCGCGCGGCGGAGCCGCTGACTGCTTCTTCCTCCGCACAACGCTCCGGGGAACGCGACCGTTCCCCCCACCACTGTGCCAGCTCCCGCCGGTTTCGGCGCGGCCCGCCGGACAAGGGAGGGCCCGACCCGGTACGTACCGGGCGGCGATCCGCCATAAATCGCCCATTGCCGGACGGCGCCTGCACGTGTGAGCCCGGTTCGCGTATGGTCACGCTCACCTACTCCCGGCCGACCGTGGTGCATCCGTGATCCGATTCGACAACGTCTCCAAGACCTACCCGAAGCAGACCCGACCGGCTCTGCGCGATGTCTCGTTGGACATCGAGAAGGGTGAGTTCGTCTTCCTGGTGGGCTCCTCCGGCTCCGGCAAGTCGACCTTCATGCGGCTGATCCTGCGCGAGGAGCGCGCCAGCACGGGCATGGTCCATGTGCTCGGCAAGGACCTCGCGCGGCTGTCCAACTGGAAGGTGCCGCAGATGCGCCGCCAGCTGGGGACGGTCTTCCAGGACTTCCGCCTGCTGCCCAACAAGACCGTCGCGCAGAACGTGGCCTTCGCCCAGGAGGTCATCGGCAAGCCGCGCGGTGAGATCCGCAAGGCCGTGCCCCAGGTGCTCGACCTCGTCGGCCTCGGCGGCAAGGAGGAGCGGATGCCCGGTGAGCTCTCCGGTGGTGAGCAGCAGCGGGTGGCGATCGCCCGGGCCTTCGTCAACCGCCCGATGCTGCTGATCGCGGACGAGCCGACCGGCAACCTCGACCCGCAGACCTCCGTCGGCATCATGAAGCTGCTGGACCGGATCAACCGGACCGGCACCACCGTGATCATGGCGACCCACGACCAGAACATCGTCGACCAGATGCGCAAGCGCGTCATCGAGCTCGAATCGGGCCGTCTCGTACGCGACCAGGCGCGCGGCGTCTACGGCTACCAGCACTGACCGAGGGGCCCCCGGGCCCCTCGTGCATGTCGAGCATCGAGTACTGAAAGGACGCCATGCGCGCCCAGTTCGTCCTGTCGGAGATCGGCGTCGGTCTCCGTCGCAACCTCACGATGACCTTCGCCGTCGTGGTCTCCGTCGCCCTCTCGCTCGCCCTGTTCGGGGGCGCGCTGCTGATGCGCGAACAGGTCAGCACGATGAAGGACTACTGGTACGACAAGGTCAACGTCTCGATCTTCCTCTGCAACAAGAACGACGCCAAGGACATGCCCAAGTGTGCGAAGGGCGCTGTCACCGCGGAGCAGAAGAGCCAGATCAAGGCCGACCTGGAGAAGATGGAGGCGGTCGAGAAGCCGGTCCACTTCGAGACGGTCGACGAGGCGTACAAGCACTACCAGGAGCAGTTCGGCGACTCCCCGATGGCGGGCAACATCACGCCCGACCAGATGCAGGAGTCGTTCCGCGTCAAACTGAAGGACCCGCAGAAGTACAAGGTCGTGGCGACGGCCTTCGCGGGGCGGGACGGGGTGCAGTCCGTCCAGGACCAGCGGTCCATCCTGGACAACCTCTTCGAGCTGATGAACGGCATGAACGTCGTGGCGATCTACGTGATGATCCTCATGCTCGTCATCGCGGTGATCCTGATCGTCAACACCGTGCGCGTCTCCGCGTTCAGCCGGAGACGTGAGACGGGCATCATGCGCCTGGTGGGAGCCTCCGGCTTCTACATCCAGGCCCCCTTCATCATGGAGGCGGCCGTCGCCGGCCTGATCGGCGGCCTGCTGGCCTGCGCGATGCTGCTCGGCGGCCGTTACTTCCTGATCGACGGCGGCCTCGCGCTCCAGGAGAAGCTGAACCTGATCAACTTCATCGGCTGGGACGCGGTCTTCACCAAGCTCCCGCTGGTGCTGGCGATCGGCCTCCTGATGCCGGCGATCGCCGCCCTCTTCGCGCTGCGCAAGTATCTGAAGGTATGACATACGCCTCCTGGGGCGCACGGGCAAGTACCCGTGCGTCCCAGGAGGCTTGTCCTAGACTCGGCGTCATGTCGGGTTGTCCGCACCGCTTCCGGCCCCGCGGCCTCTGCCGCGGGGCGGCCCTG
This sequence comes from Streptomyces sp. NPDC088706, assembly GCF_044752765.1. Classification (NCBI taxonomy): domain Bacteria; kingdom Bacillati; phylum Actinomycetota; class Actinomycetes; order Kitasatosporales; family Streptomycetaceae; genus Streptomyces; species Streptomyces sp. NPDC088706. The sequence goes on from NZ_JBIVLW010000002.1 coordinate 64,875, forward strand.
ACAGTGGTCTTCGGGTGTGTCCTCGCCACCGGCGCGGCGACCGGTTCGCTGCCGCAGGGCCCCGGTCCCGTACCGGAGTTCCCGGCGCGTGCCGTCGCCTCCACCGTCGCCCCGGTCGACCGCGAGGAGATCGAGGAGGCCGCGGCGGAGGCCGAGGCCGACGGGAAGTCCGTGAAGGAGGCCGCCGGGGAGGTCGTCAGCCGCAGTGGGGACCGCTGGGGCGCGGTCTACGACGAGCGGGAGTACGAGGAGTTCGAGCAGGCCCTGGACGGCTCGTACACCGGCGTCGGTCTCTCCGCCCGCCGCACCGTGGACGGCGGCGTCGCCGTCTCCCGGGTCCAGCCCGGCGGCCCGGCCGAGCGGGCCGGCATCCGCGAGGGCGACCTGCTCCGCACGGTGGACGGCCGCCGCGTCGACCGGCGTCCCGTCCCCGAGGTGGTCGCGTTACTGCGCGGTGACGGTACGGGGGCCGAGGAAGGCACCCGCGTCGTCCTCGGTCTCGTACGCGAGGGAGAGCCCTCGACGAAGACGCTGGAGCGCGTCCGCCTGACCCCCGACGCGGTCACCGTGAGCCGCCTGGGCACCGGCCCCTCCTCGGCCCTCCTGGTCAAGGTCGCCGCTTTCACCAAGGGCACCGGCCAGGAGGTGCGGGACGCCGTTCGCGGGGCGCCCGGGGAAGCCGGGATACTCCTCGACCTCCGGGCCAACTCCGGCGGCCTGGTCACCGAGGCCGTCACCGCCGCCTCCGCCTTCCTGGACGGCGGCCTGGTCGCCACGTACGACGTACGCGGGCGGCAGCAGGCCCTGTACGCCGACCCGGGCGGCGACACCGAGCGGCCCGTGGTGGTCCTGGTCGACGGCGGCACGATGAGCGCGGCCGAACTGCTCACCGGCGCCCTCCAGGACCGGGGCCGCGCGGTCACCGTCGGCTCGCGCACCTTCGGCAAGGGCTCGGTGCAGATGCCCAGCGAGCTCCCGGGCGGTTCGGTGGCCGAGCTGACCGTGGGCCACTACCGGACACCGGCCGGCCGCAGTGTCGAGGGCAGGGGCATCACACCCGACCTGGTGGCGGGGGAGAGGGCCCAGCAGCGGGCCGAGACGGTATTGAGTGGTCTCGGGGGTGGGTCGTAGTGCGAAAATGACCGCACTATGGCTAAGGACAGAGACACCGGGCGCAAGATGGTCGCGCAGAACAAGAAGGCGCGGCACGACTACACGATCCTCGACACCTACGAGTGCGGCCTCGTGCTCATGGGCACCGAGGTGAAGTCCCTGCGGATGGGCCGGGCCTCCCTGGTCGACGGGTTCGTCCAGATCGACGACCACGAGGCGTGGCTGCACAACATCCACGTACCCGAGTACGTCCAGGGCACCTGGACCAACCACGCGGCCAAGCGCAAGCGCAAGCTGCTCCTCCACCGGGCCGAGATCGACAAGCTGGCGTCGAAGTCCCAGGAGAGCGGCCACACGATCGTGCCGCTCGCCCTGTACTTCAAGGACGGCCGGGTCAAGGTCGAGATCGCGCTGGCGAAGGGCAAGAAGGAGTACGACAAGCGCCAGACACTCCGCGAGAAGCAGGACACGAGGGAGACGAATCGCGCCATCTCCGCGGCCCGCCGACGGCAGCGCAGCGCCTGAGCGGTGCCGCTCCGGGCCGGGGCCGCCCCCCGCCGGAGGGAATGCGCTGGCATCGTCCGGCGTCAGTCACGTACGATGGGCCGTGCACCTCAGCGAAGGTGTGCGTTTTGATAAATCAACATGGGGATGATCGGTTTCGACAGCGGATGTCGAAGCAGGGGAAGCGAGTCGAGGAAGCGGCAATGATCTCGTAAACCATATGTCGCAAACAATAATCGCCAATTCCAAGCGCGATTCCTCCGCCTTCGCCCTCGCTGCCTAATTAGCAGCTAAGCGAAGACTCTGCGGAGTGTCAGCCCGGGGGTGATCCCGACCCGGATCCTGGCATCAACTAGGGATCTAAACTTCTCGGCCCGGCCACGGGGCCGAGAAGGAAATCAAACAGTGGCTGGGCCTGTCGGAGGCTTGTTCGCGTGACCTCCGGGGCCGAGAAAAGCGTAGCGAACTGCACTCGGAGAAGCCCTGGTTCCGCACCGTTGGACGCGGGTTCGATTCCCGCCATCTCCACCACCCCATGTAAGCCCCTGCCCCGCGAGCCCGCTCGCGGGGCAGGGGCTTTTCTCATTGCGACCGTGGCTCCGTGAGCGGGCCCGACCACCCTCGTACGGGCCGGTTAACCGGTCGCGTCCGGTGGAAACGGGCACTACCTTCCCTTCGGGCGCCGGGGCTTGCCGGGCGCCGTGGGCGTGGGGAGCAAGGCATGGAGAACCAGGGCGTGCGGACCGATCGGCTGGGGCTGCTGCTGGCCCAGTTCGACCAGGCCCGGGAGATGGCCCAGGTACGGCTGACCGGGCTCACCGACGAGGAGTACCTGTGGGAGCCCGTGGCCGGGTGCTACTCGATCCGGCGCCGGGAGGAGGCGACGACGCCCCGGGCGTACGGGCCGGGGGCCTGGGTGATCGACAAGGGGGCGCCGGAGATCCCGGCGAGTGAGTACGCCGAGGTCGCCCGGCAGGCCGCCGGGGGCATGAGCGTGGCGAAGATCGCCGAGGACTGGAGCGTGAGCGTCGAGCGGGTGGAGGAGGTCCTCGCCCATACCGGGGAGGCGGAGCCCGACGCCGTACCGGTCACGACCATCGCCTGGCGCCTGGGCCACCTGCACTCCGATCTCGCGGGCCGGTGGGAGTGGTCCTTCGGCGAGCGACGGCGGGAGCCGAAGCTGCTGGTCGACTTCACCCCTTCCGCCGAGCTGGCGCTGCGGCGGTTCTGGACCGCCCTGGACCGCTGGCGCGAGAGCGTCGGCGCGGCCACCGAGGAGCAGCTCGACACGGTCGGCTTCTCGCAGTATCCGTACGGCTCCGATCCCGACGACCCCTTCATCAGCACGCTCTTCGGCGCCAACCTCGAACTCATCCACCACATGGCCGAGATCGCGCTGCTCCGTGATCTGTGGCGCGCCCGGTTCACGACGGGCGAGAGGCGGCCGCCCGCGTCCCCGCTGCCGCGATGACCAGGGCCAGGGCCGCCGCGCCCATCGGGGCCGCGTAGCCGGAGACCGTACCCGCGTGCTCCACCAGCCAGCCGCCCGTGGCCGCACCGGCCGCGACCCCGCCCAGCAGCGCGGTGACCGCGAGCGTCATGCCCTCGTTCAACTGCCCGGCGGGGGTGGCGCGCTGGACCAGCGTCATGCCCGTGACCATGGTGGGCGCGGTCGCCGCGCCCGCCAGCAGCAGGCAGAGCGCCAGGACGGGCAGGGCGGCCGTGGAGGTGGCGGCGAGCAGCGGCAGGGACATCAGCGTGGTCATCGCGGCCAGGCAGAGGAGCAGCCTGCGGTGGACGTTCCGGGCGGGCCGCAGCGATCCGTAGACCAGACCCGCCGCGCAGGACCCCGCCGCCTGGAGCGCCAGGATCGCGCCCCCGGCATGGGCGATGGAGACGACCTCCAGCGCCCCGAACACCGCCCCCGTGGCCAGGAAGACCGCCAGCAACGCGGGCACGCCCGGGGTACGGAGAGGGGAGGCGGCCTCGCGCGTACGAGGGGCCACCGGTGGTTCCGTCGCGCGCTGGGCGGCGAAGACGAGGACGCCGGTCATCAGCAGGAGGGCGCCCACCAGCGTGCCCGCCTCCGGGAACAGCGCCCCGCAGAGTGTCGCGGCGAGCACGGGGCCCAGCATGAAGCAGAGCTCGTCGGTGGCCTGCTCGAAGGAGTTCGCGGTGTGCAGGGCCGCCGGGTCGCCCCGGTGGAGGTGCGCCCAGCGGGCCCGGGACATCCCGCCGGTGTTCGGGGTGGTCGCGGTGGCGGCGTACGCGGTGAACAGGGTCCAGGCCGGGGCGTCGTAGTGCACGCAGAGCACCAGCGCGAGCGAGCCGAGCACGGCGAGCGCGGTGGCGGGCACGGCGATCCGGGCCTGCCCGAAGCGGTCCACCAGCCGGGCGGTGAACGGCGCGACGACGGCCGTCGCGGCGAGCCCGGTCGCGGTGACGGCACCGGCGAGGGCGTACGAGTCCCGGGACCCGGCGATCATGATGACCGCGCTGACGCTGAGCATCCCCATCGGGAGCCGGGCGATCAGGTTGCCCGCGGTGAAGGCGCGGGCGCCGGGGGTGGCGAGCAGCCGGAGGTAGGGGTTGGCGGGCACCCGCCGGGCCGGCCGGCGCTGCCGGGATTGCGGCGCCGGCTGCCGTCGTACGGTGTGCGGTGCCGGCGGTCGCCGTTCGTCCAGTGGCGCCGGTCGCCGTCGTGCGGTCTGCGGTGCCGGCTGCCGTTCTCCGGGCTCCGGTGCCCGACGGCCCCGTACGCGCTCCGGCGCGGCGCGTGGGGCTGCGACCAACTGGCCGCCGGTGACGTTGAGCAGGGCGGTGGAGGAGTGGCCGGGGAGGGCGGCGGGGACGGGACGGGCAGCGGGAACGGGCCGGGTGGCAGGGGAGGACGGCATGGGGTCAGCCTCGCCGCGCTCCGTCGCCCCGGTCCAACACCTTCTCCCCGCTCATTCACGCACCGCTGTTGTGAATGGGGTGCGGCGTTGTAGATTCACCGCGTGCCCGCCCCCGACACCGACCCCCGGCTCCTGCGCGCCTTCCTCGCCGTCGCCGAGGAGCTGCACTTCACCCGGGCCGCCGCCCACCTCTTCGTCGCCCAGCAGGCGCTGAGCCGGGACATCCGCCGGCTGGAGCGCGAGCTCGGGGCGGAGCTGTTCGTCCGCACCACCCGCCAGGTCTCCCTCACCCCGGACGGCGAGCGTCTCCTCCCGTACGCGCGCCGGGTGCTCGACGCCCACGCCGAACTCGCCGCCGCCTTCAGCGGCGGGCCCGCCCGGCCGCTGCTCGTGGACCTGAACAGTGACGGGATGACCGCCGCCCGGGTGCTGGAGCGGGCCCGTGAGCTCGCCCCGGAGTGCGAGCTGATGGCGCGGTTCGAGTCCGGGCTGACCTGGGCGGCCTCCGAGATCCTGGCCGGCCGGCTGGACGTCTCCTTCGGCCGGGCCGCCGGGCTCGCCCGCGGGGTGCGCGCCGGGCTCTCCGTACAGCCGGTGCGGTACGAGCCGATGGCCCTGATGCTGCCGGCCTCCCACCCCCTCGCGGGGCGTGAGGCCATCACTCTGTCCGAGCTGTCCGGGACGACCGTCTACGCGGGGGCGGGCAACGAGCGGACGCGCGAGTGGACGGACCTCGCGGCGCTGCTGTTCGCCGCGTGGGGCATCGAGCTGGCCCCACCCGTACCGCTCGCCGTGGGGGTGGCCGAATTCCAGCGCGTCATCGCCAAGGCGGGTCACCCCGTGCTGGCCGTGGTGGATTTCCCGCCGCTGCCGGGGGCGGTGGTGCGCCCGCTCGTCGATCCCGTACCGCTGTCGCCGCTGATGCTGGTCTGGCGCAGGGGTCTGAACCACCCCGGAGTGGACGCGCTGCGTACGGCGGCGACCCAGCTGGGTACGGCAGCGGGATGGCTCGTGCCTCCGCCCGGCGCATGGCTGCCGGAGGGGGATCTGTCTCTGATGCGCAGCCGGTAGGGGGGCATCTCACCGGCCCGCCTCCGACCTGGTGAGAGCAAGGTTGCCCACCGGTCACCTCACGGCACCGCACCGAAACGCGCGCTCCCTAGCGTCGGGACAACACCCCGAACCGACGGGGACACCACCCCGACCCCCTGTGGAGGCGCGTGATGGCAGGCCGTTGGATCGAGACCTGGGAGCCGGAGAACGAGACGTTCTGGCGGGAGAGCGGCGAGCGCGTCGCCCGCCGCAACCTGTGGTTCTCCGTGCTCTCCGAGCACATCGGATTCTCCATCTGGACCCTGTGGTCGGTGATGGTCCTGTTCATGGGACCGGAGTACGGCGTCGACCCGGCCGGAAAGTTCTTCCTGATCTCCACCGCCACCCTGGTCGGGGCGCTGGCGCGGGTGCCGTACACCTTCGCCGTCGCCCGGTTCGGCGGCCGCAACTGGACCGTCTTCACCGCGGTGAGCCTGCTGGCCCCGACGCTGGCCGCGTATCTGGTGATGGAACCGGGGACCTCGTACGCCACCTTCGTGGCGGTCGCCGCGCTCACCGGGATCGGCGGCGGCAACTTCGCCTCCTCGATGACCAACATCAACGCCTTCTTCCCGCTCCGCGAGAAGGGCTGGGCGCTCGGCCTCAACGCGGGCGGCGGCAACATCGGCGTCCCCGTGGTCCAGCTCATCGGCCTTCTCGTCATCGGCACGCTGGGCGCGGCCCACCCCCGGATCGTGCTCGGCGTCTACATCCCGCTGATCGTGGTGGCCGCCGTCTGCGCAGCCCTGTACATGGACAACCTCCGGCCCGTACGCAACGACACCGGGGCAGCGCTGGAGGCGGCCCGCGACCCGCACACCTGGATCATGTCGGCGCTCTACATCGGCACCTTCGGCTCGTTCATCGGCTACAGCTTCGCCTTCGGCCTGGTGCTCCAGACCCAGTTCGGCCGCACCCCGCTCCAGGCCGCCTCGCGCACCTTCATGGGCCCGCTGCTGGGTTCCCTGATCCGCCCCGTCGGAGGCAGGCTCGCCGACCGGCACGGCGGTGCCCGGATCACGCTGGCCACTTTCGCCGCGATGGGAGCCGCCACCTCGGTCGTCATCTACGCCTCCGCCTCCGCGTCCCTCCCCGTCTTCCTCGTCGGCTTCACCGCCCTGTTCGTCCTGACCGGGCTGGGCAACGGATCGACGTACAAGATGATCCCCGGCATCTTCCACGCCCAGGCGCTGGAGAAGGGGCTCGACGGCGAGGCTGCCGCCGCGCACGGGCGGCGGCTCTCCGGCGCCGCCATGGGGTTCATCGGGGCCGTCGGCGCGCTCGGCGGCCTGGCGATCAACCTCGCCTTCCGCCAGTCCTTCCAGACCTCCGGCACCGGAACGGCGGCCTTCTGGTCCTTCCTCACCTTCTACGCGGTGTGCTCCGCGCTCACCTGGGTGGTATACCTTCGCCGCCCCGCCCCGCTCCCGTGCCCGCGAAGCCGCAGGCCGGTTACGCGAAGGTGTAGCAGGGGTACGGCTTGGCGACGAGCGACGTAACGGCCGGGAAATACGGGGGAACCGAGCCTGTCACGCGCGGTTGGCAGTCTCGGGCCTCCGCACCATCGCGTATCAGCAGGACGAGAGCCGGGAACACGCCATGCAGGACGACGGCACAACGCACGGGCCCCTCGCGGGCTACACGGTCGGGGTGACCGCCGCCCGCCGCGCCGACGAGCTCGCCACCCTCCTCAAGCGGCGCGGCGCCGTCGTCCAGCACGCCCCCGCCCTGCGGATCGTGCCGCTCGCCGACGACAGCGAACTCCTCACCGCGACCGAGGAACTGATCGACCACGCCCCCGATGTGGTGGTCGCCACCACCGCGATCGGCTTCCGGGGCTGGGTGGAGGCCGCCGACGGCTGGGGCATCGGCGACGCGCTCCTGGAGCGGTTGCGCGGAGTCGAACTGCTCGCCCGCGGGCCCAAGGTCAAGGGCTCCGTCCGGGCCGCCGGGCTGACCGACGCCTGGTCACCCGGGTCCGAATCGATGGCCGAAGTCCTCGACCGGCTCCTCGGCGAGGGCGTCGAAGGCCGCCGCATCGCCCTCCAGCTGCACGGCGAACCGCTCCCCGGCTTCATCGAGTCCCTGGAGGCGGCGGGCGCCGAGGTCGTCGGCGTCCCCGTCTACCGCTGGATGCCCCCGCAGGACATCGCCCCGCTCGACCGGATGCTCGACGCCACCGCCGCCCGGGGCCTGGACGCCGTCACCTTCACCAGCGCCCCCGCCGCCGCCTCGTTCCTGGGCCGCGCCGAGGCCCGCGGGCTCCTCCCGGAGATCCTGGGCGCGCTGCGCGACGACGTCCTGGCCGCCTGCGTGGGACCGGTCACCGCCCTCCCGCTCCAGGCCCGGTCCATCCCCACCGTCCAGCCCGAACGCTTCCGCCTCGGCCCCCTCGTCCAGCTGGTCTGCGCCCAACTCCCCACCACCGCGCGGGTGCTGCCCATCGCCGGCTACCGCGTCGAGATCCGCGGCCACGCCGTCCTGGTCGACGACGAACTGCGCGCGGTGCCGCCCGCGGGCATGGCCCTGCTGCGCACCCTGGTCCGCCGCCCCGGCTGGGTGGTGGCCCGCGCGGACCTGCTGCGGGCCCTGCCGGGCAGCGGCTCCGACGAGCACGCGGTGGAGACGGCGATGGCCCGGCTGCGCTCCGCGCTGGGGGCGCCCCGGCTGATCCAGACCGTCGTCAAACGCGGCTACCGGCTGTCGCTGGACCCGGCGGGGGACACGTCGTACGGGAGGTGAGCACCCGGGGGGTTACGGCCGGCCGCCACCGGGGGCACTCTGGGGGGTGGCATCCGGCCGGTGACCCCGAGGCGGTGACAGGCGCATGGCAGCGGGCAGGGGCGCGAACGTGTGGCGGTTCGACTGCGGCCGGATCTGTCTCGACCTGGTGGCCACCGGGCCCGCGGGCGGGACGCCTCATGCCCGGGAACTGCTCGAAGGCCCGGAACGGCTCGCCGACTGGCTGACCGCCGCCCGCCTCGTCCCGCAGGGGACCGCACTGACCGCACTGGACGCCAGCTGGCTGACCCGCTTCCGGGAGTTGCGGGCCGACGTGGACCGGCTGGTGTCGGCCCAACTCCCCGCCGAACGGGCCCGGATGGACCGGGCGGCCGGGCAACTCGCCCGCGTCGGCCACGCAGACGCCCTGGACCGGATCAACTCCCTTGCCGCCGAAGCCCCGCCGGGCCCGCGCGCGGTGCGGGACGAGGGCGGGGCGCTGGTACGGACCCTGAGCGGCGAACCCGGCTGCGCGGGGCTCCTCGCGGTCGTGGCGCGGGACGCGGTGGACCTGCTCACCGACCCGGTGGCGCGGGCCGCGCTGCGCCGCTGCGCGGGCGGGACCTGCCACCGGCTCTACCTGGACACCTCGCGCGGGGGCCGGCGCCGCTGGTGCTCCGGCGAGGTCTGCGGCAACCGCGAACGGGTCGCCCGGCACCGGCGCCGCACGGCCGCCTCCGCCACCACGGCGGCCGCCTCCGCCACCACGGCCGCCGACGAGCGTCCTTAGGAACCCCTTCGCGGACACCCTCAGGGGTTCTCCGCGAAAGAAACACGACCCGGCGTTGAATGATCCGCCGCCCGCTCCCGTATCCATGCCCGAAGAGCTCCATTCAGGGTCTCGACCAGGAGGTTCGGGTGCGCAAGGATGCGGCCGTGGCCGATGACCGTCCGCACAGGGCTCGACATCGCAGTGAGTCGCCCACGCCCCCTGACGGGATACCCGACGAGGAGCTGATGCGGGCGCTCTACCGCGAACACGCCGGGCCGCTGCTCGCGTACGTCCTGCGGCTCGTGGCGGGCGACCGCCAGCGGGCCGAGGACGTGGTGCAGGAGACGCTCATCCGTGCCTGGAAGAACGCCGGCCGGCTCAACCGGGCCACCGGCTCCGTCCGCCCCTGGCTGGTGACGGTCGCCCGGCGCATCGTCATCGACGGCCACCGCAGCCGGCAGGCCCGGCCGCGCGAGGTCGATCCGTCGCCGCTGGAGGTCATTCCCGCGGAGGACGAGATCGACAAGGCGCTGTGGCTGATGACGCTCTCGGACGCGCTCGACGATTTGACGCCCGCGCACCGGGAAGCATTGGTCGAGACCTACTTCAAGGGACGTACGGTCCATGAGGCGGCCGAGGTGCTCGGCATACCGAGCGGGACCGTGCGGTCCCGGGTCTTCTACGCACTCCGTTCGATGAAGCTCGCACTCGAAGAGAGGGGGATCACGGCATGAGCGACCAGCAGTGGCAGCCGTTCGGGCCCCGGCCTCCGGGACCCCGTATGCCCACCGGTCCCTCGCATCCCCCGCACTCCCCCTGTCCCGCGGGTCCTGCACACCCCTCAGGGCCCGTGTACCTCTCCGCGCCCGGGTACGGCACGGGTCCCGGGCACCCCACCGGCCCCGAGCCGCCGTTCGGCGGGGAGCCCGAGGGGCCCGGGCACGACGCGGCCGCCGCCTACGTCCTGGGCATCCTGGACGACGCCCAGGCGAGCGCCTTCGAGGCCCATCTCGCGGGCTGCGCCCGGTGCTCCGCGCATCTGGACGAGTTCGCCGGGATGGAGCCCATGCTGGCGATGCTGGCCGAGGCGCCCGCTGACCTGCCCGGTTCCCGTCCCGTCCCGCACGTTCCCGAGCGGCCCGCACCCCGGGTGCTCGGCGGGCTGATGGACGAGGTCGCGCACCGCAGGCACCGGCGTACGAAGCGGAGCCGGTATCTGATCGCCGCGGCGGCCGCCCTGATCATCGGCGGGCCGGTCGCCGCCGTCGCCGTCACGGCGGGCGACGAGGGCGGCCGCAGCGTCGCCGTCGGTGACCCGCACCCCACCAGCCCGGCCGAGGACGCCTTCTTCCAGCACATGGCGGAGAAGGTGACGGCGACCGATCCCACCACCCGGGTCGGCGCGACGGTCGGTCTGGAGGAGAAGGCATGGGGCACCCACACGGTCCTGGAGCTGAAGAACGTCAAGGGACCGCAGAAGTGCACGCTCGTCGCCGTCTCCAAGACCGGGGAGGAGGAGGTCGTCACCTCCTGGTCCGTCCCGAAGTGGGGGTACGGGATCGAGGACTCGGCGCACGCCTCGGCGAAGTCCCCGCTGTACGTGCACGGCGGTGCGGCGATGGCCCGCGAGGACATCGACCGCTTCGAGGTGCGCACCTTCGACGGGGAGCGGCTGGTGGAGATCGGCGCCTGAGCGGACCGGCCGGACCCGGCCGCTCCGGCGCGTGGCCCCCGGTCCTCGTACCGACGCACGATCGCAACACTCGCGGCGTGGCCGACAGGTGCGCTCGGGCTCCCCTTCGCATAGGGTTGACGGCTGCCCAATGCACGTCAGAAGGGGGCCTCGGTGGCCGCGCAGGATGCCGCTGTCGATTCGCTGCGGGACCGGGAAACCGGTGTCGAGCAGGAACATCTGGACCGGGTCTACCACCGCCTTGAGGAGAAGATCGACGAGGCGGAATTTCTCATGCACGACGCCGTCAAACGCGGGCAGGTCGGCACGCCCGGCGCCCTCGCCGAACGGGACGCCCAGGTCTTCCGGGCGGGCGTCCACCTCAATCGGCTGAACAACGAGTTCGAGGACTTCCTCTTCGGGCGGATCGACCTGCTCCTCGGCAAGGACGGTGAGCGCGGCCCGGACGGCGCGTACACCTCCGTCGAGCCGGCCGACGACGCCGTACGCGAGGACGCCACCGCCGACATCGCCGAGACGCTCCACATCGGCCGGATCGGGGTCCTGGACTCCGACTACGCGCCGCTGGTGATCGACTGGCGGGCTCCGGCAGCCGCCCCGTTCTACCGCTCCACCCCGAAGGAGCCGGGCCGCGTGGTACGCCGCCGGGTCATCCGCTCCAAGGGCCGCAGGGTCCTCGGGGTCGAGGACGACCTGATGCGCCCGGAGCTGACGGCGTACCTGGACGGCGAGCAGCTGCCGGTGATCGGCGACGGCGCCCTGATGGCCGCCCTCGGCCAGGCCCGCAGCCACACCATGCGGGACATCGTCGCCTCCATCCAGGCCGAACAGGACCTGGTGATCCGGGCCCCCGCCGCCTCCGTCACGGAGGTCACCGGCGGTCCCGGCACCGGCAAGACGGCGGTGGCCCTCCACCGGGCCGCATACCTCCTCTACCAGGACCGGCGGCGGTACGCGGGCGGCATCCTGATCGTCTCGCCGACGCCGCTCCTGGTCGCGTACACGGAAGGGGTGCTGCCCTCGCTCGGCGAGGAGGGCCAGGTCGCGATCCGCGCGATCGGCTCGCTCTCCGACGAGGCGGCCGGTGTGGCGGGCGCCACCGCTTACGACGAACCGGCCATCGCCCGCATCAAGGGCTCCTCACGGATGCTCCATGTGCTGCGCAAGGCGGCCCGGGGCGCCCTGGAGGCACCGAAGCCGCCGAGCGACAGCGGCCAGCTCTCCTTCGGCGAGGAGCCCGTACAGAACGGCACGGGGACCACCCCCACCCGGCTGCGCGTCGTCGCGTTCAACGCCCGGGTCGAGCTGGAGGCCGACGAGCTCCAGCGCATCCGGCACAACGTGCTCAGCGGCACCGCGCCGGTCAACCTGCTGCGCCCGCGCGCCCGCAAGCTGCTGCTCGACGCCCTGTGGAGCAAGTCCTCCGGGCGTGGCCGCTACACCGACCCGCAGCTGGTGGCCGAGCTCCGCTCGTCCTTCGACGAGGACGTCTCCACCGAGACGCCGTTCCTGGAGTTCCTCGACGCCTGGTGGCCCGAGCTGACCCCGCGCCGGGTGCTGGCCGCGATGGCCGACGAGAAGCGGCTGGCCCGCTGGTCCCGGCGCATCCTCAACCAGGGCGAGGTGCGCCGCCTGGCCCGCTCCCTCAAGCGCCTGGACGCGGACGGCAACGGTCCGCTCTCCGTCCACGACGTGGCACTCCTGGACGAGCTCCAGGCCCTGCTGGGCATGGTGGCCCGGCCCAGGCGGAAGCGGGAGCTGGACCCGCTGGACCAGCTCTCCGGTCTTGAGGAGCTGATGCCGCAGCGTGAGGAGACCCAGTGGGAGCGGGCCGAGCGGCTCGCGGCGGAGCGCACCGAGTACGCTCACGTCATCGTCGACGAGGCACAGGACCTCACGCCCATGCAGTGGCGCATGGTCGGCCGCCGGGGCCGCCACGCCACCTGGACGATCGTCGGCGACCCGGCCCAGTCCTCCTGGTCCGACCCGGACGAGGCGGCCGCGGCGAGGGACGAGGCGCTCGGCTCCCGCCCGCGCCGCCGCTTCACCCTCACCGTCAACTACCGCAACCCGGCCGAGATCGCGGAGCTGGCGGCGAAGGTGCTGGCGCTGGCCATGCCCGGCATGGAGTCCCCGGCGGCGGTCCGCTCGACCGGGGTGGTGCCGCGCTTCGTGCCGGTGGCGGGCGGCGACCTGGCCGGCACGGTCCGCGAGGAGGCGCGGCGGCTGCTGGCGGAGGTGGACGGCACGGTCGGCGTGGTCGTGGCGATGCACCGGCGCGCCCAGGCCCGCGAGTGGCTCGCGGAGCTGGGGGAGCGGGTGGTGGCGCTGGGCAGCCTGGAGGCGAAGGGCCTGGAGTACGACGCCACGGTGGTGCTCTCGCCCGCGGAGATCGCGGACGAGTCCCCGGCCGGGCTGCGGGTGCTGTACGTGGCGCTGACCCGGGCCACCCAGCAGCTCACGGTGGTGTCGGGTGAGCGGGACATGCCGGACGAGGACGGCGTACCGGACCTGCTGAGGGACTGACCCCCGGCCCGCCCGGGGGCTGACGGCGGCCGGCTCCACCGTGGCCGATCGGGTGGCCGGAACATGTTTGACGGGTCAACCCGTCGCACGGGAATCACTTCTCCGGGGTCTTTGTTACCGTGGTACTGGCACCGGCTCGATCCAAGCCCCCGGGCCCAACCTTCGTCGCTTCGAGCGACCACTTGCCGCGAGGCGAGCATGGCGGGTCGGTGCCACCTGAGTGAAGAAAGAGACAGGCCCGCGTCACCTGATGGTGGCGCGGGCCTGTCCTTGTTGACGGACCCATCGACCGTCGACCGTCTTTCCGAGTCGTCGGGGGTTCCGCCGAACGGGTGACTTCTCGTATGGTGGAAAATACTTTCCGAAAGGTGGCACTCATTACCGGCTACCAGTCGGTAGGTGCGACGATCGGGAAGCGTGTCCGGAACGAAGCTGTCCGGATGTGCGGCAATGAAGCTTGAGGAAAGCGAAGGACTCGGCCATGGCAACGGCGCCCAGCGTCTCGTATTCGATGACGGTCAGGCTGGAGGTGCCCGCGAGTGGCACCGCGGTCTCCCAGCTCACCACGGCGGTCGAGTCCTCCGGGGGGTCGGTCACCGGCCTCGACGTCACGGCGTCCGGCCACGAGAAGCTGCGGATCGACGTCACGATCGCGGCCTCCTCCACCGCGCACGCGGACGAGATCGTCGAGGGTCTGCGCGACATCGAGGGCGTCGTACTGGGCAAGGTCTCCGACCGTACGTTCCTCATGCACCTCGGCGGCAAGATCGAGATGGCGTCCAAGCACCCCATCCGCAACCGTGACGACCTCTCGATGATCTACACCCCCGGCGTCGCCCGGGTCTGCATGGCCATCGCCGAGAACCCCGAGGACGCACGCCGCCTCACCATCAAGCGCAACTCCGTCGCCGTCGTGACGGACGGCTCGGCGGTGCTCGGCCTCGGCAACATCGGCCCGATGGCCGCGCTGCCCGTCATGGAGGGCAAGGCGGCCCTCTTCAAGCGTTTCGCGGGCATCGACGCCTGGCCGATCTGCCTGGACACGCAGGACACCGACGCGATCGTCGAGATCGTCAAGGCGATCGCCCCCGGCTTCGCGGGCATCAACCTGGAGGACATCTCCGCCCCCCGCTGCTTCGAGATCGAGGCCCGGCTGCGCGAGGCGCTGGACATCCCCGTCTTCCACGACGACCAGCACGGCACCGCCATCGTGGTCCTGGCCTCGCTGACCAACGCCCTGCGCGTGGTGGGCAAGGACATCGGGGACGTACGGGTCGTCATGTCCGGTGCCGGAGCGGCCGGTACGGCCATCCTGAAGCTCCTGATCGCCGCGGGCGTCAAGCACGCCGTCGTCGCCGACATCCACGGCGTCGTGCACGCCGGGCGCGAGGACCTGGTCGCCGCCGACCCCGACTCGCCGCTGCGCTGGATCGCCGACAACACCAACCCCGAGGGCGTCACCGGTACCCTCAAGGAGGCGGTCGTCGGCGCCGACGTCTTCATCGGCGTCTCCGCCCCGAACGTCCTGAACGGCGACGACGTCGCCGCGATGGCGGACGGCGCGATCGTGTTCGCGCTGGCGAACCCGGACCCCGAGGTCGACCCGGCGATCGCCCGCGAGACCGCCGCCGTCGTCGCCACCGGCCGCTCCGACTTCCCCAACCAGATCAACAACGTGCTGGTCTTCCCGGGTGTCTTCCGCGGTCTGCTGGACGCTCAGTCCCGCACCGTCAACACGGAGATGATGCTCGCCGCCGCCGGAGCCCTCGCCGACGTGGTCGCCGAGGACGAGGTCAACGCGAACTACATCATCCCCTCGGTCTTCAACGACAAGGTCGCCGGCGCGGTCGCCGGAGCCGTCCGTGCGGCGGCCAAGGCCGCCGCGGGCACCGGGGCGGCCCCCTCCGCCGACCTCTGACCCCACCCGCCTCCCACCCGTTTCGCGGGGTCTTCCAGGGGTATGCGCCGGATACCCCGGGTCGCACCCGCCCGCGCCGTACGGCGCGTCGCGGTTCGCGGCGCCCCAAACGCCCCTTTAGGGTGGGCGGGCAGTGGGCCCCGCGGGGCCCGGCATCCGCTGCGGACCGCTAAGGGAAGCCGACGGAACGTCACCACGAGCAGGCAGTGGCCCTTTTCGTTGACCCTGAAGGGTTCCGGATTGGCTTTCCCGCCGCAGGTGGGGGCAGGATGCGTAATCGGGCGCGAGGGTCTGACATCAGACCCGGGTCCGGGGACTGTCAGAGGGCCCTGGCAGCATCGGCTTCGATCTCACGCCTCACAGGCAAGAAGAACACGGGAGTAACAACATGAACCGCAGTGAGCTGGTGGCCGCCCTGGCCGACCGCGCCGAGGTGACTCGCAAGGACGCCGACGCCGTGCTGGCCGCGCTCGCCGAGACCGTCGGTGAGATCGTCGCCAAGGGCGACGAGAAGGTCACCATCCCCGGCTTCCTGACCTTCGAGCGCACCCACCGTGCCGCTCGCACCGCTCGCAACCCGCAGACCGGCGACCCGATCAACATCCCCGCCGGCTACAGCGTGAAGGTCTCCGCGGGCTCGAAGCTCAAGGAAGCCGCCAAGGGCAAGTAACCCACAGGCGCAGACAGAGGGCGGCCACCCCCGACCAGGGGTGGCCGCCCTCGTGCATGCCCCGGGCACATGCGCCCCGCTCAGGCGCCCGGGCGCCGCCGGGCACCTCGGAGCGCGGGGACGCGTCCGCGCGCCCTTGAAGGCCTGTCCACGGCGTCGGGCGGCCCGTACACGGCCAGACCCGCCTCACCCGGCGCTCCGAACGGGTCGCCGGCACCGCCCCCCGGCCGGTACGCCCGCCCCCGAGGGGCCGGGCGGCCCCTCTGAAGCCCGAAAGCCCGCCGCCCCGGTCCCTGTGACGGGCCGGGGCGACGGGCTGCTCACGCGGTGCGCGGTGCTGTGTGCGGCAGCACTGTGCGGCCTCGATGGCGCGCGTGGACGGATCAGACCAGGGAACCGCCCGGCAGTTCCACCTTCGCGCCGAGCTTCTCGAGCTTCTCCATGAAGTTCTCGTAGCCGCGGTTGATCAGGTCGATGCCGTGCACCCGGGAGGTGCCCTGCGCCGCCAGCGCCGCGATCAGGTACGAGAAGCCGCCGCGCAGGTCGGGGATGACCAGATCGGCGCCTTGGAGCTTCGTCGGTCCGGAGACGACCGCCGAGTGCAGGAAGTTGCGCTGGCCGAAGCGGCAGTCCGAGCCGCCCAGGCACTCGCGGTACAGCTGGATGTGCGCACCCATCTGGTTGAGCGCGGAGGTGAAGCCGAGCCGCGACTCGTACACCGTCTCGTGGACGATGGACAGCCCCGCGGCCTGTGTCAGCGCCACCACCAGGGGCTGCTGCCAGTCGGTCTGGAAACCGGGGTGGACGTCCGTCTCCAGCGCGATGGCGTTGAGCGCGCCGCCCGGGTGCCAGAAGCGGATGCCCTCGTCGTCGATCTCGAAGGCGCCGCCGACCCGGCGGAAGGTGTTCAGGAAGGTCATCATCGAACGCTGCTGGGCGCCGCGCACGTAGATGTTGCCCTCGGTCGCCAGCGCCGCCGACGCCCAGGAGGCCGCCTCCAGACGGTCCGGGATCGCCCGGTGGGTGTATCCGTCGAGCTTGTCGACACCGGTGATCCGGATGGTCCGGTCGGTGTCCATGGAGATGATCGCGCCCATCTTCTGCAGTACGCAGATGAGGTCCTCGATCTCCGGCTCGACGGCCGCGTTGGACAGCTCGGTGACGCCCTCGGCCAGGACGGCGGTGAGCAGCACCTGCTCGGTGGAGCCCACCGAGGGGTACGGCAGCCGGATCTTGGTGCCGCGCAGCCGCTGCGGGGCCTCCAGGTACTGGCCGTCGGCCCGCTTCTCGATGGTCGCGCCGAACTGGCGGAGCACCTCGAAGTGGAAGTCGATCGGCCGGCCGCCGATGTCGCAGCCGCCCAGGCCCGGGATGAAGGCGTGGCCGAGGCGGTGCAGCAGGGGGCCGCAGAAGAGGATCGGGATGCGCGACGAACCCGCGTGGGCATCGATGTCGGCGACGTTCGCGGACTCGACGTGCGAGGGGTCGAGGATCAGTTCGCCCGGCTCGTCGCCGGGGCGGACGGTCACGCCGTGCAGTTGCAGCAGACCTCGGACGACCCGTACGTCACGGATGTCGGGTACGTTGCGGAGACGGCTGGGCCCGCTGCCGAGCAGCGCGGCGACCATTGCCTTCGGCACCAGGTTCTTGGCGCCTCGGACGCGGATCTCGCCCTCCAGCGGGGTGCCGCCGTGGACAAGCAGGACATCGTCTGTGCCGGTCATGTATCTCGCGTTCCGGAGTGGTCGGGCAGGGGGCCAACGAAAAGGGTAATGGCCTCCTACCCCCCTTCCGTAAGGCGAAGGGGGGTGTACGAACGTCATGAATCCGCCACAACACCCTCCGCGCATCCGATCTTGCGGAGGGTCACCGTCCGGATGACCCCCCGGGACCCGCCGCGTGGTGCGCTCCCCGTGCCTCCGTGCGCCCTGAGCTGCGCTCGCTCCCGTGGGGCGGTCGTCACAGCGGCCGGGTCCCCGTGGAGGGTGAAGATGCGGGATCATTTCTGCCATGACGGAGGTGTCCTCGCTCACAGGGCGACTGCTCGTGGCCACACCCGCCCTCGCGGACCCGAATTTCGACCGCGCGGTGGTGCTCCTCCTCGACCACGACGAGGAGGGTTCCCTCGGCGTGGTCCTCAACCGCCCGACCCCGGTCGGCGTCGGGGACATCCTCGGCTCCTGGGCCGGCCTGACGGGAGAGCCGGACGTCGTCTTCCAGGGCGGCCCGGTCTCGCTCGACTCGGCGCTCGGCGTCGCGGTGATCCCCGGCGACGAGGGCCCGCTGGGCTGGCGCCGGGTCCACGGGGCGATCGGCCTGGTCGACCTGGACACCCCGCCGGAGCTGCTGGGACCGGCCCTGGGGTCGCTGCGGATCTTCGCCGGGTACGCGGGCTGGGGCCCGGGCCAGCTGGAGGGCGAACTGGGCGAGGGCGCCTGGTACGTGGTCGAGTCCGAGCCCGGTGACGTCTCCTCCCCGCGCCCGGAGAACCTCTGGCGCGCGGTGCTGCGCCGCCAGCGCAGCGAGCTGGCGATGATCGCCACGTATCCGGACGACCCTTCGCTCAACTGAAGCCCGTCCTCTTCAGTACCCTTGGCGGTTATGAGCACTCTTGAGCCCGATCGCGGGGCAGGTACGGGGACCCTCGTAGAGCCGACGCCGCAGGTGTCGAGGGGCGACGGCGACCACGAGCGCTTCGCCCATTACGTCCAGAAGGACAAGATCATGGCGAGCGCCCTGGAGGGCACTCCCGTGGTCGCGCTGTGCGGCAAGGTCTGGGTGCCGGGGCGCGACCCCAAGAAGTACCCGGTCTGTCCCATGTGCAAGGAGATCTACGAGTCCATGGGCGCCGGTGGCGACAAGGACAAGGGCAAGGGCGGCGGCAAGGACAAGAGCGGCAAGTAGGGGTCGTCCGACCCCTCGGGGCGCAGGCCCCCGGTACGCGCGGTGATGCGCGGGCCGGGGGCCTGCTGCGTTGCTGGTGACGGAAGGTGACCGGACCCTCGCGTTGCACGGGCTGCGTCGGCTGGTCACAGAGTGGTAGAGACCACTTGTCGGGCGCCGGAACCGGACCTACTCTCCTGCCAGTTGTGCAGAACGAAACGCACGTTGCACATGATGCAACGAATGACCGGTAGGGGTCCCGGATGAAGCTTTCTGCCCGAATTGCCGCCCCGGTTGCGGCGCTTGTGCTGGCGGGCCTCACCGCCACCGCCTGCGCGCCGCAGACCTCCGACACCAGTGCGAAGGGTGACGAGAAGACCGGGACCCTCCGCGTCTGGCTCTTCCAGGAGGTCGGCAACAAGCCCAAGGAGAAGGTCGTCGACGCCGCCGTCGCCGCGTTCGAGAAGAGCCACGAGGGTGCGGAGGTCGAGGTCGAGTACATACCCGTCGACACCCGCGCCCAGCGGATCAAGGCCGCGTTCAACGACCCCAGGAGCGCCCCGGACCTCATCGAGTACGGCAACAGCGACACCGCCGGATACGTCAAGGACGGCGGACTCGCCGACGTGACCGAGGAGTTCGGCTCCTGGGAGGAGGCCAAGGACACCGACCCGATCGCCAGGCAGTCCGTCACCGTCGACGACAAGGTCTACGGCGCGCCCTTCTTCGTCGGCGTCCGGGCCCTCTACTACCGCACCGACGTCTTCGAG
Organism: Streptomyces sp. NPDC088706; assembly: GCF_044752765.1. Classification (NCBI taxonomy): domain Bacteria; kingdom Bacillati; phylum Actinomycetota; class Actinomycetes; order Kitasatosporales; family Streptomycetaceae; genus Streptomyces; species Streptomyces sp. NPDC088706. Next base: position 84,434 of record NZ_JBIVLW010000002.1, read on the forward strand.
GACCTGGGCATCGAGCCCCCCAAGTCCCAGGCGGAGCTGATCTCCACGGCCAAGAAGGTCCGCAAGGCGAGGCCGGACCTCTACGGCCTCGCGGTCGGCGGCGCCTACACCTACGGCGCGATGCCCTTCATCTGGTCCCACGGCGGCGAGATCGCGGGCGAGAGCGGGGGAACGTACAAGGCGGCCATCGACAGCGAGAAGGCCCGCAAGGGCATCGAGGCCTATACCTCCCTCTTCGGCGACGACAACTGCCCGGCCGCCAAGTGCGCCTCCATGGGCGGCAACGCCACCGTGACCGCCTTCGCCTCCGGCAAGGCCGCCATGGCGATCGCCGGCGACTTCAGCCACGCGGCCGTCGAGGCGGGCTCGGTCAAGGGCAAGTACGCGGTCGTCCCGCTGCCTGGCATCGCCCCCAACTCCATCGCTCCCGCCTTCGCGGGCGGCAACAACATCGGCGTACTCAAGAGCAGTTCGCACCGCACCCTCGCCGTCGACCTGATGAAGTCGCTCACCGGCAAGAAGACCCAGGCCGAGATGTTCGACGAGATGGGCTTCCTGCCCACCTACACCGACGTCCTGGACAACGCCGCGAAGAAGCAGCCCTTCGTCGCCCCGTTCGTCCAGACCCTCGGCGCGGGCGCCAAGTTCGTCCCCGCCTCGCCCGCCTGGGGCCAGATCGATGCCTCGCTGGTCCTGCCGACGATGTTCCAGGAGATCGTCTCCGGCCGGAAGGACCTGGCGAAGGCCTCGGACGACGCGGCGAAGAAGATGGACGCGGCCTTCGCCGCCGCGGGCTGACGATGACCACGCCCACCACCGCTCTCAAGGCCCCGGCCCCCGGTGCGTCCGGGGCGGGCGCCGGCACTCCCGCCGCCCGCCCGCCCCGGCGCGCCCGCTCGGTGTCCCCCCGGGGCCACTCCGGCTGGACCCCCTGGCTCTACCTCCTGCCCGCCCTCGTCCTGCTCGCCGGGCTGCTGGTCTACCCGATCTACCAGCTCGGCCTGATCTCGTTCCTGGAGTACACCCAGGCCCAGGTCAGCGGCGGTGAACCGACCACCTTCCAGGGGTTCGGCAACTACGCCACCCTCTTCGGCGACAGCCAGTTCTGGCAGGTCCTCCTCGCCACCGTCCTGTTCGCCGCGGCCTGCGTGGTCTCCACGCTGCTCGTCGGCTGCGCGCTCGCCGTCCTGCTCACCCGCATCCGCGCCCTGCCCCGGCTCGCGCTGATGATGGCCGCGCTCGGCGCCTGGGCCACCCCCGCCATCACCGGCTCGACCGTCTGGGTCTTCCTCTTCGACCCCGACTTCGGACCGGTCAACAAGGTGCTCGGCCTGGGCGACTTCTCCTGGACGTACGGCCGCTACAGCGCCTTCGCGCTCGTACTCCTGGAAGTCCTGTGGTGCTCGTTCCCGTTCGTCATGGTCACCGTGTACGCGGGCATCCGGGCCATCCCCACCGAAGTGCTGGAGGCCGCCTCGCTGGACGGCGCCTCCCAGTGGCGGATCTGGCGGACGATCATGGCGCCGATGCTCAAGCCCATCCTGATCGTCGTCACCATCCAGTCGATCATCTGGGACTTCAAGGTCTTCACCCAGATCTACGTCATGACCAGCGGCGGCGGCATCGCCGGACAGAACCTGGTGCTCAACGTGTACGCGTACCAGAAGGCGTTCGCGTCCTCGCAGTACAGCCTCGGATCGGCGATCGGTGTCGTGATGCTGGTGATCCTGCTGGCCGTCACGCTGGTCTATCTGCGCTTGGTGCGGCGCCAGGGGGAGGAACTGTGAGCGTACGTACGGCGCTGCGCGTCAAGCGCCCCGGCAGGCTGGCGGCCGAGGCCGCGGCCCTGCTGATCGCCGTGGCCGTCGCCTTCCCCCTCTACTGGATGGTGCTCTCCGCCTTCAAACCGGCCGGGGAGATCCAGTCGACCGAGCCCCGCCCCTGGACGCTCGCCCCCTCGCTCGACTCGTTCCGCCGGGTCTTCGAGCAGCAGGACTTCGGCCGCTACTTCCTCAACAGCCTGCTGGTGGCGGGCACGGTGGTCGTCCTCTCGGCGCTGGTCGCCTTCCTGGCCGCCACCGCCGTGACCCGCTTCCGCTTCAAGTTCCGCACCACCCTGCTCATCATGTTCCTGGTGGCGCAGATGGTGCCGGTGGAGGCGCTGACCATCCCGCTGTTCTTCCTGATGCGGGACTTCGGCCAGCTCAACACGCTCGGTTCGCTGATCCTGCCGCACCTGGCCTTCTCGCTGCCGTTCGCCATCTGGATGCTGCGCGGCTTCGTGCGGGCGGTCCCCGAGGCCTTGGAGGAGGCCGCCTACATCGACGGGGCCAGCCGCACCCGCTTCCTGTGGCAGATCCTCTTCCCGCTGGTCTTCCCGGGCCTGGTGGCGACCAGCGTCTTCTCCTTCATCACCACCTGGAACGACTTCCTGTTCGCGAAGTCGTTCATCATCAGCGACACCTCCCAGTCGACGCTGCCGATGGCCCTGCTGGTCTTCTTCAAGCCGGACGAGAACGACTGGGGCGGGATCATGGCCGCCTCGACGGTGATGACCATCCCCGTCCTCGTCTTCTTCGTACTCGTACAGCGGCGCCTGGTCTCCGGACTGGGCGGCGCGGTTAAGGACTGACGTCATGACATCCGAGGACACGACGGCTCCCGGTCTGATCCCGGCGCCGCGCGAGGTGAGCTGGATGCCGCCCGAGCGGGGGCTGTACCCGCTGGACGAGGAGACCGTGCTCAGCGCCGCGCCGGGCGCCGAGGGCGTCGCCCGCTGGCTGCGGACCACGGTCGGCGCGGCCACCGGACTGCCCCTGACCGAGGGCGCCGGCGACCACGGCATCGCCCTCTCGCTCGACGGGGCGCTGGCCCCCGAGGCGTACCGCGTCGTCGTCGACGGCCACGCGGTCCGCATCCAGGGAGGTGACGCGGCCGGCCTCTTCTGGGGGGCGCAGACCTTCCGTCAGCTCCTGGGCCCGGACGCCTTCCGGCGCGCGCCCATCACCCCGGGGCGCACCTGGGAGGTCCCGATGGTGGTCATCGAGGACGAACCCCGCTTCTCCTGGCGCGGTCTGATGCTCGACGTCTCCCGGCACTTCCTGCCCAAGGACGACGTCCTGCGCTACCTCGACCTCCTCGCCGCCCACAAGCTGAACGTCCTCCACCTCCACCTCACCGACGACCAGGGCTGGCGGGTCGAGATCAAGCGCCACCCGCGCCTCACCGAGGTCGGCGCCTGGCGTACGCGGACGAAGTACGGGCACCGCGCCTCCGAGCTGTGGGACGAGACCCCGCACGGCGGTTACTACACCCAGGACGACATCCGCGAGATCGTCGCCTACGCCGCCGAGCGGCATATCCGGGTGGTCCCCGAGATCGACATCCCGGGCCACTCGCAGGCCGCGATCAGTGCGTACCCCGAGCTGGGCAACACCGACGTCACCGACACCACCACCCTCTCCGTCTGGGACACCTGGGGCATCAACCCGAACGTACTGGCCCCCACCGACAACACCGTGCGCTTCTTCGAGGGCGTCTTCGAGGAGCTCCTCGACCTCTTCCCCGCCACCACCTCGCCGTTCATCCACGTGGGCGGCGACGAGTGCCTCAAGGACCAGTGGAAGGAGTCCCCGACAGCCCAGGCCCGGATCGCCGAACTCGGCCTGAAGGACGAGGAGGAGCTCCAGTCCTGGTTCATCCGCCACTTCGACACCTGGCTGACCCGGCGCGGCCGCCGTCTCATCGGCTGGGACGAGATCCTCGAAGGCGGCCTCCCCGAAGGCGCCGTGGTCTCCTCCTGGCGTGGTTACGCCGGTGGCATCGCCGCCGCCGAGGCCGGGCACGACGTGGTGATGTGCCCGGAGCAGCAGGTGTACCTGGACCACCGTCAGGACGGCGGCGCCGACGAGCCGATGCCCATCGGGTACATCCGCACCCTGGAGGACGTCTACCGCTTCGAACCCGTCCCGCCGGGCCTCTCCGAGGAGGCCGCCCGGCACGTCCTCGGCACCCAGGGCAACGTGTGGACCGAGGTCATGCAGAACAGGTCACGCGTCGATTACCAGGTCTTCCCGCGCCTCGCCGCCCTGGCCGAGGTCGCCTGGACGCCCCTGCCGGCCCCGGCCGACCGGGACTTCGCCGGTTTCGAGGCGCGCATGACGGACCATTACGCCCGGCTCGACGCCCTCGGCGTCGACTACCGCCGGCCGGGCGGCCCGCTGCCCTGGCAGCAGCGGCCCGGCGTCCTCGGCCGCCCGATCGAAGGAGCGCCCCCGGTGGTGTGAGCCCCGGAGCCCGCGCCGGACACGCTCCGACGCGGGCGGAACGGGCCGAACGGACCGGAGGGGCCGAACGGACCGAACGGGCCGAACGGGCCGTAGAACGAACGGAATAAGTCGTACAAGCATCGCTGAAGAGTGGCAATTCACCCTCCACTCCGAAGAGGTGCGAAACCGGATCATCCCCCAGGTCAGGGACGGATCCACCCTTCGTGGACCCTCGCGCCGGTCCGATCGGAAGATGTGCCAGAGTTGCCACGTCCGGTCTGTGAACACGTACCGTACGGCGGAACAGGCGGACCAGCCGGGAGACCGGGAAGGGGCAGCTGGGTTGACCACGCACGCACCGCAGGCGCTGCAGTCGGTGACGCTGCCGGCCTCGCTCGACGAGGCCGTGGCGGCGCTGGAAGCCATGCCTGCCGCCGTCCCCGTGGCGGGGGGGACGGACCTGATGGCGGCCGTGAACAAGGGGCTCCTGCGCCCCTCGGGACTGGTCGGCCTCGGCCGGATCAGCGAGCTGCGCGGCTGGCACTACCAGGACGGCCACGCCCTGCTCGGCGCCGGCCTCACCCACGCCCGCATGGGGCGGCCCGACTTCGCCGCCCTGATCCCCGCCCTCGCCGCCTCCGCGCGCGCCGCGGGCCCGCCCCAGATCCGTAACGCCGGAACCCTCGGCGGCAACATCGCCACCTCCGCGCCCACCGGTGACGCCCTGCCGGTGCTGGCCGCCCTGGAGGCCGAGCTGGTCGTCGCGGGACCCGGTGGCGGCCGCCGCGAGGTCCCCGTCTCGCACCTGCTGGCAGGCCGCGAGATGCTGAGCCCCGCCGAGCTGATCGGTTTCGTCCGGGTACCGCTGCTGCACGCCCCGCAGGTGTTCCTGAAGGCCACCGGCCGCACCGGCCCCGGCCGCGCCACCGCCTCGGTCGCCATCGTGCTCGACCCGGCCCGGCGCGGGGTGCGCTGCGCGGTCGGCGCCATCGCCCCGATGCCGCTGCGCCCGCTGGAGGCGGAGCGCTGGATCGCCTCGCTGATCGACTGGGACGGTGAACGGGGCCTGGCCCCCGACGCGCTGGCGGCCTTCGGCGAGTACGTCGCCGCCGCCTGCATCCCGGACCACGCACCGCCGGCCGACGGCTCGGAGGCTCCGCCGCTGTCCCCGGCCGTACTCCACCTGCGGCGCACCGTCGCCGCGCTCGCCCGACGCGCACTGGGGAGGGCACTGTCGTGAGCAATGAGGAAACCTCCAACCAGCACGGGCAGCACGGGCAGCAGGAACAGCACGGGCACTCCGACGGCCCCGACCCCCGCTACGGGGGCTGGGAGCCGACGCCGCAGAGCGGCGAGTACGACGCGGACGCCACCGCGTTCGTCCAGCTCCCGCCGGAGGACCTGGCGGGCGTCCCGCTGGCCGCGCCCGGCCACGGATACGTACCGCCGATGATCCTGCCGCTGACCCCGGCCGCCGGTCTGGACCCGGCCGCGACGGGCAGCTGGGTGGTGCAGACCCAGAGCCAGCAGCAGGCCCAGGCCGAGCGGCGCGCCCAGGAGGCGGCCCCGGGGGCGGTGCACTGGCCGGACCCGAACGAGCAGGGCGGGTACGGGCAGCCGTACCAGGAGACCTCGCACTCCACGGCCCAGTGGAACTTCACGGAGGCCGTGGGGGAGCAGCTGGCGTCCGGCGCCGCGGCGGGCCCGGCGAACTACCCGGACTCCTCCGGTGCCGGTGACTACCCGGACTCCTCCGGTGCCGGTGGCTACCCGGACGAAGCGGGCGCCGGTGGCTACGCGGACCACGGGGGCGCCGGTGACTATGCGGACCATGGGGGTCCCGGCAGCCACGACGGCCCCGTCGGCTACAGCGATCACGCGGGTACCGGCAGCCACGACGGTCCCGCCGAGTACACCGACCGCGCCAGTCACGCCGACTCCTCCGAGCACACGGGCCACCCCGGTGACCCCAGCCACTCCGCTCACACCGGCCAGACCGGTCACTTGGGCCACACCGGCCAGTGGACGATCCCGGTAGCGGACGGGGATCTTCCGGACGAGTCGGGCGACTTCCTGGCCTCGGCGGCGGCCTCGCAGCAGTGGTACGCGGACGACACGCGCCCCGCGACGCTCCCCGGCGGCGCCCCCGCCCCCTGGGCCACGCAGCCGCGACCCGAGGAGTCCCCGGCGCCGGCGCACCCCGGCCCGGACGAGGAGCACACGGCGGCTCACCCCGCCGAGCCCGGGACCGGTGGCCACCCGCTCCCCGACCCGGCAGCGGAAGCGGCACCCACGGAGGCCCCTGCCGAGGCCGAGGCGGAACCGGAGACGGAATCCACGGCCGCCCCGGAACCGAACGCGTCCACCAACTCGGATGCGTCCACCGACCCGGAAGCCTCCACCGACCCGGAAGCGTCCACCGAACCGAACGCGTCCACCGACCCGGAAGCCTCCACCGACCCGGCACCGGACCACGCACCGACCCAGGTCCCCACCCCCACCCCCACCCCCGAGGACACGGCGACGGCCGGCCCGGAACCGGCCCCCGCGGCGGAACCCGAGCCCGACCCGGCCCACGACCCCGCCCACGACCCCGCGCACGACCCGGCCGCCGCGCCCGTCGACGTACCCAGCGAACACCCCGCCGCCTCCTACCTCCTGCACGTGAACGGTGTGGACCGCCCGGTCAGCGATGCCTGGATCGGCGAGTCCCTGCTCTACGTGCTCCGGGAGCGCCTCGGCCTGGCCGGGGCCAAGGACGGCTGCTCGCAGGGCGAGTGCGGGGCGTGCAACGTCCAGGTCGACGGCCGCCTGGTCGCCTCCTGCCTGGTGCCCGCCGCCACCGCCGCGGGCAGCGAGGTCCGTACGGTCGAGGGGCTGGCCGTCGACGGCGAACCCTCCGACGTCCAGCGCGCGCTGTCCGCCTGCGGGGCCGTGCAGTGCGGCTTCTGCATCCCCGGCATGGCGATGACCGTCCACGACCTCCTGGAGGGCAACCACGCCCCCAGCGAGCTGGAGACCCGCCAGGCCCTCTGCGGCAACCTCTGCCGCTGCTCCGGCTACCGGGGCGTGCTCGACGCGGTCGCGGACGTCGTGGCGGCCCGCGAGGCGAGCGCGGAGGCGGCGACCGCCCCGGCCCAGGACGAGGCCCGCATCCCGCACCAGGCCGAGCCCGGCGCCGGCGGCGTACAGCAGCGGCACCAGTACCACCGGCACGAGGGAGGCGCGCAGTGATCCACGCGCGCGGACCCACGTCACCAGGACAGCACCACGCGACACCACAGGTCACCCTCCGCCCCCGTAGCGGCGGGGCGAACGACAAGGAGGCGGCGTGAGCGGCGACGCAGCCACCGCGGCCAACGCGACCAGCACCAGCCTGCCCAGGATCGAGGCCGCCGGCGGCCCGGGCGACGGCCCCGGCCAGGAGCCGCCCCTGACGGGCCTGGGCGCCTCGCTGCCGCCCGCCGACACCCGCGCGAAGACCGAGGGCACCTTCCCGTACGCCGCCGACCTCTGGGCCGAGGGTCTGCTCTGGGCCTCCGTGCTCCGCTCCCCGCACCCGCACGCCCGCATCCTGTCCATCGACACCTCGGCCGCCGCCGCGATGCCCGGGGTGCGCGCGGTCGTCACGCACGAGGATGTCCCCGGGGACAGCAACTACGGCCGCCGGGTCGTCGACCGCCCGGTCTTCGCCGCCGGACTGGTCCGCCACCACGGCGAGCCGATCGCCGCCGTCGCCGCCGACCACCCGGACACCGCGCGCCTGGCCGCCGCCGCCATCGCCGTCGAGTACGAGGTGCTGGAGCCGGTCACGGACCCGGAGAAGGCGTTCGCGGCGGAGCCCCTGCACCCCGACGGCAACCTGATCCGGCACATCCCCCTGCGGTACGGCGACGCCGAGGCGACCGGCGAGGTCGTCGTCGAGGGCCTCTACCGCATCGGCCGCCAGGACCCGGCCCCGATCGGCGCGGAGGCCGGGCTCGCCGTGCCCCGCCCGGACGGCGGCGTGGAGATCTACACCGCCTCCACCGACCCGCACACCGACCGCGACCTGGCCGCCGCCTGCTTCGGCCTGGAGCCGGACCGGGTCAAGGTCGTCGTCACCGGCGTCCCCGGCGCGACCGGCGACCGTGAGGACCCCGGCTTCCAGATCCCGCTGGGCCTGCTCGCCCTGCGCACCGGCTGCCCGGTGAAGCTGGCCGCCACCCGCGAGGAGTCCTTCCTCGGCCACGCCCACCGCCACCCCACCCTGCTGCGCTACCGCCACCACGCGGACGCGGACGGCCGGCTGGTCAAGGTGGAGGCCCAGATCCTGCTGGACGCGGGCGCGTACGCGGACGCCTCCTCCGAGTCGCTGGCCGCCGCCGTGGCGTTCGCCTGCGGCCCGTACGTCGTCCCGCACGCCTTCATCGAGGGCTGGGCGGTCCGGACGAACAACCCGCCGTCCGGCCACGTACGCGGTGAGGGCGCGATGCAGGTCTGCGCGGCGTACGAGGGCCAGATGGACAAGCTGGCCGCCAAGCTCGGCATCGACCCGGCCGAACTCCGCCTCCGCAACGTCCTGTCGACCGGTGACATCCTCCCCACGGGCCAGACGGTGACCTGCCCGGCCCCGGTGGCCGAACTGCTCCGCGCGGTACGCGAGCACCCCCTGCCCGCCCTCCCCAAGGACACCCCCGAGGACGACTGGCTGCTGCCCGGCGGCCCCGAGGGCGCGGGCGAGCCCGGGGCGGTACGCAGGGGCGTGGGATACGGGGTCGGCATGGTCCACATGCTCGGCGCCGAGGGCGCGGACGAGGTCTCCACGGCCACGGTCCGGGTCCACGACGGTGTGGCCACCGTCATCTGCGCGGCGGTCGAGACCGGCCAGGGCTTCACCACGCTCGCCCGCCAGATCGTCCAGGAGATCCTGGGCGTCGACGAGGTCCATGTGGCGGCGGTCGACACCGATCAACCGCCCGCCGGCCCGGCGACACACGGCCGCCACACCTGGGTCTCCGGCGGGGCGGTGGAGCGGGCGGCGAAGATGGTCCGCACCCAGCTCCTCCAGCCGCTGGCCCACAAGTTCGGCATGTCCACCGAACTGCTCCAGATCGCCGACGGCAAGATCACCTCGTACGACGGCGTCCTGTCCACCACCGTCATGGAGGTGATGGACGGCAAGGAGCTCTGGGCCACCGCCCAGTGCCGCCCCCACCCCACCGAGCCGCTGGACGACTCCGGCCAGGGCGACGCCTTCGTCGGCCTCGCCTTCTGCGCGGTACGGGCGGTCGTCGACGTCGACATCGAGCTCGGCTCCATCCGCGTGGTCGAGATGGCGGTCGCCCAGGACGTGGGCCGCGTCCTGAACCCTGCTCAGTTGGCGACCCGTATCGAGGCGGGCATCACCCAGGGCATCGGCGCGGCCCTCACCGAGAACCTCCGCACCGCCCGCGGCCTGATCCGCCACCCCGACCTGACCGGCTACGCGCTCCCGACCTCGCTGGACGCCCCGGACATCCGCATCGTGAAGCTGGTCGAGGAGCGGGACGTGGTGGCCCCCTTCGGCGCCAAGCCGGTCTCGGCCGTCCCCGTCGTCACGGCCCCGGCCGCGGTGGCCTCGGCGATCCGCTCGGCCACCGGCCGTCCGGTGAACCGCCTGCCGGTGCGCCCGCAGGCGGCGGTGGTGACTCCCAAGGGCTGAGGGGGAGTCCGCGTCCGACGTTCTGACCAGACCAGGGGGAGGCCGGGGTTGATCTCCGAGCCGGAGTTGACCGGGGAGCCCGGTCCGGAACACACCGCGGAGGCGATGGGCGGCTTCGACCGGAAGCCCGCGCCGGGGCATCGGCGCGGGCACGGACCGCTGTGGGGCGCGGCCGGAGCGCTGGCCGCCTCCGCGGTATGGGCGACGCGAAGGATTCACCTCCTCCACCACCGGTGGGGGAGACGTCTGCCATATCTACACGGCAGACGGCACGCCGGGTGATGAGCTCAGGGTCACCTGGGAGCTGACCGGCGGCCCCCCGTCGGACGATCCGGCCTCGAAGTTCACCGTGCTCGGGATGGGGAGCAGACCTTGGCCGCGCCGGATGCCGCGTACGTCCAGTTCGCCTGCCGCAGCGGAAAGCTGCCCGGCTCCGCGCCGGCCCACATCGACGTCGGCGTGGAGCGCGGGGGCATGCCCACGAAGCCCGAGGGAGACCTTGAGGCGTTGACGAGGGCTTACGCGACGGTGGCCCACTCCTTCTCGCTCGCCTTGGCCGAGGAGCTGGGGTGCGAGGACGGCGCGGGGCTGGAGGCACGGCCGTCGCTGGACGCCGTGTGACGGGGGCGACCCCGGACACCGCGACGGCCGCCCCGTGATGGGGGCGGCCGTTGCCGTTCGGGTTGTTCCGTTGGAGGCCGTGACCGGAATCGAACCGGTGTAACTCGAGTTGCAGTCGAGCCCCTGAGCCTCTCGGGCACACGGCCGGGCGCTTGCTTCTTCGTCCTCGACGTTAGGGGGCGCGGGGAGCGGGTCACAAGGGAAGCGGCCGGTACGCAACGCGACTGCCATACGCCGTTCACGCGCGGGGCCTTCGGCCTACGACCAAGGGACGACCCTCGGCGGGCACTAGGACAGGGTTCAAACTGGCCTGTGCCCCTTACTCTGGGGCCATGACCGCCCCCGAATCGCGTGACGGCACCGAAGCCGCGCGCCCCGCGCCGACCGACCCGCCCCACGACCACCACCAGGGCGGTCAACCGCACGGCCCCCGCCGCGATGAGCTGTCACGGGGTCTCCCGGGCGGTCCCACCGACCCCGCGACCGGGCTGCCCGCGGATCTCCCCACCGACCTCAAGACCGGCATACCGGGAGATGTGCGGCCCGGCATGCCGGACGCCCTGCCCGGCGACCTGACCGGGGCGGTCGCGGAGGCGGCGGCAGAGGGCATGCTCGGGCGCACCTACCGGGCGCTCAGTGTCGGCATCGTCTCCGTGGTGTTCCTCATCGCGTTCGAGGCGACGGCGGTCGGTACGGCGATGCCGGTGGCCGCCCGGGAACTGCACGGCATCCCGCTCTACGCGTTCGCCTTCTCCGCGTACTTCACCACCAGCCTCTTCGCCATGGTCCTCTCCGGGCAGTGGGCCGACCGGAGCGGACCGCTCCAGCCGCTCGCCACCGGGATCACCGCCTTCGGCGCGGGGCTGCTGCTCTCCGGGGCGGCGGGCTCCATGTGGGCCTTCATCGCGGGCCGGGCGGTCCAGGGGCTCGGCGGCGGGCTGGTGATCGTCGCCCTGTACGTGGTCATCGGGCGTGCCTACCCCGAACGCATCCGGCCCGCCATCATGGCCGCCTTCGCCGCGAGCTGGGTGATCCCCTCCGTGGTCGGGCCGCTGGCCGCCGGCACGGTCACCGAGCACCTCGGCTGGCGCTGGGTCTTCGTCGGCATCCCGGTCCTGATCGTGATCCCGCTGGCGCTGGCCCTCCCGGCGATCCGCCGGATGGCCTCCGGCCCCGCGGACCCGGACGCACCGGCGCAGCCGTACGACCGTCGCCGCATCCGCCTCGCGCTGGGGATCTCGGCGGGGGCCGGGCTGCTCCAGTACGCGGGCCAGGAGCTGAACTGGCTCGCGGTGCTGCCGGCCGCCGCGGGCGTCGCGCTGCTGGTGCCCGCCGTACGGGGCCTGCTGCCCACCGGCACCGTACGGGCGGCGCGCGGGCTGCCGTCGGTGATCCTGCTGCGCGGGGTCGCGGCCGGTTCGTTCATCGCCGCGGAGTCCTTCGTCCCGCTGATGCTGGTGACCCAGCGCGGCCTGACCCCGACCATGGCGGGCCTCTCCCTGGCGGTGGGCGGCGCGACCTGGGCGCTCGGTTCGTACGTCCAGTCCCGGCCGCGCCTGGAGCCGCACCGGGAGCGGCTGATGGTGAGCGGGATGGTGCTGGTGGCCGCGTCCATCGCCGTCGCCCCGACCGTACTGATCCCGGCGGTCCCGGTGTGGATCGTCGCGGTGGCCTGGGCCTTCGGCTGCTTCGGAATGGGTCTGGTGATCGCCTCCACCAGCGTGCTGCTGCTGAAGCTGTCGGCCCCGGAGGAGGCGGGCTCCAACTCCGCCGCCCTCCAGATCTCCGACGGCCTCTCCAACGTCCTGCTGCTGGCCGTCGGCGGCGCCGCCTTCGCGGCCCTCGGCGGCGAGGCCCTGGGCGCGGCGGCCCACGGCACGGTCGGCGAGGCGGCCGGCGGCTCGCACCCGACGGCCTTCGCGGCGGTGTTCGTGCCGATGGCGGTGGTCGCGGTGGTGGGGGCGTGGGTGGCTACGAGGGTCGTCGTACGGGAGAAGTGAGCGGTACCGCGCGGTACCACTCGGTACCATGTGCCTATGGCTGGTCTGAATCTGCGGTTCACCGAAGAAGAGCTGGACTCCCTGCGCTCCCGCGCCGAGGCGGAGGGCAAGAGCATGCAGGTGTTCGCCCACGACGCGGTGATCACTGCCGTAAACGAGCACTCGCGGCTCTTCAACGAGGCCGCGGACCATGTCCTGAAGGCGAGTGAGGAGCTCAACCGGAGGCTCGCCTGATGCAGTACCTGACCCTGCCCGAGGTGCTGAACCTGGCGCAGCGGCTCGGCGCCGCGGAGGTGCGCGACTACGGGCTGCTGGAGTCGGCCCTGGCCAGACCGCAGGCGAGCGTGTTCGGCCAGGACGCGTATCCGGACCTCTGGCAGAAGGCCTCGGCCCTGATGGAGTCCCTGGCCCGCAACCACGGGCTGGTCGACGGCAACAAGCGCATCGCGTGGTACGCGACCTGGGTCTTTCTCCACCTGAACGGCCATCCGCTCGATCCGCACTTCGATGTCGACGAAGCGGAGCGGTTCGTGCTGGCCACGTGCCAGGGGGCCCTGGACATGCCCAAGATCGCCGAGCACTTGCCGCGGTTCGCCCGGTAGCCGCAGTTGTGAAGAGGGTCTCAACGGACTCGAACCGCGACTCGTTCGTACGGGTTCGCAGCCGGGCCCCCGGTAGGGTGGCCCGGTTGTCGTATCGCGGGCCGGGTCCGTCGGGCCGGGTGCGGTAGCGGCAGCGATCCACGTACCCGAGCGCCCCGAACCGGAGACCGTGACTACTACCACCGCCTCCCACCACCTCTCACCCGCCTTTCCCGGCCGCGCCCCCTGGGGCACCGCCGGCAAGCTGCGAGCCTGGCAGCAGGGGGCCATGGAGAGGTACATCCAGGAGCAGCCGCGCGACTTCCTCGCCGTCGCGACGCCCGGCGCGGGCAAGACCACGTTCGCGCTGACCCTCGCGTCGTGGCTGCTGCACCACCACGTCGTCCAGCAGGTCACCGTGGTCGCCCCGACCGAGCACCTCAAGAAGCAGTGGGCGGAGGCCGCCGCCCGGATAGGGATCAAGCTCGACCCGGAGTACAGCGCCGGTCCGCTGAGCAAGGAGTACCACGGCGTCGCCGTCACCTACGCGGGTGTCGGCGTCCGCCCGATGCTGCACCGCAACCGGTGCGAGCAGCGCAAGACCCTGGTGATCCTGGACGAGATCCACCACGCCGGTGACTCGAAGTCCTGGGGCGAGGCCTGCCAGGAGGCGTTCGACCCGGCGACCCGGCGCCTCGCGCTGACCGGTACGCCGTTCCGGTCGGACACCAACCCGATCCCCTTCGTCGCGTACGAGGAGGGCAACGACGGCATCCGCCGCTCCTCCGCCGACTACACCTACGGCTACGGCAACGCGCTCGCCGACGGCGTCGTCCGCCCGGTCATCTTCCTCAGCTACAGCGGCAACATGCGCTGGCGCACCAAGGCCGGGGACGAGATCGCGGCCCGGCTCGGCGAGCCGATGACCAAGGACGCCATCGGCCAGGCCTGGCGCACCGCGCTCTCACCCACCGGCGACTGGATCCCCAACGTGCTGGCCGCCGCCGACAAGCGGCTCACCGAGGTCCGCAAGGGCATCCCGGACGCGGGCGGGCTCGTCATCGCGACGGACCAGGAGTCGGCCCGCGCGTACGCCAAGATCCTGAAGAAGGTCACCGGCGAGACGCCGGCCGTCGTCCTCTCCGACGAGAAGGCGGCCTCGAAGAAGATCGACAAGTTCAGCGCGGACGAATCGCGCTGGATGGTCGCGGTACGGATGGTGTCCGAGGGCGTCGACGTGCCCCGGCTGGCCGTCGGCGTGTACGCCACCACCATCTCGACGCCCCTCTTCTTCGCCCAGGCCGTCGGCCGCTTCGTGCGCTCCCGCAGGCGCGGAGAGACGGCCTCCGTCTTCGTACCGACGATCCCGATGCTCCTGGACTTCGCCAACGAGATGGAGGTCGAGCGCGACCACGTACTCGACAAGCCGAAGAAGGGCAGCGACGAGGAGAATCCGTTCTCCGAGGAGGACCAGCTCCTCGCCGACGCGGAGCGGCTGGAGGACGAGGAGACCGAGGACCAACTGCCCTTCGAGGCGCTGGAGTCCGACGCGGTCTTCGACCGGGTGCTGTACGACGGCGCCGAGTTCGGCATGCAGGCCCACCCCGGCTCCGAGGAGGAGCAGGACTACCTCGGCATCCCGGGTCTCCTCGAACCGGACCAGGTGCAGCTCCTCCTCCAGAAGCGCCAGAGCCGCCAGATCGCACACAGCCGCCAGAAGCCGGCCGAGGAGGCCGACCTCCTGGAGAAGCCGGCCGACGCCCGCCCGGTGGTCACCCACAAGCAGCTGCTGAGCCTGCGCAAGCAGCTCAACACGATGGTCTCCGCCTACACCCACCAGAGCGGCAAGCCCCACGGCGTGCTCCACAACGAGCTGCGCCGCGTCTGCGGCGGCCCCCCGAGCGCCGAGGCCACGGCCCACCAGATCCAGCAGCGGATCGCCAAGGTCCAGGAGTGGGCCACCCGCATGACGTGAGGGGCACCGCGGCCCCCCGGGTCGCCGCGCCCCCGCCGTCCGCCGTGCGTCGTCCTCCGTGCGGCTCGTCCCGGTCCAGCCGGGGCGGGTCGCACGCCTGTTTCCGGCCACGCGACACTGCCCGGCCGGAAAATTGTGCGCGCCTCGATTCACGTAGCGTTAACGGTGGTTCACACGGGTGCACGAAGGGTCACCAGCACGTCTCTCGACCTGGACGCGCGTAGATGTTCGCGTTCCGGACGCCACCGCGCTGACCGGCGGTTATGCCGTACGGTCAGCCGCCCGCCCGGACGGGCGCCCGGATTCTGGACGAGGGCTTCCGCTGAGCGGACTGGCTCGCTACTGTCCCCGCCATGTGAACGCCCCGTGGCAGAGCCGCCGCGGAGCGCAGCCGGTGCCTTGGCCAGACCGGCGGCCTCTCCGTGCGTCGCCGCTGGGACCGGTGCCGCAACCCCCGGAGCAGGGCCGTCGTCGCTCACCCGAAGAGGAGAGGGCGTCGTGACCGCGGAGACTTCCCAGACGCTCGACCGAGGACTGCGCGTCCTCAAACTGCTCGCCGATACCGACCACGGTCTGACCGTCACCGAGTTGTCCAACAAACTCGGGGTCAACCGGACCGTCGTCTACCGGCTGCTCGCCACCCTGGAGCAGCACGCCCTGGTCCGCCGTGACCTGGGCGGCCGCGCCCGGGTCGGACTCGGGGTGCTGCGCCTGGGCCGCCAGGTGCACCCCCTCGTACGGGAGGCCGCGCTGCCCGCGCTGCGCTCCCTGGCCGAGGACATCGGGGCCACCGCCCACCTCACCCTCGTCGACGGCAGCGACGCCCTCGCGGTCGCCGTCGTCGAGCCCACCTGGACCGACTACCACGTGGCCTACCGGGCGGGCTTCCGGCACCCGCTGGACCGCGGTGCCGCGGGGCGGGCCATCCTCTCCGCCCGGCAGCAGACGACGGCCGGGCACCCCGGTTACACCCTCACCCACGGCGAGCTCGAAGCCGGTGCCAGCGGGGCTGCCGCGCCGCTGGTGGGAGTCTCGGGGGTGGAGGGGAGCGTCGGCGTGGTCATGCTCGCCGACGCCGTACCGGAGCGGGTCGGCCCCCGGGTGCTCGACGCCGCGAGGGAAGTGGCGGACGCCCTGCGGTAGGGGGGGTGGGGGCCGGAGGCGTCGCGGCAGGGGCGGTGAGGCGGGGGCGTACGCCGGGCGCGTTCCGGTTCCCGCGCGGCGGTTAGATTGGACGGGTGCTGACTCGTCTCTCGCGCCCCCGCGCGCTCGCCCTCTGCGCGCTGCCCGTCCTCGCCCTGTTCGGTACGGCGGCCCTGGCGCCGCTGCCGTTCACCCTGGCCCGGCCCGGGGTGACCGCGGACGTGCTCGGCAAGGACCGCGGCACGCCGGTGATCACCATCACCGGCGCGGAGACCCGGCGCACCGACGGGCAGCTGCGGATGACGACGATCGTCGCCACCGGTCCCAAGGCGGACATCCGGGTCGGCGACGTGCTGGACGGCTGGTTCCGCACCGACCGAGCGGTCATGCCCAGGGACGCCGTCTACCCCACCGGCGGCTCCGAGCGTGAGATCGAGCAGCACAACCTGAACGACATGAAGGAGTCCCAGAACGTCGCGGTCGACGCGGCCCTGAACCACCTGGACCGCGAGCCCGGCTCGATGCGGGTGCGAGTGGACCTCGGTGACATCGGCGGCCCCAGCGCCGGCCTCTTCCTCTCCCTCGGCATCATCGACAAGCTCGACGGCGACGGCCGGGGCGGCGATCTCACCGGCGGGCGCACCATCGCCGGTACGGGGACGATCAGCGCGGACGGCAAGGTCGGCGCGGTCGGCGGAGTCTCCATGAAGACGCAGGCCGCCCACCGCGACGGGGCCACCGTCTTCCTCGTCCCGAAGGCCGAGTGCCCCGAGGCGGAGGCCGAGCGGCCCGACGGGCTGCGGCTGATCCCCGTCACCACCCTGGACGGGGCGGTGGACGCGCTCAAGGCGCTGGAGCGCGGCGGGAAGGTGCCGAGCTGCTGACCTCCGGCGGTACGGAGAGCCCCCGGCCCGCCTTCTCGTCCGCCGCCTGCCCCTCCGCCGTCCGTGCATCCGCCGCCGGTCCATCCGCCGCCGGCCCCTCCATCGTCCGCCACGACTCGAACACCAGCGGGCTCAGCGTCGCCGCGAAGTACACCCCGCCCATCGCCAGCAGCGCCCCCGTCGCACCCACGCCCTCCACCAGCAGCCCGGCCGCCAGACCGCCCAGCGGCATCGCGAACTCGCAGCCGGCGGTCAGCGCCCCCGAGACCCGGCTGCGCAGCCGGTCGGGCACCCGCTCGTAGAGAACCGTCGTCAGGATCGGGTTCAGCACCCCGCCCGCGATCCCGCCGAGCAGCATGGTCACCGCCAGCGGCAGCGTCGTCCCGCTCACCGCCGCGACCAGGAAGCGTGGCGCACCGCACAGGATCACGCACACCGTGAACACCGCCCGCCGCGAGAAGCGGTGCCCCACCGCCCCGTACAGCAGCGCCCCCGTCAGACCGCCCGCCCCGAACAGCGCGGTGAGCAGCCCGATGTCCCTCGCTCCGGCCAGCTCGGCCTCGGCGTGCACCGGGAGCAGGACGGCGTTCCAGCCCTGGTCGGTGCCGTTCATGAGCATCACCATCACCACGACCGCCAGCAGCAGCCGGTCGCCCAGCAAGTAGCCGTAGCCCTCGCGGAGTTCGGTGCCGTACGTGCGCAGCGAGACGGGCGCCCCGCTCCTGCGCGGCTCGGCCGGGCTCACCCCCCGTACCCCGACGGCGATCAGCAGCGCGGACACCCCGAACGTCGCCGCGTCCAGGAGGAGTACGGTCTCCGAGCCGACGAAGGCGATGAGCACCCCGGCCAGCGCCGCGCCGACCATCCTGGCCCCGCGCGAGACCGCGTCGAAGAGGCTGGCGGCGCGGGGGAGCGTGGTGCCCGCGTGCTCCGCGAGGTCGGGGATGAGGACGTACCGGGCGGTGTTGCCCGGAGTGTGGGCGAACCCGTTCAGGGCCATCAGCGCGCAGAGCATCCAGAACTCGAGGGCGCCCACGTGGTGCAGCAGCGGGATCGCGGCGATGGCGAGGCCGCAGACCGTGTCCGAGGCGACGGCGACCCGGCGGCGGCCGATCCGGTCGATGAAGGGACCGCCGATCAGCGCGGCGAGGACGATCGGCAGGGTCGCGCAGAAGGCGACGACGCCCGCCCGGCCCGCGCTGCCGGTGGTCTCCAGGACGAACCAGGGGACACCGATCAGGGTGAGCGAAGTCCCGGCGGTGGAGATGGAGTTGGCCGCGAGTATGGCGACGAGCGGTGTGCGGTGGCGCATGGTTCCTCCTCTCCCGGTCCGCCCGTCGGGCCGTGCGGAACGCGCGGGCGCCGCCCTGGGGCAGGGGGGTGGTTGTC
Organism: Streptomyces sp. NPDC088706; assembly: GCF_044752765.1. Classification (NCBI taxonomy): domain Bacteria; kingdom Bacillati; phylum Actinomycetota; class Actinomycetes; order Kitasatosporales; family Streptomycetaceae; genus Streptomyces; species Streptomyces sp. NPDC088706. Next base: position 102,978 of record NZ_JBIVLW010000002.1, read on the forward strand.
CGGGGTGCGGTGCTCATTCGGAGGGGCGGGGGAAGGTGTGCAGGTGGGTCCGGACGACCGCCGAACCCTCGGTGTCCTCCGGGACGCGGTCCCGGTAGCTCTCCACCAGGTCGTGGACCTTCTCGGCCAGCTCCAGCGCGAGTTCCGGGGTGAGGCGGACCTTGAAGTCGCTCAGGTCCCAGCTGCGTTGCCACTCCGGTGACCACTCGTCCATCGTGCCGAGCCAGGTGTTCAGCTCCTGGGCGTGCGTCGTGGCCGTCTCGTGCAGAAGGACGTCGACGGCCCCGCGCACCTCCGGGTCGGCGTGCTTCCGGAAGTCGGCGCTTTCGAGCATCGAGCCGTCGTGCACCGCCCGCCACCAGCGCTCCCGGCCCTTACCCAGCTCCGGGGCGTCCTCGACCAGGCCGGATTCCGCCAGTTGGCGCAGGTGGTAGCTGGTGGCGCCGCTGGACTCGCCCAGCCGTTCGCCGAGCTGCGATGCGGTGGCGGGACCGAACTCCCGCAGGGCGTTCAGCAGTCGGATCCGCAGCGGGTGCGCGAGGGTGCGCAGCGTACGGGCGTCGATGGTGTGGATCTTGCGTCCGGCGGCCGGGCGGGGGGTGGGCGGGCCGGACTCGTTCTCCGTCATGCCGGGACCGTACAACGTGCAAAGGAAGCTTTGCAAGGCTTCTTTGCAACTCTGTCCGGCCGCCGCGATCACCCGAGGAGGGGTGGTCCCGGCCGCGATCACCCCTCCTCGATGAACCCCTCCGCCACCAGCCACTCCTTCGCCACCTCGTGCGGGTCCTCCCCGTCCACGTCCACCTTCGCGTTCAGCGTCTGCGCGACCTCGGTCGTCAGCTTCCTGGCGATCGGGTCCAGCAGCTCCGCGATCACCGGGTACTGCTCGAAGGTCGCCAGGTGGACGACCGGGGAGGCGTTGTAGTTGGGGAAGAAGTTCTTGTCGTCCTCCAGCACGTCCAGGTCCATCGCCTTGATCCGGCCGTCGGTGGTGAACACCTCGCCCAGCAGGCAGGAGTCGGACTCGGAGACCTGGGTGTAGATGATCCCGGCGTCCATCTTCCGGATGCCGGCGGCCGGGATCCTCATCCCGTACGCCTTCTCCATGCCGGGCAGCCCGTCGTCCCGGGAGGCGAACTCGTTCTCCACGCAGATCGTCACCGCGCCCGGGTCCTTCCTCGCCAGGGCCGCCACGTCCGAGAGGGTCTTCAGCCTGTACCGGGCGTTGTTCTTCTTGCTGATGGCCAGCGCGTACGTGTTGTCGAGCGGGGCCGGCGGCAGCCAGACCACCCCGTTGCCCTTGTCCTCGTCGCGGACCGCCTCGTACTGCTTCCGCGGGTCGACGATCGGGTCCGCGTGGCCGAGGAAGGTGATCCAGCCGGTGCCGGTGTAGTCCCACTGGGAGTCGGCGTCGCCGTTGATGACGGCCTCACGGGCGCTGATCGAGCCCGGCAGGTTCGTCCGGTCCAGGACCTCCGCCCCGGCCGCCTTGAAGACCAGGCCGGTCATCTGGCCGAGGATGATGTTCTCGCTGAAGTTCTTCGAGGTCACCGTCAGTGTGGCGCCCGCGAGCGGCTCGCCCTGCCCGACCGACCCGGGCGACACGTCGTCCACCATCGGCGAACCGCTCTTGAGCCCGCAGCCGCCCAGGAGCAGAGCCAGGGCCAGGGCCAGGGGCAGTGCGCAGGACCCGGCCGTAACGCCCCGGCGGCGGAGACCGTACGTCGTCACCCTCACCGCTCCTCCAGCCCGCGCGGCGTCAGCGCCAGTTCGGCCAGCGAGGCCAGCCAGTCGACCAGCAGCGCCAGCACCACCGTCAGCACCGAGCCGATGACCAGTACCGGCATCCGCTGCGTCTGGATTCCCGAGGTGATCAGGTCGCCGAGCCCGCCGCCCCCGCCGAACGTGGCCAGTGTCGCCGTGCCGACGTTCAGCACCAGGGCCGTCCGCACCCCCGCCAGGATCAGCGGCACAGCGAGCGGCAGCTCCACCTTCATCAGGACGCCCCGCCCGGACATCCCCATCCCGCGCGCCGCCTCGATCATGTTCGGCTCGATCGCCCGCAGGCCCGCCGCCGTGTTGGAGAGCACCGGCAGCACCGCGTAGACCACGATGCCGATGATCGCGGTCCGCGGGCCGATGCCCAGCCAGATCACCAGCAGCGCCAGCAGGCCGATCGCCGGGGTCGCCTGCCCGATGTTGGCCAGCGCCGTGAACGCCGGGGCGGCCCTGCGCAGCCGCCGCCGGGTCAGGGCGATGCCGAGCGGGATGGCGATGATCAGCACCCAGAAGGTGGAGATCGCCGTCAGCCGCACGTGCTGCCACCACCGCAGCTGCACGTTGCCGCCGGAGAGCGAGTTCTCCGCGATGGAGTCCAGGTGGATGCTGGTGATCCACACGTAGGTGATCACCAGGACGACCGCCAGCACCACCGGCAGCACCACCAGCTTCCGCCAGGTGATCCGGCGCGCCGGGGCGGCCGGGGCGGGGGAGGGGTCGCTCTCCTCGTCGTGGAAGGCGTGGCCCTTGACGTCGTGCTCGCCCGGCGGCCGGGCCGGGGACGGGCCCTTGGTGGGGCCGGCCTGACGGCTGGGGCTCATACTCCGCCGCCACCCCCCTCCAGCTCCTGTCCGGTCCGGTGGAAGCGCTGCTCCTCCAGCGCGTGCTGGTGTTCCATCGCGGCCAGCCGGTCGGCCTCCAGCAGCTCCTGCACGTTGTCCATCAGCGTCTTCATGTCGACGACGCCGATGAACTCGCCGCGCCGCCCGGTCACCGCCACCCGCCCGCCGCTGTCGGTCAGCACCGCCTCCAGCGCGTCGTGCAGCGTGGCGTCCCGGGTCACCGTGTCGTGCACCAGCTGACCGGCCCGTGCCAGCGAACCGCGCGCACGCATCAGGTCGCCGCGCCGCAGCCACTTGTACGGGCGGTTGTGGCGGTCCAATATCAGCAGCTCGTTGTGCGGGCCGTCGCGCAGCGTGTTGAAGATGGTCTGGAGCGGGTCCTCCACCGTCACCGTGGGGAAGTCCGCGACGCCCACATCCCGTACGCGGGTGAGGTTGAGGCGCTTGAGGGCCGCGCCCGCCCCGACGAAACCGGAGACGAAGTCGTCCGTCGGGTTGGTCAGGATCGCCTCGGGGGTGTCGAACTGCGCGATGTGCGACCGCTCCCGCAGCACCGCGATCCGGTCCCCGAGCTTGATCGCCTCGTCGAAGTCGTGGGTGACGAACACGATCGTCTTGTGCAGCTCGTGCTGGAGCCGGATCAGCTCGTCCTGAAGGTGGTCGCGGGTGATCGGGTCGACCGCGCCGAACGGCTCGTCCATCAGCAGCACCGGCGGATCGGCGGCCAGCGCCCGGGCCACGCCCACCCGCTGCTGCTGCCCGCCGGAGAGCCGGCGCGGATAGCGGCCGTGGAACTCGCGCGGGTCCAGGCCCACCAGGTCGAGCATCTCCTCCACCCGGTCCCTCACCCGGGACTTCGACCAGCCGGCCATCTTCGGGACCAGCGCGATGTTGTCGGCGACCGTCATGTGCGGGAAGAGGCCCGAGGACTGGATCGCGTACCCGATCTTGCGCCGCAGCTTCACCGGGTCGATGTCGGTGACGTCCTCGTCGCCGATCCTGATCCGGCCCGAGGTGGGCTCGATCAGCCGGTTGATCATCTTGAGTGTGGTGGACTTCCCGCAGCCCGACGGGCCGACGAAGACCACGGTCTCGCCCGCCTCGATCTCCATCGAGACGTTCTCCACGGCCGGATTCGGATGGCCCGGATACCTCTTGGTCAGGTTCTCCAGCTGGATCGTGGCCCCGGAGGTCGCCGTGGTCCCCTCCTCCGTGACGGTCCCGGTCTCAGGCACGGATCCCCCTCGGGATGGTCAGCCGCCCCAGCAGGACGTACGCGGCGTCGAAGAGCAGGGCGAGCACGACGATGCCGAGCGTGCCCGCGAGGACCTGGTTGATCGCGTTGGCGCTGCCCAGCGAGGCGATGCCCCGGAAGATCTCGTTGCCGAGGCCGGGCCCGGAGGCGTACGCGGCGATGGCGGCGATGCCCATCAGCATCTGGGTGGAGACCCGGATGCCGGTCAGGATCGGCGGCCAGGCGAGCGGCAGCTCCACCCGGCAGAGCCGCGCCACCCGCGACATCCCGATACCCGTCGCCGCGTCGACCAGCGCCGGATCGACACCCCGCAGCCCCACGACGGAGTTGCGGACGATGGGCAGCAGCCCGTACAGCGTCAGGGTGATCACGGTCGGCGCGACACCCAGCCCGACCAGCGGGATCAGCAGACCGATCGCCGCGAGCGAGGGGATGGTGAGGATCGTCGCCGTAGAGGTGATGGCGAGCGACCCGCCCCAGCCGCTGCGGTAGCTCACCACCCCGATCACCACGCCCAGCACGGTGGCGATGACCATGCACTGGAAGACCGCGCTGACGTGCTGGAACGCGTCCGTCAGGAGCTGCTGGTGGCGGGTGTTCAGATACTCCCAGAAGCTCATCCGGCCCTCCCTCGGCCCGGGGCCCGTCGTTCGGATCAGGCCTGGTCGGTGTCCTGGGCCGCCTGTTCCACCAGCGGGATGATCCGTAGCGGAACCGGGTTCTCCATGACGATCGCCGTGGAGGCCCGGACAATGCCATCAAATCCGACAACCCGGTCGATCACCCGCTGAAGGTCGGCGTTGGAACGGGCCACCAGCCGGCAGAACATGTCACCGTGCCCGGTGGTGGTGTGCAGCTCCAGCACCTCCGGTACGCCGCCCAAATGGGCCCGTACCTCGGCGCCTTGGCCCTGCTTGATCTCCAGCGTCGCGAACGCCGTGACCGGGTAGCCGAGCGCCGCCGGATCGACGTCCGGGCCGAACCCCCGGATGACGCCATTCGACTGAAGGCGGTCCAGCCGCGCCTGCACGGTGCCGCGCGCCACACCGAGCCGCCGGGATGCCTCCAGGACGCCGATACGCGGCTCACGCGCGAGCAGCACGATGAGCCGGCCGTCCAGATGATCGATCGCCATGGGCCCGCCTCCGGTGGTCAGCCTGTACAGATAGTCCGGCCATCATGGCGATCGACTGCACACATTGACCAGTGGATGCGCGAACTATTGCGCACCTTGCGATGCGGGGAGAGCCTTCGAACATGACTGAGACTCTGCACACCAGCCCTGACACCGCCGCGCAGGCCGACCGCTTCCCGGTCAAGGGAATGGACGCGGTCGTCTTCGCCGTGGGCAACGCCAAGCAGGCCGCGCACTACTACTCGACCGCCTTCGGCATGAAGCTCGTGGCCTACTCCGGACCGGAGAACGGCAGCCGCGAGACCGCGAGTTACGTCCTGAGCAACGGCGCCGCCCGCTTCGTCCTCACCTCGGTGATCAAGGCGTCCACCGAGTGGGGCACCTTCCTCGCCGACCATGTCGCCGAGCACGGCGACGGTGTCGTCGACCTCGCCATCGAGGTCCCGGACGCCCGCGCCGCCTACGCGTACGCCGTCGAGCACGGCGCCCGGGGCATCACCGAGCCGCACGAGATCAAGGACGAGCACGGCACGGTCGTCCTCGCCGCCATCGCCACCTACGGCAAGACCCGCCACACCCTGGTGGAGCGCTCCGGTTACGACGGCCCCTACCTCCCCGGTTTCGCCGCCGCCTCGCCGATCGTCGAGCCGCCCGCCAAGCGCACCTTCCAGGCCATCGACCACTGCGTCGGCAACGTCGAGCTCGGCCGGATGAACGAGTGGGTCGGCTTCTACAACGAGGTCATGGGCTTCACCAACATGAAGGAGTTCGTGGGCGACGACATCGCCACCGAGTACTCCGCCCTGATGTCGAAGGTCGTCGCCGACGGCACGCTGAAGGTGAAGTTCCCGATCAACGAGCCGGCGATCGCGAAGAAGAAGTCGCAGATCGACGAGTACCTGGAGTTCTACGGCGGCGCGGGCGTCCAGCACATCGCGCTCGCCACCAACGACATCGTCGCCACGGTCCGCTCGATGCGCGCGGCCGGTGTGCAGTTCCTGGACACCCCCGACTCGTACTACGACACCCTCGGTGAGTGGGCCGGCGAGACCCGGGTGCCGGTCGAGACCCTGCGCGAGCTGAAGATCCTGGTCGACCGCGACGAGGACGGCTACCTGCTGCAGATCTTCACCAAGCCGGTCCAGGACCGCCCGACCGTCTTCTTCGAGATGATCGAGCGCCACGGCTCCATGGGCTTCGGCAAGGGCAACTTCAAGGCCCTCTTCGAGGCGATCGAGCGCGAGCAGGAGAAGCGCGGCAACCTCTGAGCCCGCGTTCCGTTCCCGGCGCCCGGCACCTCCCGGGCGCCCCTGAACCTCCCACGGATACGCCACCGTGGTCCGGGGCAGCACCCCGGACCACGGTGGCGTACGCCGTCTCCGGCCGAGGACGCGCAAGGTCACGGACTCTTCGAGGCTCCGGCCTCCACCGCCGCCGGGCTGCTCGGGGCCGCCTTCGACGGGGCCGGAACCGTCTTCGAGGGGACCGGTGCCGGAGCCTTGGGCCCGGGCTCCCGCTCCGGCTCCGGCCCGCTCTCCCGCGTCGGCTGAGGCGCCGGCGGCGGCTGGGGCGCCGACTGCATGTCCCGCGGCCCGCCAGGCGGCGGCTCACCGAGCGCCTCCAGCGCCTGCCGGGCCTTCGGCGCGTCCAGCGGTGAGAAGGCCGGGTTGGTGCGGAGCGCCTGCTCCAGGTGGCGGCGGGCCGGACCGTACTGCGCCAGCTCCCGTTCGATCGCGCCCAGGTGGTACGCGTACGAGGCGTTCCGCACGCCCGTGTCCACGGCCCGTCGCGCGTACTCCAGCCCCTCCTCCGACCTGCCCGCCCGGTGCAGCGCCCAGCCCAGCGCGTCCGCCACCGCCGCACTGCGGTGCTGCCTACTCCACTGGCCGCGCAGCAGCTCCACCGCCACCGCCGGGTCCCCGTGGTCGCTCTCGTAGCGGGCCTGGACCAGGGACTCGTCGACCCCGGCCGCCTTCGCCCGCGCCAGCAGCCCGTCCAGCTTCTCGTACTGGCTCCGCGCGTCCCCGTCGAACTCCAGCGACGCGTACAGCTCACCCAGTTCGAGGAAGTACTGCGGGCGCGGAAGCTCGGTGACCGCCGACTGGTAGGCGGCCAGTGCCTCGTCGGTGCGGTCCAGCGCCACCAGCGCCCGGGCCCGGCCCGCCAGGGACGGGTGGTGACCGGCGTCCGTGCGCAGCGCCGCGTCGAACTGCGCCACCGCCTCCTCCGGTTCACCCCGCTCCCAGGCCAGCTCGCCCAGCCGGTGCAGCGCCTCGGCCTTCTCGGCGGGCGTCGCCGCCCGGTCGGCCGCCTCCCGGGCGGTGGCCAGCGCGTCCTCGCGCCAGCCCTGGCCCCGGTAGAGGTCGGCCGTGCGGGCCAGCGCCGGGAGGCCCTTGCGCAGCTCGGCGAACCTCTCGGTCGCCGCGGTCGCCGCCTCCTGGTCGCCGAGACCGGTGTACGCCTCGATGAGGACCGGGTACACGCTCCAGGTCTTCGGCTGCCGCTTCCGCACCGTCTCGCCCCACCGCTTCGCCGCGAGGAAGTCGTGCCGCGCGTTGGCCAGCGCCGCGAGACCCACCCACGCCTCCCCGTTGCCGCGCTCACCCGGCCGCTCGGCCAGCGACCGCTTCAGCGCCTCCTCCGCGCGCCCGTAGTACGCCGCGTCCGCCGAGCGCCTCCCCCACTCCACGTACGCCGAACCCAGCGTCGCCCACGACGGCGCGTCGGCCGGGTGGGACTCCACCCACCGCTGCCGGTCCCCGATCAGCGCGGTCAGGTCCGAGAGGGAGGCGGGGGAGCCCGCGGTGGCCGCCGCCTCGGCCCGCTCCACCGGACCCGGCTCCTTCGCCCCGTCGTCCCTCCCGTCCGGGACGGCCACCAGCGCCCCGGCCAGCAGCACGCCCGCCGCCAGCGCCCCGAACGCGGCCCGGCGCAGGGCCGTCCGCGGGGTCAAGGGGGGCGGCGGTACGGCGGTGGCGCCTTCGGCGGGCATCGCGTAGGGGGCGTGCGGGTCCTGTGGGGACGGCTCGGGCGGCCGGCGGGAGTCGGGATCCTGCTGGGGCATGACATCCATGGCCATCACTGTGCGTCAGTCATACGAGCACACCGCGCCTTGGGATCGCCACCGCCGACGGGTTCACACCATTGGCCCCCGGGTGCCACGCTGGAACCATGAGCGATCTTCTCGAACGCCTGCGTACGGGTCTTCCCGCCGAGACCCTGATCACCGACCCGGACGTCACCGCGGCCTACGCCCACGACATGGCGAGCTTCTGCGAGGCCGGCACCCCGGCCGTCGTCGTCCTCCCGCGTACGGTCGAGCAGGTCCAGCACGTCATGCGCACCGCCACCGAGCTGCGCGTCCCTGTCGTCCCGCAGGGCGCCCGAACCGGCCTGTCCGGCGCGGCCAACGCCTCGGACGGCTGCATCGTGCTCTCCCTGATGCGGATGGACCGGATCCTGGAGATCAGCCCGGTCGACCGGATCGCCGTCGTCGAGCCGGGCGTCGTCAACGCGGTGCTGTCACGCGCGGTGAACGAACACGGCCTGTACTACCCGCCGGACCCCTCCAGCTGGGAGACCTGCACCATCGGCGGCAACATCGGCACCGCGTCCGGCGGCCTGTGCTGCGTGAAGTACGGGGTCACCGCCGAGTACGTCCTCGGTCTGGACGTCGTCCTCGCCGACGGACGGCTCCTGACCACCGGCCGCCGCACCGCCAAGGGGGTCGCCGGATACGACCTCACCCGGCTCTTCGTGGGCTCCGAGGGCAGCCTCGGGATCGTCGTCAAGGCCGTCCTCGCGCTCAAACCGCAGCCACCCCAGCAGCTGGTCCTCGCCGCCGAGTTCCCCTCGGCTGCCGCCGCCTGTGACGCTGTGTGCCGGATCATGGAACGCGGTCACACCCCGTCACTCCTCGAACTGATGGACCGGACGACCGTGCGTGCCGTCAACAAGCTGGCCGCCATGGGCCTGCCCGAGACCACCGAGGCGCTCCTCCTCTGCGCCTTCGACACCCCCGACCCGGCGGCCGACCTCATCGCCGTCGGAGCGCTCTGCACCGCCGCCGGAGCCACCGAAGTGGTCCCGGCCGACAACCCCGCCGAGTCCGAACTCCTCCTCCAGGCCCGCCGGATGTCGCTCACCGCGCTGGAGGCCGTGAAGTCCGCCACGATGATCGACGACGTCTGCGTACCGCGCTCGCGGCTCGGCGCGATGCTCGCGGGCACCGCCGCCATCGCCGAGCGGTACGACCTCACCATCGGCGTCTGCTCCCACGCGGGTGACGGCAACACCCACCCCGTCGTCTGCTTCGACCACACCGACCCCGACGAGTCCCGCCGGGCCCGTGAGTCCTTCGACGCGATCATGGCGCTCGGCCTGGAACTGGGCGGGACCATCACCGGCGAACACGGCGTCGGCGTCCTCAAGAAGGAGTGGCTCGCCCGCGAACTGGGCGAGACCGGCGTCGAGTTGCAGCGCGGTATCAAGGCCGCCTTCGACCCGCTCGGCCTCCTCAACCCCGGCAAACTCTTCTGACCCCCGCTCCCGGAAGGGGCCCTCACACCTCACCGTCCTGGGACGGCGACTCGTCCGCCGACCACGGATCGCCCAGCCACAGGTCGTCCGCCGGCAGCGGGGCCAGCAGCTCCGCCAGGGCCTCGTCCATCCCGAGCCGCTCGCTCTCCGTGCCCGGCGGCACCTCGTGCAGCGTCCGCTCCACCCAGGCGGTCACGGCGGCCGAGGGCACTTCGAGGAGGGCGTTGCCGTCGGGGGAGGTGAGTGCCACGCAGATCACGCCGCGGTCGTCGATCTTCGTCGGCCAGATCCGCACGTCCCCGTGCCCGCACGGCCGGAACACCCCCTCCACCAGCAGCTCCCGGGCGAACGTCCAGTGCACGGGCGACTCGGAGCCGATGTGGAAGGCGATGTGCACGGCATACGGGTCGTCCGTGCGATACGTCAGCCGGGCGGGTACCGGGATGGACCGCTCGGGGGACAGGACGAGCTTCAGCTCCAGCTCACGTTCCACGATGTTCATCATGGGAATGCACGACCTTCCGGTGCTCATGGGCCGGTCCCGTGACCGTCCCGCACAAGGAGAGAGCGCCCTCCTCGCCACCTATTACGCGACTTCTCGAAAAATCTCCGATCCGCTGCGGAAGTGGTCCCGAACAGGCGGACCGGCCCGGGGGCGGGTGGCGGTCTGATAGATGTGGACCCTTGTATTGAGGCCGTCCGCCCTCCCGGCGCCGAACGGCCTGAGGCCTCGAAGAGATACGGGACCCGCTGATGAGCGCGCCAACTCCGGCACCCGGTGACGAAAGCCCCCGCGAGGGCTACTACCCCGATCCCTCCATCCCCGGTTACGTCCGGTACTGGAACGGCGCGTCCTGGGTCCCCGGTACGAGCCGGCCCGCACCCCAGCAGGCCGCGCCGGTGGAGGAGACCGGACCGATCTTCTTCGACGAGGAGGACGGCCTCACGGGCGGTTCACCGGGGTCGGCCGACTCCGGCGGACCCGTCCCCGACGGCTCCGACGCCGGTTCCGTCTGGCAGGCGGACTCCGCCCGCCAGGCCGGCTTCGGCGGCGAGCGCGACCGCCGGGTCTCGTGGGGCGGCGGCCCGGCGCCGGAACCCGCCGCCGACCCGCGGACGCCCCTCGCGCAGGACCCGACCGGCGGCGCGCTGCCGGGGATGCGGGACGGCGGGAGCGGCGGCCCGGCACCGGAGGAGGCGGGGGCGCGCCCGCCGACCGAGGGCACGGTCACGATCCGCGCGGTGGGCCCGCGGAACGTGAGCGCGGCGGGCAACCTCAGGCCCGCGCAGGCTCCCGGCCCCCAGGCCCCCGCGCCCCACGCGCTGCCGGCCCAGGCCCCCGCCTCGCACGCGCTGCCGGCCCAGGCACAGCAGGCCTCCGTGCCCGCGCCGCAGGAGGCACGTCAGGGTCCGGTCCAGGCCCCCGCCGCCCCCGCCCTACCCACGCCGCTCACCCCGGGCGTCGGCGGCGGGTCGGCGTCCTGGGCACAGCAGGTCCACCAACTGGCCCAGCCCGAACCCCAGCAGCGGACACCGCAAACACCCCAGCAGCAGGCACCCTCGTCACCGCATACTCCGCATACTCCGCATACTCCGCATACTCCGCATACTCCGCATACTCCGCAGGCACCGCATACTCCGCAGGCACCGCATACTCCGCAGGCACCGCATACTCCGCAGGCACCGCAGGCACCGCAGGCACCGCAGGCACCGCAGGCACCGCAGGCACCGCAGGCACCCCAGCACCAGCTGACCCCCCAACAGCAGCAGCAACCCCTCCACCCCCTGCCGCACCAGCAGCAGCAGCCCCCCTTCGCGCAGTCCGGGGCGGCGGCGGACCAGCCCGTCGTGCCCTGGAAACCGCCGGCGGCCGACGACGCCTTCCAGCAGCTCGTCCGGGCCCAGGCGGCGGCCAGGCCCGCCGGGCTCGGCAAGCGGTTCGCGGCCCGGCTGGTCGACAGCCTGGTGCTCGGCGCGGTCGTCGGCGCCGTGGCCGTTCCCCTGGCCACCCGCGCGCTGGACCACATCGACCGGAAGATCACCGCGGCGAAGCAGACGGGTGAGACCGTCACCGTCTGGCTGCTGGACTCCACCACCGGGGCGCTGCTGGGGGCCCTGCTCGCGGCCTTCCTCCTCCTCGGCTTCCTCCTGGAGGCGCTGCCCACCGCCAAGTGGGGCCGGACGCTCGGCAAGAAGCTCTTCGGGCTCGACGTACGGGACATCGAGTCCCATGAGCCGCCCACGCTGGGCGCTGCGCTGCGCCGCTGGCTGGTCTACGGGGTGCTGGGGCTCCTGGTCATCGGTGTGGCCAATGTGTTCTGGTGCCTGGTCGACCGGCCCTGGCGCCAGTGCTGGCACGACAAGGCGGCCCGTACGTTCGTGGCGGGCTGACCGGGCTGACCGGGCGGCCGGAGCGTGGCCGGGCGGGTGACGGAGGTGCCGCATAGACTCGTATGCCGCCCCGCGTCCCCCGAACGCACCTGAGCCGTTGCGGGGTCTGGTGGCACGGGGTGCACTGCCCCCATGAGCAACGACCAGCCGACGCCCGGCCAGCCGCCCGAGGACGACGATCCGTTCCTCAAGAAGCCGCAGGAGCCCCCGCCGCCGTCAGCGGGTCAGCCGTACGGCAGTGTGCCGCCCCCTCCGCCGCCCCCGCCCCCGCCGAACGACCCGTACGGCAGTGGTGGGGGTTTCGGGGTGCCGGACCCGCTGGCCGGGATGCCGCCGCTGGCCGAGCCGGGCAAGCGGATCCTGGCGCGGCTGATCGACTTCCTGATCATCTCGATCCCGCTGTACCTGATCTCGCTGCCGTGGGGCGGGGCGATCGACGTCGACGGGGACGACGGCAACGGGTTCGACGCGGCCTACAGCGGACACCAGTTGCTGTGGTCGCTCATCGGCCTGGCGGTCTACGTCGCGTACGACACGTACTTCACGCACAAGGACGGCCGGACCCTGGGCAAGCGGCTGCTGAAGCTGCGCGTGGCCATGCTCAACGACGGGCGGGTGCCCGACACGGGCGCGGCATTCATGCGGGCCGTCGTCCTGTGGGCTCCGGCGCTGCTCTGCTGCCCGTGCCTGTGGTGGCTGATCAACATCGTGCTGATGTTCACGGACAAGCCCTACCGGCAGGCGCTCCAGGACAAGGCGGCCAAGACCGTGGTGGTCGCGGCCAGGTAGGTACGCGTACGGAGGCCGCCGGGCGGATGCGTGTGCCCGCCCGGCGGCCGAAGGCACGAAGCGCTCAGCGGCGCAGCGAGTGCTCGCCCGCCCACTGGTCCGCCCGCTGGGACGACCGCGCGGCGGCGACCCGCTGCCGGACCTCGACGCCGTCCAGGGCGTGGCGCGTCCGGGCGGCGTGGGCGGTGTGCGGGTGCGCCGCCCGGCCCGGCGCGGACAGCCGGGGCCGGCGTACCGCCACCAGCAGGCCGAGCGCGAGCGCGGTGAGGGCGGCGATGGCCACGCCGATCCCTGATTCCGTACCGGAGAGCAGCAGCAGGGCGAGGGTCGTCACGACGACGGTGGCCGAACCGTAGACGAACTGTGCGGCAGTCGGACGCGGCATGGCGGTTTCCGTCCTCGGGACGTCGGATGGGCGGTCGGTCGGCAGGTGCACAGGCGCCTTCCGACCTTACGACGGTGGATGCCCGACCCGGACCCGTAGTAAGCGTGACCTAACCCACGGTACCGGTGCACAGGGGGCGCACGGAGTCACGTCTCACGCCAACCGGATGCCGTGGCGCGCCCGTTGGCGGTGCTCCTGTCCGCATACCGGTAGGGCGCTCCTGCATAGTGCACGAAGTCCGTTCAAGTCAAGGTCTGTCTTTTCTCTCGCAACTCCGATCAAATGTCGTCACTTGTGACGCGTTTACGCGCGCGGCCCTCTCCATACCCCCCTGGCCGCCGCGGACGCCCGGGGAGGACTGCATCAAGTGACCAATCAGAGACGGGCGCTTCGCGCCGCTGCTGTTGTCGTGGCCATGGCCGCGACGGCTGCGACGGCGTCGACCTTCGCCACCGCCCAGGCGCATGGCACCACATCGGGTTCCGCCGCTTCCGACGTCGACCGCCGTGACCCGGCGCCGGCCAAGGGGCACGTGGAGCACAACCTCGAAGGCCCCTTCAGCGAGGAGCAGGCAGCGCAGCGGGAGGCCGCGCTGGAACTGGTCCTGTCCGGGGACAAGAAGGTGACGAACCGGAGCGGCTCCAAGGTCGTCAAGCTCGGCGACAAGAAGTACGTGGAGCTCGGCCGGGAGAAGACCGACAAGATCTTCACCATCCTGCTGGAGTTCGGCGACCAGGTCGACGACACCACCCTGCTCGACCCGGACGGCGACGGCCCCGAGCCGCCCGTCAAGAAGTTCGGCGGCACGCCCGGCCCGGCGCACAACAAGATCGCCAAGCCGGACCGGAAGAAGGACAACAGCACCGCCTGGAAGGCCGACTACAACCAGGCGCACTTCCAGGAGCTGTACTTCGGCGAGGGCAAGGGCGTCCACTCGCTCAAGACCTACTACGAGAAGACCTCCTCGGGCCGCTACTCGGTCGAGGGTGAGGTCTCCGACTGGGTGAAGGTCCCGTACAACGAGGCCCGTTACGGCTCCAACTACTGCGGCCAGTCCAACTGCGCCAACGTCTGGGACGCGGTCCGTGACGGTGTCAACGCCTGGGTCGCCGACCAGAAGGCCAAGGGCCGCACGGACGCGCAGATCAAGGCGAACCTGGCCGAGTACGACGAGTGGGACCGCTACGACTTCGACGGCGACGGCAACTTCAACGAGCCGGACGGCTACATCGACCACTTCCAGCTGGTCCACGCCGGTGAGGACGAGTCGGCCGGCGGCGGCGCCGAGGGCCCCAACGCCATCTGGGCGCACCGCTGGTACGCGTACGGCACCAACGTGGGCGCGACCGGCCCGGCCGGCAACAAGGCCGGTGGCGCGCAGATCGGTGACACCGGCATCTGGGTCGGCGACTACACCGCCCAGCCCGAGAACGGCGGCCTGGGCGTCTTCGCCCACGAGTACGCCCACGACCTCGGTCTGCCGGACCTGTACGACACCTCCGGCGGCGGCGAGAACTCGGTCGGCTTCTGGTCCCTCATGTCGGCGGGCTCCTGGCTCGGCACCGGCAAGGGCGAGATCGGCAACCTGCCGGGCGACATGACCTCGTGGGACAAGCTCCAGCTGGGCTGGCTCGACTACGACACGGCCAAGGCCGGCAAGACCTCGCGGCACAAGCTGGGCGTCTCGGAGTACAACACCGAGAACCCGCAGGCGCTCCTCGTCGAGCTGCCGGCCAAGTCCGTCACCACCACGGTCGTCAAGCCCGCCGAGGGCACGAAGCAGTGGTGGAGCGACCGGGGCGACAACCTGTCGAACACCTTGACCCGCTCGGTCGACCTGACCGGCAAGTCTTCGGCCAAGCTGGACCTTTCGGGCTGGTACGACATCGAGGCCGACTACGACTACCTCTACACCGAGGTGTCCGACAACGGCGGCACCAGCTGGACCGCGCTCGACGGCACCGCCGACGGCAAGGCCATCCCGCGCGACGCCAGTGACAAGCCGGCCCTGACCGACGTCTCGGGCGCGTACAAGAAGCTCTCCTTCCCGCTGGACGCCTACGCCGGCAAGAAGGTCGACCTCCGCTTCCGCTACCAGACGGACGGCGGCGCGGGCGGCAAGGGCTTCACGGCCGACCAGATCACCATCACGGCCGACGGTGCCACCCTCCTCTCGGACAACGCCGAGGGCGACGCCAACGGCTGGAGTGCCAAGGGCTTCTCGCGGATCGGTGAGTCGTTCACGCAGGACTACCCGCAGTACTACATCGCGGAGAACCGCCAGTACGTGTCGTACGACGAGACCCTCAAGGTCGGCCCGTACAACTTCGGCTTCGCCAAGACCCGCCCCGACTGGGTCGAGCACTACGCGTACCAGACGGGTCTGCTCGTGTGGCTCTGGGACACCTCCCAGAAGGACAACAACACCTCCGTCCACCCGGGCGAGGGTCTGATCCTGCCGGTCGACGCGCACGCCAAGCCGCTCAAGTGGCAGGACGGCTCGCTCGTGCACAACAAGATCCAGCCGTTCGACGCCCCGTTCAGCTGGTACCCGAAGAAGGGCTTCACGCTCCACAACGCGGACGTGCCGCTGAAGATCCAGCCCACGCTGGGCAAGCCGGTCTTCGACGACCGCAAGGGCACCTACTGGTACAAGGAGAACCCCACGGGCAGTGTCAAGGTTTCCGACACGAACACCCGCATCTCCATCGTGCAGGAGCCGCTCAACGGCTCCACGATGAGCCTGCTGGTCAGCCCCGCGGGCCGATGACTCGATAAACCCGCAGTTCAGAGCATGATCGGCCGTCGCCCTCTAGCGGGCGGCGGCCGATCGTGTTTAGGTGCGTCTTGTTCACATCCTTATTGACACGATGTCTCACGGGGGAGTGCGGAGCATGGCAGGCGGAGGTTTCTGCAGGTTGCCGAACGGCACGGTGGTGGTGGCCCTCACCCTCACCAGACCGACGGAGGGCGCACCGTCCCGCGCCGCCGGTACCGGGGCGGAGTCCAGGGCCCCGGTACGGGTCCTGGTCCACGCGGCGAACCGGGCGCGCGCCCTGACCAGGCTGCGCAACCTGGGGCTGCGGGCGGTCTACCTGCGCGGCAACGCGCAGCCGCCCACCCCGGACGAGGTCACGGCGGTGCTGCACCACCCGGACGGCTTGCTGTGGCGGGCGGCACCCCGGACGGACCCGGCCGGCCGGCCGCCCCTCTCGCCGCAGTCGTGCCAGGAGCTGTGGCACCCGATCAGGGCCCTGCTGGGCCCGGCCGGACACGCGGGCCCGGCCCGCCCGGCCGCGTAGAGCGGCGGAGCGGGGCCTCAGGGGCCCGTGGGCGCTACCGCGCCTCGGCCACCACCGGCGTCCCGGAGAGCTTCACGCCCGCCGTCCGCAGCTCGTCCAGGGCCCGCTCGGTGGTGGCCGGCGCGACCCCGGCGGTCAGGTCGAGCAGCACCTGGGTGACGAAGCCCTCACGGGCCGCGTCCAGGGCGGTGGCCCGTACGCAGTGGTCGGTGGCGATGCCGACCACGTCGACCTCGGTGACCGACCGGTCGCGCAGCCACTGGGCGAGGCCGGTCCCGTTCTCGTCGGCGCCCTCGAAACCGCTGTACGCGGCCGAGTGGGCGCCCTTGTCGAAGACGGTGTCGATGGCCCCCGAGGCGACGGCGGGCGCGAAGTTCGGGTGGAACCCGACGCCTTCCGTGCCGGCGACGCAGTGCACCGGCCAGGAGTCCACGAAGTCCGGAGTGCCGGAGAAGTGGTCACCGGGGTCGACATGGTGGTCCCGGGTGGCCACCACGTGCCGGTAGCCGGGCTGGGCCTCGCCGATCAGATCGGTGATGGCGGCGGCGACATCGGCACCACCCGCCACCGCGAGGCTGCCGCCCTCGCAGAAGTCGTTCTGAACGTCCACGACGATCAATGCGCGGTGCATGGCGGGTGTCCTTAGGTGGGGAGAGGGTGACGATGTCCAGCATTCACGGGGATGGCAACGAGCGTAGAGACCAGGCGCTGACAATCAACCCCTACCCACTCCAGCCCGCCCGGGCCCATTCCAGCCCGTCCGGACTGCTCCAGCCCGTCCGGCGCTTGAGGACGAAGGGCGCCCCCCGGACGCCCCCGGGCCTCACACGTACTCCGTCCCGATCACCGGCTCGCCCCGCGACAACTGCATCGCCGACATCGGCAACCGCCCCCGCGCCAGAACATGCCGCTCCCGAGCCGCCTCCAACGGCTCGCGCGCGACCACCGACCCACCCCGCACCAGCTCCACCAGCAGCTCCCGCCCCGCCAGCCCCTCCGGCACCGGCCCGGTGCCGATCACCTCGGCCTCGGCGACCCCGTCCTCGTCGGCCCGGCGCGCCGCCCACTTGCGGCCGCCCACCGACGACTTCGCGCCCAGCGACTTCTTCGCCACCGGCACCAGCGGAGCATCCGCCTCCGCCGACCCGGCCCGGGCCACCAGTTTGTAGACCATCGAGCACGTGGGGTGCCCGCTTCCGGTGACCAGCTGGGTGCCGACCCCGTACGCGTCCACCGGCGCGGCCGCCAGCGAGGCGATCGCGTACTCGTCCAGGTCCGAGGTCACCACGATCTTCGTGTCCGTGGCCCCCAGCTCGTCCAGTTGCTGCCGCACCCGGTGCGCGACCAGCAGCAGGTCGCCCGAGTCGATCCGTACGGCCCCGAGCTCGGGCCCCGCGATCTCCACCGCCGCCCGCACCGCCTCGGTCACGTCGTAGGTGTCGACCAGCAGCGTCGTGCCCCGCCCCAGCGAGTCCACCTGCGCCCGGAACGCGTCGCGCTCGGTGTCGTGCAGCAGGGTGAAGGCGTGCGCGCTCGTGCCCACGGTCGGGATCCCGTAGCGGAACCCGGCCGCCAGGTCGGAGGTGGCGTCGAACCCGCCGACGTACGCCGCACGCGCCGACGCCACGGCCGACAGCTCGTGCGTCCGCCGCGCCCCCATCTCGATCAGCCGGCGGCCCCCGGCGGCGGCCGACATCCGCGAGGCGGCGGCCGCGATGGCGGAGTCGTGGTTGAGGATGGAGAGGATCACCGTCTCCAGCAGCACGCACTCGGCGAAGGAGCCCTCCACCCGCAGGATCGGCGAGCCCGGGAAGTACACCTCGCCCTCCGGGTAGCCCCAGATGTCGCCGGTGAAGCGGTAGCCCGCCAGCCAGGCGAGGGTCGGCTCGTCCACGATCCCCTGCTGGCGCAGGAAGCCGATCATCTCGTCGTCGAAGTGGAAGTTCTCCACCGCGTCCAGCACCCGCCCGATGCCGGCGACGACGCCGTACCGCCGCCCCTCGGGCAGCCGGCGGGTGAACGCCTCGAAGACCGAGTGCCGGCCGGCGGTGCCCGCCTTGAGTGCCGCCTGCACCATGGTCAGCTCGTACTGGTCGGTGAAGAGCGCGGTCGACGGAACGCCGACCCGTCGTCCGAGGTCCGCTGAGTTCATGGCTGGGATCGTACCCCCTATTCGTCAAAGTGACGAGATGTGGGGTCCGTCTGTGCGCCGGAACGCGCCGGGTGGCAGCATGGGACAGGTGAGCGTTGCTACCCCCGTAGAGATCGAACGTCCTGATGCGGCCGAGGAGACCTTCGCGGTCCCCGAACCCGACGTCCCGTGGGTGACGCTCGTCCACAACGACCCGGTCAATCTCATGAGCTATGTGACCTATGTCTTCCAGGCCTACTTCGGCTACTCCAAGGACAAGGCGCACAAGCTGATGCTCGACGTGCACCAGAAGGGCCGCGCCGTCGTCTCCAGCGGGAGCCGCGAGGAGATGGAGCGCGACGTCCAGGCCATGCACGGTTACGGGCTGTGGGCCACCCTCACCCAGGACCGGAACTAGTCACCCGCGACACCCCCGGGGCTTCGCCCGCCCCGTCATCCGCCCCGCTCGACCCACCATCGGAGAATCCATGGCCGGCCATTTCGAGGCCACCCCGGGCGGCGGCGCGGCCGTCGCGCTCGACGAGGTCGAGATCTCGATCCTGCGCTCCCTCGCCGTGCAGCTGCTCGAACTGATCGGCCCGGGCGCCCCGCCCGCCGACGGCGAGGACCCGCTCGCCGCGCTCTTCGCCGAGGGGCCCAGCAGGCCGCCGTCCGATCCGGCGCTGGCCCGGCTCTTCCCCGACGCGTACGGGGGGCCCGACGAGCCGGCCGAGGATCAGGGCGGCAAGCCGGAGGAGGAGCTGCGGGAGCTGTCCGCGGAGTTCCGCCGGTTCACCGAGAACGACCTGCGCTCCCGCAAGCGTGAGGACGCCCTCGCCGTCGTCCGGACGCTGGACGCCCTCGCGCCCGCCGGTGACGGCGGAGCCGTGCTCACCCTCACCGCCGGCGAGTGCCGCTCCTGGCTCGGCTCGCTCAACGACCTGCGCCTCACCATCGGCACCCGGCTGGAGGTCTCCGACGAGGACGAGGGTCAGGACGGCTCGCTCTACCGGCTCCCCGACAGCGATCCGCGCAAGCCCATGGTGATGGCCTACCTCTGGCTCGGGGCGCTCCAGGAGACGCTCGTCGAAACACTGATGCCGTAATCCTGCGGAAAAGGGTGCCGGTCTCCCGGGTCCGCTCCGTTCGCTCAACGGACGCTCAGATCCGGGTAACGATCCCCCCAAGTCACCGACGGCATTCGTGGCGGATGGAGTTTCTTGTCCGCTTTTACCTGTGGGATGCGCCACAGAATGTCCCATGGTGTCCTGTGACGGCCGTGATAAATCTTCACGATCGCCCGGGAACGCCACCCCTGTTCCCGGGGTCGCCACAAGCCGGCCGAACGCCGGTGGCACTCCATCCATATCCGGGGGGATCAGGACCTGATCCGCAGCCTTGACTGGCGCGGATCGGCGTGGAGAAAGGCGCACCACACATGACATCGGCACAGGTCGACGAGGGACAGGCCGACAAGGGAAAGCCCGGCGCGGACGCCGGTGAGGCCGGGACCGGTGGCGAGGGGTACCAGCGAGGTCTGGGAGCCCGTCAGATCCAGATGATCGCCATCGGCGGAGCCATCGGTACCGGACTCTTCCTCGGCGCGGGCAAAGCGATCGACCGGGCCGGACCCAGCCTCATCCTGGCCTACGTCCTCGCGGGCCTGGTCATCTTCTTCATCATGCGGGCTTTGGGCGAACTACTCATGTACCGCCCGGTCTCCGGCTCCTTCTCGGAGTACGCCCGCGAATTCATCGGACCGTTCTTCGGATTCGTGACCGGCTGGACCTACTGGCTGTTCTGGGTCGTCACCGGAATCACCGAAGTCACCGCGGCCGCCACCTATATGACGTACTGGTGGGACATTCCGCAGTGGCTGTCCGCGCTCGTCTTCACCGTCATTCTGTACGGCGCCAACCTGATCTCCGTGAAGCTCTTCGGTGAGCTGGAGTTCTGGTTCTCCATGGTCAAGGTCACCGCGATCATCGGCATGATCCTGATCTGCGCCGGGGTCCTGACCGTCGGCTTCTCCGACGCGGGCGACACCGCGACCGTCTCCAACCTCTGGAACGACGGCGGCTTCTTCCCCAACGGCGTCGGCGGCATGCTGATGACGCTCCAGATCGTCATGTTCGCCTTCCTCGCCGTCGAGCTCGTCGGCGTCACCGCCGGGGAGTCCAAGGACCCCGAGACCGTGCTGCCCAAGGCGATCAACACCGTGCCGTGGCGCATCGCCGTCTTCTACGTCGGCGCGCTCATCATGATCCTCTCGGTCGTGCCGTGGTCCACCTTCAAGCCGGGTGTCTCGCCGTTCGTGAAGGCCTTCGAGGAGATGGGGCTCGGTGTCGGCGCCGCCATCGTCAACTTCGTCGTCCTGACCGCGGCGCTCTCCTCCTGCAACTCCGGCATGTACTCCACCGGCCGCATGCTCCGCGACCTGGCCATGAACGGGCAGGGACCGCGCGCCTTCACCAAGCTGACGAAGAACGGCCTGCCGCTCGTCGGCACCACCTTCTCCGCCGGCCTGATGCTCGTCGGCGTCTGGATCAACTACCAGTGGCCGGGCGAGGCGTTCAACTACGTCGTCTCCTTCGCCACCATCTCCGGCATGTGGGCCTGGATCATGATCCTGTTCAGCCAGATCCGCTACCGTCGGCTGGCCGACCGGGGTGTGGTCCCGCAGTCCACGTTCAAGGCCCCCGGCGCCCCGTACACCAGCTGGTTCGCGCTCGCCTTCATCGGCATGGTCATCGTGATGATGGCGGTCGACAAGGACGCCAGGATCTCGCTCTACTGCGCCCCGGTCTGGGCGCTCCTGCTGGGCGTCTCCTTCCTGGTGCTCAAGTCGCGCAACCCGGAGAACACCGCTTTCGCCAAGCGCTGACCCCGAGGGCGGGCCCGGCCACCGGGCCCACGACCACCCTCTTCCCGGACCGCCCCCGGCCGCCCCTACGGCCCGCGGCGTCCACCATGCGGGCCTCCGCGTACCACCCACCGGTACGCGGGGGCCCGCATGCCTATCCTGGGCGCCATGCTGACCATCACCCAGGCGCTCCACGACAGAATCGTCGCCCACGCCCGTGCCGACCACCCCGACGAGGCGTGCGGCGTGGTCGCGGGACCGGCGGGAACGGGGCGCCCCGAGCGTTTCATCCCGATGCTCAACGCCGCCCGCTCGCCCACGTTCTACGAGTTCGACTCCGGCGACCTCCTCAAGCTCTACCGCGAGATGGACGACCGCGACGAGGAACCCGTGATCATCTACCACTCGCACACGGCGACCGAGGCCTACCCCTCCCGTACCGACCTCTCGTACGCGAACGAGCCCGGCGCCCACTACGTCCTGGTCTCCACCGCCGACACCGACGACGCGGGCCCCTTCCAGTTCCGCTCGTACCGGATCGTGGACGGCGAGATCACCGAGGAGGACGTGCGGGTCGTCGAGGCGTACTGAGTACCCGGCCACCCCGCAGGGCCGCCGCACGGGTCTGGCACACTGCCCCCAGAACCCATCAAGGCAGCAGGAACCAGGAAGCCGGTGCGAATCCGGCACGGTCCCGCCACTGTGACCGGGCCCCCTCCCCTCGCGGACGACTCCCCACGGACGACTCCGCGCCGGAGGGCGGCCCGGAAGCCAGGAACTGGCCCGCCGCCTTATCGCATCGACCAGGGGACGCGGAAATCCCCCGGAGAGGCCCCGCCATGTCCCGGCGCACCCCCGCGCTCATAGCCGCCGCCGTGCTGCTCCCGCTCGCCCTCACCGCCTGCTCCTCCCCGGACGGCGACAACGCCGAGGGCAAGCCCGAGGCCGCGGCGAAGAGCGACGGTTTCCCGTACACCGTCACCAACTGCGGTGTCACCACGACCTTCAAGGCGCCGCCCAGGCGCGTGGTCACCATGAACCAGCACGTCACCGAGATCATGCTGGAACTGGGCCTGGCCAAGTCCCTCGTCGGCACCGCCTACCTCGACGACGAGGTCCTGCCGGAGTACGAGAAGGACTACGCGTCCGTCCCGGTCATCGCCAAGGAGTACCCCTCCTACGAGAAGGTCCTCGCCGCGAACCCCGACTTCGTCTACGGCGGATACGCCAGCGCCTTCGCCGCGGGCGACGGCCGCGGCCGCGAGGCGCTGAAGAAGTCCGGCATCGAGACCCGGCTCAACACCGAGAGCTGCGCCAAGGCCGACACCCCGATGGAGACCCTCTACCAGGAGGTCCACGAGGTCGGCCGCACCTTCGGTGTCAGCGACCGCGCCGAGGCCTGGATCAAGCAGGCCAAGGCCGACAACGCCGCCACCGCCGAGAAGCTGGCGGACCTGAAGCCGGTCTCCGTCTTCGTCTACGACAGCGGCGACAAGACCGCGTTCACCGCCGGCGGCAAGGGCATCGGCAACGAGCTGATCAAGCGGGCCGGCGGCACCAACGTCTTCGCCGACCTCGACAAGTCCTTCGGCGACGCCTCCTGGGAGAACGTCGTCGCCCGCAAGCCCGAAGCCATCGTGATCTACGACTACGGCGCCACCACCGTCGAGCAGAAGAAGAAGCGCCTGCTCACCGACCCGGCCCTCGCCGATGTCCCCGCCATCAAGAACAAACGCTTCGCGGTCATGCCGCTCTCCGACGCGGTCCTCGGCGTCCGCGTCCCCGCCGCCGTCGAGAAGCTCGCGGCCCAGCTCCACCCGGCGGCCACCACCTCGTGACCTGCCGCACCCCCGCACCGCGGCGGCTGCTGCGCTACACCCTGGTGGTCGGCGTCCTCGCCGCGCTCCTGGCAGCCGCCGTGGTCGCCGCCCTCGCCCTCGGCTCCGTCCGCATCCCGCCCGGCCAGGTGCTCGACATCCTGACCGGGCGGGCCGACGCGAGCCCGTTCCGTACGATCGTCCTGGACGTCCGGCTGCCCCGGGTCCTGCTCGGCATCGTCGTCGGCGCCGGACTCGCCGTCATCGGCACCGTCCTCCAGGCCCTCGTACGCAACCAGTTGGCCGACCCGTTCCTCCTCGGCGTCTCCTCCGGCGCCTCCACCGGCGCGGTCCTGGTGATCGTCCTCGGCATCGGCGCCACCCTCGCCACCACCGTCACGATCCCCGCCGCCGCCTTCGCCGGCGCGCTGCTCTCGCTGACGCTCGTCTACACCCTGGCGCGCGGCGGGGGCGGCCTCACCACCAACCGGCTCGTCCTCGCCGGGGTCGCCGTCTCCTACGTCCTCTCCGGCCTCACCAGCCTGATCCTGGTCACCTCCGCCCGCGCCGACCACCTCCAGGAAGTCCTCTACTGGACCCTCGGCGGCCTCGGCGCGGCCCGCTGGGACATGCTCGCGCTCCCCGCGGTCACCCTGGTCGCCGGCACGGCCGTCCTCCTCACGCTGTCCCGCCCGCTGGACCTGCTCCTGGTGGGGGAGGAGGGCGCGACCGTCCTCGGCCTGGACACCGCCCGCTTCCGGGCCGCCGTCTTCGTCCTCGCCTCGCTGATGACCGGGGTGCTCGTCGCGTACAGCGGGGCGATCGGCTTCGTCGGCCTGATGGTCCCGCACATGGCCCGGATGGCGGTGGGCGCCGCGCACCGCGCGCTGCTCCCGGTCGTCGCGCTCGGCGGAGCGGTGTTCCTGGTCCTCGCGGACCTGGCCGCCCGCACGCTCGCGGCCCCGCAGGACATCCCGGTCGGCGTCCTCACGGCCCTGACCGGCGGCCCGTTCTTCCTCTGGATGCTGCGGCGCCGGCCCGAAGGAGCCCCCGCATGAGGCCTCTTCCCGGCGGGAGCTCCCGCCCGAAGCCCGTCGGCGGGAGCCCCCGCCCGAGTCCCGTCGGCGGGAGCCCCCGCCCGACGACCGCACCTTCCGCCGAGGGAGCCCGCCCGTGACCACTCTGCGCACCGAGGCACTCTCGTACGGCATCGGCGACGGCCGCCACCTCGTCGACGCCGTCGACCTCACCGCGGCCGACGGCGAGACCGTGGGCCTCGTCGGCCCCAACGGCAGCGGCAAGACCACACTCCTGCGCTGCGTCTACGGCACCCTGCGCCCCACCCACGGCCGCGTCCTCCTGGACGGCGACAACCTCCCCGCCCTCCCCGTGAAGGCCCGCGCCCGCCGCGTCGCCACCGTCCCGCAGGACGGCCACGCCGGGTTCGAGCTCACCGTGGGCCAGGTCGTCGCCATGGGCCGCGCCCCGCACAAGCGGTTCTGGGAGGCGGACAGCGCCGCCGACACCGCGCTGGTCACCGAGGCCCTGGCCCGGGTCGGGATCGCCGCACTCGCACCCCGTACGTTCGCCTCCCTCTCCGGCGGCGAACGCCAGCGCGCCCTGGTCGCCCGCGCCCTGGTCCAGCAGCCCTCGCTCGTCGTCCTGGACGAGCCGACCAACCACCTGGACATCCGCTACCAGTTGGAGATCCTGTCCCTGGTCCGCGCCCTCGGCACCACCAACCTGCTGGCCCTGCACGACCTCAACCTGGCCGCGTACTACTGCG
Source organism: Streptomyces sp. NPDC088706 (assembly GCF_044752765.1). Lineage (NCBI taxonomy): Bacteria > Bacillati > Actinomycetota > Actinomycetes > Kitasatosporales > Streptomycetaceae > Streptomyces > Streptomyces sp. NPDC088706. The sequence goes on from NZ_JBIVLW010000002.1 coordinate 127,992, forward strand.
ACCGCCTCTACGTCCTCAAGGACGGCCGCGTCGTCGCCTCCGGCACCCCGGAGGAGGTCCTCACCGCGGAGCTGCTGGGCGAGGTGTACGGCGTCGCCGCCGAGGTCAGCGTCCACCCCGAGACCGGCGCCCCCACGGTGATCTACCTCCCGCAGGACAGGGCGGACCCCCATGTGTCCGCATAGTGGTCGCCGAGCATCCACCATATGGGATCACACTCGGGTTTCCGGACGGGGAATCGATACGATGCCCGCATGGTTCCCCATGACGTGAGCAACAGGACGCCGGGCACGCTGCTCGTCGCGCGGCTGCACGTCGACCTGTGCAGGCTCGCCAGCGCGATCTGTCCCGCCCCAAGCCTGCCCGTGAGCCGCACGGCCTGAGCCGCGGTCCGCCCGCCTCACCCACCCGCACCACACCCCCGCGCGGGGGAAGAAACGCGCGCCCCACGCCACCTCCCCGCTTTCGACAGGAGCCCACGCCATGGCCATCGAGGTCCGCATCCCGACCATCCTCCGCACCTACACCGACGGCGCCAAGGCCGTCGAAGGCAACGGGGACACCCTCGCCGACCTCTTCGCCGACCTGGAGAGCCGCCACACCGGCATCCGTGAGCGACTCGTCGACGGTGCGAACGGCGAGCAGCTCCGCCGCTTCGTGAACGTCTACCTCAACGACGAGGACGTCCGCTTCCTCGACGGCATCTCCACCAAGCTCAGCGACGGCGACAACGTCACCATCCTCCCGGCCGTCGCCGGCGGCATGCGCTGATGCGGTACGACTCCCCGCTGGCGGCCGTGGGGAACACTCCCCTCGTCCGCCTCCCGCGGCTGTCCCCGTCCGAGGACGTCCGCATCTGGGCCAAGCTGGAGGACCGCAACCCCACCGGCTCGATCAAGGACCGCCCCGCGCTCCACATGGTCGAACAGGCCGAGAAGGACGGCCGGCTGACACCCGGCTGCACCATCCTGGAGCCCACCAGCGGCAACACCGGCATCTCGCTCGCCATGGCGGCCAAGCTCAAGGGCTACCGCATCGTCTGCGTCATGCCGGAGAACACCTCGCAGGAACGGCGCGACCTGCTCGCCATGTGGGGCGCCGAGATCATCTCCTCCCCGGCCGCGGGCGGCTCCAACACCGCCGTCCGCGTCGCCAAGGAGCTGGCGGCCGAGCACCCGGACTGGGTGATGCTCTACCAGTACGGCAACCCGGACAACGCGGGCGCCCACTACGCCACCACCGGACCGGAGATCCTCACCGACCTCCCCTCCATCACCCACTTCGTGGCGGGCCTCGGCACCACCGGCACCCTCATGGGCGTCGGCCGCTACCTCCGCGAGATGCGCCCGGGCATCCGGATCGTCGCCGCCGAACCGCGCTACGACGACCTGGTCTACGGCCTCCGCAACCTCGACGAGGGCTTCGTCCCCGAGCTCTACGACGCCTCGGTCCTCACCACCCGCTTCTCCGTGGGCTCCGCCGACGCGGTCACCCGCACCCGCGAACTCCTCCAGCAGGAGGGCATCTTCGCGGGCGTCTCCACCGGCGCCGCACTGCACGCGGCGATCGGCGTGGGCAACAAGGCGGTCAAGGCGGGGGAGAGCGCGGACATCGTCTTCGTGGTGGCGGACGGCGGCTGGAAGTACCTGTCGACGGGCGTCTACACGGCCGAGACGACGGAAGCGGCGATCGAGACGCTGCACGGCCAGCTCTGGGCATGAAGCCGCGGTTCCGGCCTGCCCGGCGCTGAAGGCGCCTTTTCCGCCGGCCCGGGGCACCGTTCCAGCCGGTCCGGCGCACCATCCCAGCCCGTCCGGCGCTTGAGGACGTCCTTTCAGCCCCTTCGGCGATTGAGGAGCGGGGTCCGGGGCAGAGCCCCGAAACCCGGCCCCGCCCTCACCCGGCCCCCAGCCCCCGCACCCGCTCCCACACCTCCGCGTCCACGGCCCCCACCCGCCGCCGGAACCCGGCGATCCGCACCTCCCGCAGCTCATCCGTCTCCAGGAAACTCCGCCGCCCCCGCTGATCCCCCACCGCCCCCGCCGGCAGCGCGATCACCCCGGGCCGCTCCTCGTGGTGCTTGCTGGTGATCTTGGCGACGACCACCGTGCGCCCCCGGCCCCGTCCCCGTACCGACAGGACCAGGCACGGCCGGTCCTTGGACCCGGGCCCGTCCTCGTACGGCACATCGGCCCACCACACCTCACCCGCCCGCGGCGTCCGCCCCTCCCCGCGCCCCGCCGGACCCGGAGGCCGCGACGGACGGGAGGGCGGCCGGGTCGAACCCACCGGCTGCCGCGGCCGCCTCGACCGGGGCCCCCGGTCCGAGCGCCCCCGGCCGTCCACCACCGCGGCGACGAGCGCCAGCAGAACCACGGCGACCAGCGCCACCCACCAGAACGTGTTCATCCCCCGACCGTACCGGCGCCGGAGCCGGCCCCCGCGCCGCGCCCGGGCCCCACCGTGGACGCGCTTCCATCGAACCGGTGACAGAGCAGGTGAGTTCCCCCACAACGGCAGGCGGCGGAGGAGCGACGCGGAGTTCCGCGCCTTACGCTCGACGAACCGCAAAACGTTCCGGCAGGAATTGCACGAACCCTCCCCGTTCCCATGCCCCGGAGGTTCACGCTCCATGAAGCTCACCGTCGTCGGCTGCTCCGGCTCGTTCCCGTCCCCGGGTTCGGCATGCTCGAGCTACCTCGTAGAGGCCGACGGCTTCCGGCTGCTCCTCGACATGGGCAACGGCGCCCTCGGCGAGCTGCAGCGCCACGTCGGTCTCTACGACCTCGACGCGATCTTCCTCAGCCACCTCCACGCCGACCACTGCATCGACATGTGCGCGTACTTCGTCGTGCGCTACTACCGCCACGACGGCGCCCGCCCCGTCCCCCTCGCGGTCTACGGACCCGAGGGCACCGAGCAGCGTCTGACCGCCGCCCATGGCGACACCCCCTCCGACCGGGCGATGAGCGAGGTCTTCGACTTCCACACGCTCAAGGCGGACTCCTTCGAGATCGGCCCCTTCTCGGTCCGTACGGAGAAGCTCCGCCACCCCGTCGACACCTTCGGCATCCGGATCGAGCACGGCGGCGCCACCCTCGCCTACTCCGGCGACACGGGAACCTGCGACGCCCTGGAGAAGCTGGCCCGGGACGCGGACCTGTTCCTCTGCGAGGCGTCGTTCGTCGACGGCAAGGAAGACATCCCCGACCTGCACCTCAACGGCCGGGAGGCCGGTGAGGCCGCCGCCCGCGCGGACGCCCGCCGGCTCGTCCTCACCCACATCCCGCCGTGGACGGACGCGGAGCGCAACCTCGCCGACGCGCGGGCGGCCTACCCGGGCCCGGTGGAACTGGCCGCACCGGGCGCGGTGTACGAGGTCTGAGCACGCGTACGAGTCCGAGCCCGGGTACGACGACGAGACCCCCGCCTTCCGAGAGGGAGGCGGGGGTCTCGCGTGTACGGGTACAGCCGACCGGTGCGGCCGGGGCTACTTCGCCTCGGCCTTCCGCAGCTCGGCGAGTTCCTCGTCCGACTCCCGGCCCGGGGTCGGGAGGTTGAATTTGGTGATGGCGAACCGGAAGACCACGTAGTAGACCACCGCGAAGCAGAGGCCGACCAGGACCAGCATCCAGGGCTTCGACGCGATGCCGAGGTTCAGCAGGAAGTCGACCAGACCGGCCGAGAACCCGAAGCCGTCCTTCATGCCGAGCGCCCAGGTCAGGGCCATCGACACACCGGTCAGCACCGCGTGGATCGCGTACAGCACCGGAGCGATGAACATGAACGTGAACTCGATCGGCTCGGTCACACCGGTGACGAACGAGGTCAGCGCGAGGGAGAACATCATGCCGCCGACGACCTTGCGGCGCTCGGGGCGGGCGCAGTGGACGATGGCGAGGCAGGCCGCCGGGAGGGCGAACATCATGATCGGGAAGAAGCCGGTCATGAACTGGCCGGCGTTCGGGTCGCCGGCGAGGAAGCGGGCGATGTCACCGTGCTTGCCGTTGTACTCGCCCGCCTGGAGCCACGGGAAGGAGTTCAGCAGGTGGTGCATGCCGACCGGGATCAGCGCACGGTTGGCGACACCGAAGATGCCCGCGCCGACCGCGCCGGAGCCGACGAGCCACTCACCGAAGTTGTGCAGACCGGTGCCGAGGACCGGCCAGATCAGACCGAAGAGGATACCGATGGCCAGACCCGCGAAGGCGGAGAGGATCGGGACCAGACGCCGGCCGCTGAAGAAGCCCGCCCAGTCGGGCAGCTTCGTCCGGTGGAAGCGCTGGTACAGCAGGGCCACGACGATGCCCATCACGACACCGCCGAGGACACCGGCGTTGACGGGGGCGTCGTTCATCACGATCTTGCCGTCGACGACGGAGGCCACCTGCCGCAGGTTGCCGTCGGTGAAGGTGGCCAGCACCTTCTGGAAGACCAGGTAGCCGGTGACGGCGGCCAGGGCGGTCGAGCCGTCCGACTTCTTGGCGAAGCCGATGGCGATGCCGACGGCGAACAGCAGCGGCATGTTGTCGAGGATGGCGCCGCCGCCCGCGTACATGTAACCGGCGAGCTTGGTGATGAAGGTCGGGAACGAGGCGCGGCCCAGCATGTCCTCGTTGCCGAGGCGGACCAGGAGCGCGGCGGCCGGCAGCACGGCGACCGGCAGCATCAGGCTGCGGCCGATGCGCTGCATGACGGCCATCACGCCGGCGCCCTTCTTCTTCTCGGCCGCGGGTGCGGTCTCAGCCGTGGTCATCAAATCCTCCATGGGGCACGGTGCCGCCCAGGACGTTGATGCGGGGAGGCGGCGACTCGACAGACGCGGCACGGCAGCCGTGGTCTGGACCACTCAGTGGTGTAGACCAGTTTTAGCACGGTGAGGGTTAGATAAGGAACCTGCAATTCCCTTCTGATTCGCGGTAGCAGATCCGACACGTTCGGTGACATGCCGAAGGCCCTCGGGCCGGCTGGTCCGAGGGCCTTGAGCGATCGGGGTGAAACCCCGGCGACCTGCTACTTCGTGAGGTTCTGTTCGATCTCCTTCTCGACCTCCTCCGGCTCCCGGCCCGGAGTCTTGAGATCGAACTTGGTGATCGCAAACCGGAAGACCACGTAATAGATCACCGCGAAGCCCGCGCCGATCGGGATGATCAGCCACGGTTTCGTATCGAGATGCCAGTTGACGACGTAGTCGATCAACCCGGCCGAGAAGCTGAACCCGGCATGCACCCCCAGCAGCCAGGTGATGCCCATCGAGGCCCCGGTGAGCACGGCGTGCACGCCGTACAGCAGCGGCGCGACGAACATGAAGGAGAACTCGATCGGCTCGGTCACCCCGGTGACGAACGAGGTCAGCGCCACCGACACCATCAGGCCGCCCACCTCCTTGCGGCGCTCGGGCCGTGCGGTGTGGGTGATGGCCAGGGCGGCCGCGGGCAGGCCGAACATCATGATCGGGAAGAAGCCCGAGGTGAACTGCCCCGCCGACGGGTCCTCGGCGAAGAACCGGGAGATGTCGCCCTGGACGGTCGCGCCGTCCGCCCCGGTGAACTCGCCCGCCTGGAACCAGAAGAACGTGTTCAGGAACTGGTGCATGCCGATCGGGATCAGCAGCCGGTTCGCGAAACCGAAGATCGCCGCGCCCCAGGAGCCGAGGTCGATGAGCTGCTTGGAGAACCAGGTCAGCCCGTCACCCACCGGCTGCCACAGCAGCCCGAACAGCACCCCCAGGATCACGCAGAGGAACGCCATCAGGATCGGCACCAGGCGCCGGCCGTTGAAGAAGCCGAGCCAGTCCACCAGCTTGGTGCGGTGGTAGCGCTGCCAGACCACCGCGGTCAGCAGACCGATCAGGATGCCGCCGAGGACGCCGGGGTTCTGCGGCTCACCGTCGGGCAGCTCGTCCGTCACCGTGCCGTCGATGGGGAACGCCGTGAGGACGCCCCGGTAGACCAGGAAGCCGGCCACGGCCGCGAGCGCGGTGGAGCCGTCCGCCTTCTTGGCGAAGCCGATGGCCACGCCGATGCAGAAGAGCAGGGGCAGGCCGACCACGCCGTCGAGGATCGCGGTGCCGCCGTTGAGGAGGACCTTGGCGGTCTTGTCCCAGAAGGCGCCGTGCAGATAGGACGAGAACAGGTTGCCGAGGCTGACCAGCAGGCCCGCCGCCGGGAGGACCGCCACCGGGAGCTGGAGGCTGCGGCCGATCTTCTGCAAGCCCTGGACCGGACCGTTCCACCATGTGGGCTGCGGTGCCGCAGCGGCGCTCGAACTCATCGGCGTCCTTCCCGGAACAAGCCTCGTTTGGCGGTCGTCGCAAACTGGTGTAGACCAGTTGCGTCACGGTCCGGGGCCCGCCGCGAAGTCAGGGCACCGGTGATCGTTATCTTTGGTGATAGTCCGGTTACCCGCCCGCGAAGTTGGGCCAACCGTGCGTTACCGTGACGAAACGGACCCGCAGCGGGCGGCCCGTCTGCACGCGAAAACCAGGGAGAAGGACATGGCCACCAAGGCTGAGAAGATCGTCGCCGGGCTCGGCGGGATCGAGAACATCGACGAGATCGAAGGCTGTATCACCCGCCTCCGCACCGAGGTCCACGACCCCGGCAAGGTCGACGAAGCCGCCCTGAAGGCCGCCGGCGCCCACGGCGTCGTCAAGATGGGCACCGCGATCCAGGTCGTCATCGGCACCGACGCGGACCCCATCGCCGCCGACATCGAAGACATGATGTGACCGGCTGACACCCCGCCGGACACCGCGGACGCCCCCCGGGAGACGTCCGCACCCGCAGGCCCCGCACCCCACGGGTGGGCGGGGCCTGTGCCGTACCCGGCCCGCACTTCGGGCCCGGCCCGCCGCACCCGAACGGAGCCACCCCGCCAACGGATAAAGTCGGGCCCATGTCTCGCATCGACGGCCGCACCCCCGAACAGCTCCGCCCCGTCACCATCGAACGCGGCTGGAGCAAGCACGCCGAGGGCTCAGTCCTCATCTCCTTCGGCGACACCAAAGTCTTCTGCACCGCCTCCGTCACCGAAGGCGTCCCGCGCTGGCGCAAGGGCAGCGGCGAGGGCTGGGTCACCGCCGAGTACTCCATGCTGCCCCGCTCCACCAACACCCGCGGCGACCGCGAAGCCGTACGCGGCAGGATCGGCGGACGCACCCACGAGATCAGCCGCCTGATCGGTCGCTCGCTGCGCGCGGTCATCGACTACAAGGCCCTCGGCGAGAACACCATCGTGCTGGACTGCGACGTTCTCCAGGCCGATGGCGGCACCCGTACGGCCGCCATCACCGGCGCGTACGTCGCCCTCGCCGACGCCGTCGCCTGGGCCCAGGGCAAGAAGATCGTCAAGGCCGGACGCAAGCCGCTGACCGACACCGTCGCCGCGATCAGCGTCGGCATCGTCGACGGCACCCCGCTGCTAGACCTCTGCTACGAGGAGGACGTCCGCGCCGAGACCGACATGAACGTCGTCTGCACCGGCGACGGCCGCTTCGTCGAGGTCCAGGGCACCGCCGAGGGCGCCCCCTTCGACCGCAAGGAGCTCGGCGCGCTCCTGGACCTGGCCACCGCGGGCTGCGTCGACCTCGCCGCACTCCAGCGCGACGCACTCGCAACCACGCGGAGCGCGTAGCGACTCACCTTCCCCGGGTAAAGAAGCAACCAAATGCGCACCACGGAGCGTCGTTACGAGCACGGGCGCACGGGTCGAACCGTGCGCCCGTCCGCGTAACGATCCCGGGGAGGGACCGCACCATGGCTTCGCGCCGCCACCAACGCCTCGCACTCGCCACCGCCGCCGCCCTGCTGACGCTGACCACCGCCGCGGGCTGCGCCGGCCTCGACAAGGCTCTCGACTGCGTCCGCACCGCCGACGCCATCGCCACCAGCGTCGGCAACCTCCAGCAGGCCGTCTCCAGCGCCTCCGAGGACATCACCCAGGCTTCGGAAGCCCTGGACGACATCGACCGCGAGCTCAAGAACCTCGACGACACCACCGACAACGCGGACCTCTCCAAGGCGGTCGACGACCTCCAGGCGGGCGTCACCAACGTGCGCGACTCCATCGAGAGCGGCGACGCCACCCCCGACATCACCCCGGTGACGGACGCGGCGACGGAGATCGGCAAGGTCTGCACGCCGTAGGGGACACCGGCCCGGCCGGTACGGGGAGGGACCGGGCCGGCCGGAGCACCGGCCCGGCGATGCCGGAGCACCGGCCCGGCGATGCCCGAGCACCCGCCCCAGCGATGCCGGAGCACCGGCCCGGCGATAATCGCTGCATGACGCGCCTGATCCTCGCCACCCGCAACGCCGGGAAAATCACCGAACTGCACGCCATCCTCGCCGACGCGGGACTCGACTACGACCTCGTCGGCGCGGACGCGTACCCGGACGTCCCCGACGTCAAGGAGACCGGCGTCACCTTCGCCGAGAACGCGCTCCTCAAGGCCCACGCCCTGGCCCGCGCCACCGGCCACCCGGCGATCGCCGACGACTCGGGCCTCTGCGTCGACGTCCTCGGCGGCGCCCCCGGCATCCTCTCGGCCCGCTGGTCCGGCACCCACGGCGACGACACGGCCAACCTCAACCTGCTCCTGGCCCAGCTCGGCGACATCGCGGACGCCCACCGCGGGGCCTACTTCGCCTGCGCCGCCGCCCTGGCCCTGCCCGACGGCACGGAACGCGTGGTCGAGGGCCGCCTGAACGGCATCCTGCGCCACGCCCCGACCGGCGGATACGGCTTCGGCTACGACCCGATCCTCCAGCCCGAGGGCGAGACCCGCACCTGCGCGGAGCTGACCCCGGCGGAGAAGAACGCGATCAGCCACCGCGGCAAGGCGTTCCGGGCGCTGGTGCCGGTGGTGCGGGAGTTGGTGGGGTAGGGCCGGAGACGGAGAAACGGCCTGCGTATCAGTGCTTCGATTCGCAGGCCGTGCTCGGTGCGGCGGAAGGGATTCGAACCCTCAAGCCGTTTCACGGGCCACAGATCCTAAGTCTGCTGTGTCGCCATTGCACCACCGCCGCCAGACGCATGTCATCGTACCGGGCGAGGCGGCCCGGCCGGTGTGGGAGTTCCCTGGTGCGCGGCCCTGCGTGCGCCCCCTCGGCACCAGGTGGTGGTGACGGCATGGCAGTTCGGGCACAGCAACCGGAGGTTCTCGGCGCGGTCGTCGCTCCAGTCACCGTTGACGTGGTCGATCTCCAGAGTGATGGGCGATCCGCGCCAGACCGGCTCGGTTCCGCACTCGTCGCACTGCTGAGCCACGCCGATCTCCCGCAAGGCCCGACGTAGCAGCACGGTCTTCGTGCGATATCCGCCGGCGTGTCTCACCAGCACGTCCTCAGGGCGCTTGGTGGGGGTCGGGCCCGGCCTGCCACGCTGGTGCGCCTGACCGAGGAAGTGCGAGGTCGACACGGACTCTTCGGCGATCCACTGCCGCAGGAGCTTTCGTTGGTGCCCGTTCTCGGGGCGCCCGAGTCTGCGGAGCAGCTCTGCGATGGAGCGTGAGGCCGCCACCGCCTCACGGAGTGCGTCCCGTGAGGGGCGCGAGGCGGCGGTGTGCGAGCCTCGGTGCCTGAAGTGTGAGATATCGATCCCGAAATGGGCGAACCGCCTCAGCAGATGGCGACGGAGCTTCGCGTAAGGACGAGTGCCGAAGAACGCGATGACCTCGTCGATGTCCGAGCAGCGCTCCGCGGCCTCGACCAGCCGCTCGTGGGTGTACCGCTGCCGCTGGTTCACCGGCTGCCGCCATGCCCCGCACGACGCCTCTTGCCGCGACCGCGATACGTGTCCGTCGCCGAATGACAGTTGGGGCAGAGGAGCCTTAGATTCTCCGGACGGTTGTCGCTCCATCTGCCGTTGATGTGGTCCACCTCCAGCGGGAGCGGCCTGCCACGCCAGAGTGGTTCCGTTCCGTAGAGGGCACAGCGTTGCGCCACGCCGAGCGCGGCCATGGCGGGCTTGAGGCGGGAACTGGGAACGCGGCGAGGATGTGGTGAGCAGTCATCCACCAACAGCTTCTCGGGCGGAACGTGACGCCTTGTCGTCCCGGCACGCGGCGGCTGGGCGAAGTGTGAGGTGTCGATGCCGTACGCCTTGATGCGTCTGCTGATGTTGCTGTGGTGGCCTCCCACGGCCTCCAGGCCGAGGCGCCGCAACACGTCGTAGACGCTGGTGGACAGGGCGACCACGGGCACCAGCGCTTCCCTGGTCCAGCGAGTGCCCTCGCGCTCGAAGTGTTCCGTGGCTATGTCCATCTTCCGCATCCGGTCGAAAACATACCGCCGCGTCGGACTCTTCGGATCGACCCCCAGCTTCGTCAACGCCTCTGAGAGCGTCCGCGATGACGAGGCCGCCTCCGCCAGCCGCTCCCGCGTGTACGGGCTGTTCCCCACGTCCCTGCCCCCTCCGATTCCGGCCGCGCGTTCGCAGCCTCGTACGGAGCAACGACCCGCTTATCGGATGGTCACGTCCGGAATCCGGAGGGGGCCCGCAAGAGGAAAGGCGTCAGAACTTCGGCTCTGGCGACTGCGCGTGCACCAGCTCCGCCGCCTCCTCGTCCGTCTCGACCGACGGCGGGGAGCCGATCAGCGGCTTCCGGGCGGTCTCCTTCATGCAGGCGACCGCGATCACGCCGATCAGGGCCGCCGCCATCGCGTAGTACGCGGGCATCAGGTTGGAGCCGGTCCAGCTGATCAGGGCCGTGATCACCAGTGGGGTCGTACCGCCGAAGATCGACGCGGAGAGGTTGTAGCCCACCGACAGGGACCCGTAGCGGACGTTCGTCGGGAACAGGGCCGGCAGGGCCGCGGACATCGTGCCGAGCATGCAGACCAGGGAGAGGCCCAGCAGCAGCATGCCGACCGTGATCGGGAGGATGCCGTCGATCCGGATGAGGAGGAACGCCGGGAGGGAGAGGAAGAGGAAGCCCAGCATGCCCGTCATCAGCAGCGGCTTGCGGCCGAAGCGGTCGGACAGCTTGCCGACCTGGCTGATGATCGCCATCAGGAAGACCATCACCGCCAGCAGGATCAGCAGCCCGTGGGTCTCGCTGTAGCCGAGCTCGTCGGAGAGGTACGTCGGCATGTACGACAGCAGCATGTAGTCGGTGATGTTGTACGCGCCGACCAGGCAGATGCAGAGGATCAGCGTCGGCCAGTACTGCCGGAAGATCTTGGCGAGGTCGCCCTTGGCCGTGGACTCCACGCCGTCCGCCGCCTCGCTCGCGTGCGCCGTGCCGCCCTCCAGCTTCTGGAAGGCCGGGGTCTCGTCCAGGCGCAGTCGCAGGTAGAGGCCGACCAGGCCCAGCGGGCCCGCGACGAGGAACGGGATCCGCCACCCCCAGGCCTCCATCTGCGCGTCGTCCAGGAGGGCGTACAGGGCCGTCACGAGGCCCGCCGCGCCGACGTAGCCGGCCAGCGTGCCGAACTCCAGGAAGCTGCCGAAGAAGCCGCGCCGCTTGTCGGGGGCGTACTCGGCGATGAACGTCGAGGCGCCGCCGTACTCACCGCCCGTCGAGAAGCCCTGGAGCATCCGGAAGAAGATCAGCAGGACCGCGGCCCAGACGCCGATCGTGGCGTGCGAGAGGATCAGGCCGATGGCGAACGTGCCGACCGCCATCAGGATCATCGTCAGCGCGAGGACCTTCTTGCGGCCGACCTTGTCACCCATCGGGCCGAAGAACATGCCGCCGAGCGGCCGGACGAGGAAGGCCACCGCGAACGTGGCGAAGGAGGAGAGGAGCTGCGTGGTGTCGTTCCCGGACGGGAAGAACACCTGCCCGATGGTGACGGCCAGGTAGGAGTAGATGCCGAAGTCGAACCACTCCATGGCGTTGCCCAGCGACGCCGCCTTCACCGCGCGCTTCACCGCCGCGTCGTCCGTGACGGTGATGTCCGTCCGGCGCAGCCGCGGGTTCCGACGCTTCCGGACGGCCCGGAAGAGCGTGGGGTGGCGCTTGACCGCTTGGGGGTCGGCCGCCTGGTGGGGGTCGGGGGCCGCCATGGCCGGGTCCTTTCCTCGCAGGGTGTTCCAGGAAAGGCTTCTGCGCAGTGGTGGCGGTCGCAAACCGACTTCACGGCCGGATGCGATGTCCCTCACATCATCTCGACATCGATCCGGGGAACCCGTGCGGGCTGGGCGCTGTCCGGTCCCCCGGCGGGAGGGCGCCCCCGGCGGGAGGGCGCCCCCCGGCGGGAGGGCGCCCGGTCCGGTTGCCCCGGACGGCCCATCCGGGGCAACCGGGGCGGCGGCCGGGAGGGTCAGACGCCCAGGTCCCTGATGATCTTGGCCACGTGACCGGTCGCCTTGACGTTGTAGAAGGCGTGCTCGATCCTGCCGTCCTCGTCCACGACGACGGTGGAGCGGATGACGCCGGTCACCACTTTGCCGTAGAGCTTCTTCTCGCCGAAGGCGCCGTACGCCTTCAGGGTCTCCTTGGACGGGTCGCCGACCAGCGTGACCTTGAGGTTCTCCTGCTCGCGGAACTTGGCGAGCTTCTCCGGCCTGTCGGGGGAGACGCCGATGACGTCGTACCCGGCGCCCGCGAGGAGATCGAGGTTGTCCGTGAAGTCGCAGGCCTGCTTGGTGCAGCCGGGGGTAAGAGCAGCCGGGTAGAAGTAGACGATGACCTTGCGGCCCTTGTGGTCCGCGAGCGAGACCTCGTTGCCGTCGGCGTCGGGCAGGGTGAAGGCGGGTGCGGGGTCGCCGGGTGCGAGTCGCTCGCTCATGTGGTTCTCCTCGGGTGGTGCGCGGGACGGACGGGACCGAGCGTAATAGGGGTGCCGCCGGGTGCGCGGGGGTGAGAGCTGACAGACTGTCGATGAAGGTTTACCGGAGAGACGACCACGGAGGCGGCGCAGTGTCGGATGCCAGGACCCCTGCGCAGATCGAGGCGGACATCATCAGCAGGCGCGAGCAGCTCGCTGTGGTGCTCGACGAGATCGGGGTGCGGGTACACCCGAAGACGATCATCGGCGATGCGAAGGCCAAGGCGGCCCAGACCGTGGACCGCACGGCCGGCCGCGCGTTCGTCGCGGTGAATCGCTCGGTGTCGGGAGTGAAGGCGCAGTTCGTCGCGGCGGACGGCTCGCCGCGGCTGGAGCGGGTGATTCCCGCCGCGCTGCTGGTGGTGGGCGTGGTGGGGCTGTTCACCCTCTCGCAGCGCCGGAAGTGACCCGTCCCGCCCCGGGTGGCGCCCAGCCCCTCAGGGTCATGTTCCGGGGCGGTGGCGGTAGGTTGCGGACGTGAGCGAGAAAACCCACGACGATGACAAGCTGCCCATCCGCATGCTGCACGACCGCGTTCTGGTGCGGAACGACTCCGCCGAGGGCGAGCGGCGTTCCGGCGGCGGCATCCTGATTCCGGCGACGGCCGCGGTGGGCCGGCGGCTCGCCTGGGCGGTGGTGGTCGCCGTCGGCCAGAACGTGCGGACGGTGGAGCCCGGGGACCGCGTGCTGTACGACCCCGAGGACCGTGCCGAGGTCGAGGTGCGGGGGGTGGCGTACGTGCTGATGCGCGAGCGTGATCTGCACGCGGTGGCGGCGGACCGGTTCGAGGGTGCGGTGGACTCGACCGGGCTGTACCTGTAGCGGGACTTTCGCCGGTGGGCCTGGTGACCATGGTCACCAGGCCCACCGGCCGTTCCTTGCTACGGTGGAGACACCCCGACGAGACGCGCCGTACCGGGCAGGCAAAGACGACGCACCCATGTTGGTACGCGTGCTCGCGCGTGGTCGTCGGAGGTTCTCATGGCCTGGGTTCTGCTGGTCGTCGCCGGTCTGCTCGAAGTGGCCTGGTCGATCGGGATGAAGTACACCGAGGGGTTCACCCGGCTGTGGCCGAGCGTGTTCACCGGCCTCGGGATCGTGGCGAGCATGGTGCTGCTGTCGCATGCCGCGAAGACGCTGCCGATCGGTACGGCGTACGGCGTGTGGGTCGGCATCGGCGCGGCGGGTGCGGCGATCCTGGGCATGGTCGTGCTGAACGAGCCGGTGACCGCGGCCCGGATCTTCTTCGTCTGTCTGCTGCTGGTCGCCGTGGTGGGGCTGAAGGCCACCTCCGGTCACTAGGCGGCGGGGCTCACCCGCCCGGGGGGCGGGCGCCCCGGACCCCTTCGATGAGGCCGCCGCCGAGGGCTCCCGTACCGCCGTCGTCGGTGCCTCCGTCGGTGCCGCCATCGGTTCCGGTTCCGCCGTCGCCGCCGGTCGTTCCCGCGTCCGTCCCTCCTGTCGCCCCGTCCGTGGTGGCTCCCGTGGTGGTGTCGCCGCTCGGCGGGGCGGAGGAGGCGGGGGACGAGGGGGTGGTGGCGGCCGGGTCGCCGGGGGAGGTGCTGGAGGGGGAGTCGTCCGGGGTGGCCGGTCCGGTCGTGGCGCTCTCCTCGTCGCCCGGTTCCTGCGGTTCGTCGGAGCCGGGGGCGGTGCGCAGGTCGAACTCCTGGACCGGGGAGGAGCGCAGGGCGGCTTCCGTGTAGGTGGCCCAGGTCTCGGCGGGGGCGCCGCCGCCGTTGACGCGGTCCAGGCCGAGGGCTCCGTACAGCGGGGTCTGGACGCCGGACTCGGGGTCCTGGCCCAGCACGGCGACGACGGTGGCGAGGTCGGGTGTGTACCCGGCGAACCAGGCGGCCCTGTCCTCCTCGGCGGTGCCCGTCTTGCCGACGGCGGGGCGGCCCGCTGCCTGCGCCGCGGTGCCGGTGCCGCCCTCGACGACGGAGCGCAGGAGGGCGGTGGTGGTGTCGGCGGCCTCGCGGGGGACGGTCTGCTCCGTCTTCCGGTCGGGCAGCGCGATGTCCGTGCCGTTCTTGGTGACCTTGTCGACGAGGGTGTACGGACCGTGCCGGCCGTGGTTGGCGAGCGTCGCGTACGCCTCGGTGAGGTCCAGGACGCTGGCGGTGGCGGGGCCGAGCGCGATGGAGGGGGAGGGGGTGAGGTCGGGGGTGGTCTTCGGGATGCCGAGGGCGATCGCGGTCTCGCGGACCTTCTCGGGGCCCACGTCCTGCGCCATCTGCGCGTAGACGGCGTTGACGGACTCGTCGGTGGCGGTGCGGACGGTGATCTGCCCGTAGTCGACGTCGTCCTCGTTGGCCGGCTCGTATCCGGTGGAGCCCTGCGGTCCCTGGACGGTCCGCTTGTTGGTGCCGTCGTAGTACGTCTGAGGGGTGATGCGCCGGCCGTCCTGGGTGGTGGAGTCGTTGGCCACGGCGGAGGTGAAGACGAACGGTTTGAAGGTGGAGCCGACCTGGTAGTCGCGGCGGGTGGCGTTGTTGACGTACTGCCGGGTGTAGTCGACGCCGCCGTACAGCGCGACGACCTCGCCGGTGCCGGGGACGATGGAGGCGCCGCCGACGCGCACGTTCCTGTCGGCCTCGCGCTCGCCGCTCCGCTTCTTCATCACGTTGTCCTCGACCGCGGCGACGAAGGCGTCCTGCTTCTGCTTGTCCAGGGTGGTGGTGATGCGGTGGCCGCCGGTGGCGAGGGTCTTCTCGTCGATGATCCCGTTGCCGGTGAGGTAGTCCTCGACGGCCTGGACCAGGTAGCCGCGCTGGCCGGAGAGGCCGGTGGAGGGCTTGGCCTCGCCGGGGACGGGGAACTCGGTGGCCGACCGTTCGCCCGGTTCGAGCCAGCCCTCCTTGACCATGCCGTCCAGGACGTAGTTCCAGCGGTCCAGGGCGGCCGGCCTGCTGCCGGGGTGGGCGACGACGTCGTACGCGCTGGGGGCGTTCAGCAGGGAGGCGAGGTACGCGCCTTCGGCGGTGGTGAGGTCCTCGACGTTCTTGCCGTAGTACGCCTGGGCGGCGGCCTGGATGCCGTACGCGTTGCGCCCGAAGTAGCTGGTGTTGAGGTAGCCCTGGAAGATCTGGTCCTTGCTCTGCTCGCGGTTGAGCTTGATGGCGATGAAGAACTCCTTGGCCTTGCGGACGACGGTCCGCTCCTGGCCGAGGTAGTAGTTCTTGACGTACTGCTGGGTGATGGTGGAGCCGCCCTGCTTGCCCTTGCCGGTCGCGGTGTTCCAGCCGGCCCGGAACATGGCCTTCACGTCGACGGCGGGCTGGGAGTAGAAGTCGCGGTCCTCCGCGGCGAGTACGGCCCGCTGGACGGTCAGGGGCACCTGGGAGAGCTTGATCTTCTCCCGGTTCACCTCGCCGTCGCGGGCCAGGACGCTGCCGTCCCGGTAGAAGTAGACGTTGGACTGCGCGTCGGCGCCGGCGTTGGCGGCCGGGATGCCGACGAGCTGGTATCCGGCGAAGAACCCGCCGACGAGCAGGAGTCCGACCACCAGGACGGACCCGAGGACCAGCCGCCAGGTCGGCAGGGCGCGGCGCCAGCCGGTCCGCTTGGGGCGTTTCGTGCGCCCCTTCCTTTCCGGCGCGCTCCCCGGTGCCGTCCCCTGCGCTCCGTGCGCCCCCTCGTCGTCCCCGGGGCTCGCGGAGGCGGCTGAGGGGTCCCGGGGGGCCCAGTTCTGTGGCTCGTCGCTCATGTCGGTGCGGGCTCCTCGGGTGCGGTCGGTTCTCCCCATAGTGCCCTTTTCGCCGGGAAACCCTCGTATCATCCTCCGATCTCCCTCGTTCTCCGTCCTCGCTCCCCCGGAAAAGGGCTCGCGGTGGCCGCCGTCCGTGCACTAGGGTCCTGCGCTTCGGTGCCGGGAGCCGGGGAGCGGGTCTCCCCGCGCGGTGGCGGCGGGGGAGAGGGGACGGGTGTGCGGCTGTACGCAGTGGTGGCGGTGGGCGGGTTCCGGCGTTACGCCACCTACCGGACGGCGACGGCGGCGGGGGTGTTCACCAACACCGTCTTCGGCTTCATCCTGGCGTACACCTACATCGCCCTGTGGGACGAACGCCCGCAGCTCGGCGGGTACGACATGTCGCAGGCGCTGACATACGTGTGGATCGGGCAGGCCCTGCTGGCCGCCTGCGCCATGATGGGCGGCGGCTTCGAGGACGAGCTGATGGAGCGGATCCGTACGGGGGACATCGCCGTGGACCTGTACCGCCCGGCCGACCTCCAGCTGTGGTGGCTGGCGGGGGACGTGGGCCGGGCGGCGTTCCAGCTGCTGGGACGCGGGGTGGTGCCGATGCTCGTGGGGGCGCTCGTCTTCGACCTCGCGCTCCCCGGCTCGCCGTGGATCTGGCCGGCGTTCCTGCTCTCCGTCCTGCTGGGCATCGTCGTGAGCTTCGCCGTGCGCTTCCTGGTGGCGCTGTCGGCGTTCTGGCTGCTGGACGGGGCGGGCGCGATCCAGATGGCCTGGCTGCTGGGGCTGTTCTTCTCCGGGATGCTGCTGCCGCTGCCCCTCTTCCCGGGGCTGCTGGGCGAGGTGGCCCGGATGCTGCCGTGGTCCTCGCTGCTCCAGATCCCGGCCGATGTGTTCCTCGGCAAGCACACGGGGTGGGGGCTGGTGGAGGTGTACGCGTTCCAGGGCGGCTGGGCGGTGGCGCTGCTGCTGGCGGGGCGGCTGCTGCAGACCGTGGCGACGAGGAGGGTGGTGGTGCAGGGTGGCTGAGAGCGTGCTGACCACGGGGACGACGGGCCGGGAGCCGGAGACGGCGGGCGGCTTCGCGTTCGAGGACCGGCCCCGGCTGCTGGAGGGACTGCGCGCGTACGGGCTCATCGTGGCGATGTGGGTGCGCTCGACGATGGCCTACCGGGCCTCGTTCGTCATGACGACGCTCGGGAACCTCGCGGCGACCGCCTTCGACTTCGTCACGATCGCGCTGATGTTCACCCATGTCGACACGCTGGGCGGCTACACGCTCCCGGAGATCGCCCTGCTGTACGGGGTGTCGGCGACCGCGTTCGGGCTGTGCGACCTGCTGCTGGGATCGATGGACCGGCTGGGCCGCCGGGTACGGGACGGAACGCTCGACACCCTGCTGGTGCGGCCGGTCCCGGTGCTGGCGCAGGTGGCGGCGGACCGGTTCGCGCTGCGCAGGCTCGGGCGGGTCGCCCAGGGCCTCGCGGTGCTGGGCTACGCGCTCATCACCCTGGACATCGCGTGGACCCCGTTGAAGGTGCTGATACTGCCGGTGATGGTGGTGAGCGGGGCGGCGGTCTTCGGCGCGGTCTTCGTGGGCGGGGCGGCCTTCCAGTTCGTCGCCCAGGACGCCTCGCAGGTGCAGAGCGCCTTCACCTACGGCGGGGCGACGCTGCTCCAGTACCCGCCGACGATCTTCGCCAAGGACCTGGTGCGCGGGGTGACGTTCGTGGTGCCGCTGGCCTTCGTCAGCTGGCTGCCCGCGCTGTACGTGCTGGACCGGCAGTACCCGCTGGACCTGCCGCGCTGGGTGGCGTTCCTGACGCCGGTGGTGGCCGTGGTGTGCGGGGCGCTGGCCGGGCTCGCGTGGCGGGCGGCGCTGCGGACGTACCGGAGCACGGGCAGTTGAGACAGAGGGAGTTGGGCACGGTGGGCGGGTTCACACAGGAGGGCCGGGAGGGCACGGGCCTGGACGGCGACGGCTTCATCGCCCTCGTCTCCGTCGAGAAGGTCTTCCAGGTCCGCCGGAAGGCGGGCCTGCTGCGCCGGGAGCGGCGTGCGGTCCGGGCCGTGGACGGCATCAGCTTCCGGGTCGCGCGCGGCGAGATGGTCGGCTACATCGGCCCGAACGGCGCCGGGAAGTCGACCACGATCAAGATGCTGACGGGCATCCTCACCCCCAGCGGCGGCCGGCTGCGCGTGGCGGGCATCGACCCCGCCCGGGAGCGTACCCGCCTGGCCCACCGGATCGGCGTGGTCTTCGGCCAGCGGACCACCCTGTGGTGGGACCTGCCGCTGCGCGACTCGTACCGGCTGATGCACCGCATGTACCGCATCCCCGACCGGCGTTACCGGGAGAACCTCGACCGCTGTGTCGAACTCCTGGACCTGGGGGAGTTGTTGGAGGTCCCCGTACGCCAGCTCTCCCTCGGTCAGCGGATGCGGGGCGACATCGCGGCGGCCCTGCTGCACGATCCGGAGGTGCTCTACCTGGACGAGCCGACGATCGGCCTGGACGTGATCTCGAAGGCCAAGGTGCGCCAGTTCCTGAAGGAGTTGAACGCGGACCGCGGGACCACGGTCCTGCTGACGACGCACGACCTGACCGACATCGAGCAGCTGTGCCGGCGGGTGATGGTGATCGACCACGGCCGTCTGATGTACGACGGTTCGCTCGCCGGCCTCCACGAGGTGGGGGAGAGCGAGCGGATGCTGGTGGTGGACCTGGAGCGCGAGCTGCCCCCGATCGAGCTGGAGTCCGACGTGTCGGGCCCCGGTCTGCGGGCGGTCAGGGTGGAGGGGCCGCGGCAGTGGCTGGCCTTTCCCGCCTCGGCGTCGGCCGCCCCGCTGGTGGCGCGGATCGCGGCACAGTACCCGCTGATGGACCTGTCGGTGCGCGAGCCGGACATCGAGGCCGTGATCGCCAGGATGTACGAGGCGGCGCCCTGAGGGCGGGCCGTTCCGGCCGACGCGTACAGGTCCGGTGCCTGCGGGTCTGTGCCGGGAACGGGTGTGTTCAATAGGCTGGGCGGTATGACAAGTGAACGTCCGGACATGCGTGCCTCCGACGCTGAGCGTGAGCGGATCGCCGAGTTGCTGAGGGAGGCCGTGGCCGAGGGCCGGCTGCAGATGGACGAGTTCGAGCAGCGCCTCGACCAGGCCTACACGGCCCGTACGCACGGGGAGTTGGAGCCGCTGGTGCGGGACCTGCCGGCCCCCGGCACCGCGGTGGCCCCAGTGGGCTCCTCCGCGCCCGCCCCGCTGCGGGGGTCCGCCGCGAACTGGCCGGCGCGGATCGGCGGCACCGCCACGTCCAGCGGCGGGTTCGCCTTCTGGGGCGGCTTCAACCGGAAGGGCCGCTGGACGGTGGGCCGCAAGTTCACCGCCTTCGCGATGTGGGGCGGCGGCGAGATCGACCTGCGCGAGGCGCACTTCGAGGACCGCGAGATCGTCATCCGCTGCTTCGCGGTCATGGGCGGCCTGCATGTGACGGCCCCGCCGGAGCTGAACGTGGACGTCCGGGGCATCGGCATCATGGGCGGTTTCGGCGAGGGCCCGAACGAGGAGGGCGAGCCCGCACCGGACGCCCCGCGCGTCACGATCACGGGCCTGGCCCTGATGGGCGGCGTCGGCGTGGAGCGCAGGCGGACGAAGGCGGAGCGCCGCCGCCTGAAGGAGGCCGAGGAGGCCGAGCGGGCGGCCCGCGAGCGGCGGCTGGAGGGCCCGGACGGGGGAGCGGAGGGCCCGGACGGGGGAGCGGAGGGCGGCGGTCGCAAGGAGCTGGGCTGAGCGACCCGTTTCCCGTACGTCACCTCCGTACGCGGCCTTTCCGCGTCAGGTCCGAGGGGCGCGCCGACGTCAAGTCCGCCCGGCCGAGCCCCGGTCGGCGGACCGCTGACACCTGTCGTACTGACGAGCTAGTCTTGCGCTCCGGAATGGAGCGGTCATCGGCAGGGGCGGGGCGTCGGAACGTGGGCTTTTTGGAAGACTGGGACTTGAGCTATGACGAGATCAACGAGCTGCTGACTGATAACCCGAGCCTGCGCTCGTTCGTCATGGGCTACGCGGCCGAGGTCAAATGCCGCAACATGTTCTTTCGTGAGCACCCCGATGTTTCGGCCATCTACAAGCCGGACGACCACGACCGTACGGAGAAGGGTGACCTGATCATCACCTACCGGAATCACCGCTTCGCCGTCGAGGTGAAGAGCATCCAGACGGTAAGTATGAACAGGCGTAGGCGCAGCGGGAACATAGAGCCCTACTACCAATGCGATGCCAGTGACCGGCGCACGGTCATTTTCGATGACGGCAGCTCTGTCGAGACAACGGCACTACTCGTCGGCGAGTTCGACGTCGTGGCGGTGAACATCCACGCCTTCGCCGGCAAGTGGGCCTTCGCGTTCGCCAAGAACGAGGATCTTCCCACCATGGAGGGTGCGAGCCGTGGGGCGGCCAGGGGGTACACGCAGCACCAGCAGCGGAATCTCATCAAGACGACGATCAGGATCGACCTCGAGCCCGGTGCGCCGTATGTCCGTGATCCCTTTGTGCTGTTCGACCAGATCATCGAGGAGCGGAAGCGCGGCGAGGCCCCTACTCAGCAGGCCGTGATCGTGGAGGAAACGGATCCGCCCAGCTGACGGCCGGGAATCCGGATACGGAGAACCCGCGCAAGGGCGGTCGGAGCGGTGCTCAGAAGAGCTCCCCTTCGACCGCGGTCGGGTCTCCTGCCGGGGGCGGCGAAGTGGTCGCCTCCCCGGGCCATGGCTCGATCGGGCGCAGACCCATGGCGACAAGTTCTCTGGCGGTCGGTCGAATTCGCTTGGGATACTCGGGATTTCGCTTGACGAACACCAGGAAGTACGAGTGGTTCTTACGGGCGTGTTCCTGCCTGACCAGTCGCGCGACGCCTGGCCTGTTCGGCCGAGTGACGACGAACAGATCCTTGCAGTAGAAATCTTCAGCCAGCTCGTTGATGATTTCCACGTGAGTGAGCCGCTGACGGTTGGCGGACACCTCGTCCTGGCACTTCACGATGAACAGGCCGTAATTGCGGAGAACGCGCTTCGCTTCCCAGGCGGCCTTGAAGTAAAGATCGAGTACCGCATCATGCCACTTCGGGGCACCTTCGACATGTTCGGTTGCCTGGCTGTCGCTGTAGCGCTCCCTGAAGGCGCTGTGCGTGCCCGATCCGGCCATGTGTCCAGTGTTCTTGCGGAACAATCCCTCCATGTACGGGGGATCGAGCACCAGCGCATCGATCGAGCCGTCTTCGTACGGCAGCTCTCGGCAGTCCACACCCATCTGAAGGTCTGTGGCCTTTACGTCGTACAGACCATCCGGCACCTGTGTCCAGAAGGCGCCTTTGCCCCACGTCACGTCCGCGACGGTCGATCCGGCCGGCACGAACAGGCGCAGGATGTCACGGAAGACAGGAGCGTTCAGCCCCGCGTACGAGCTGAGGACGACGTCGGTCGTGGCTCGGCCGATCGGCCGTTTGCGCGGCTGCTTCTCCACAGTGATGACCTCTGCTAGCGGACTGGGTGCTCGACGATCCTGGGCAGGCCGACTACCGGGACATGTGCAGTCTATCGGCCGGTGGGCGGGCGGTGACGGGGCCGGCCCGACCGGACGGACTCGCAGCTCACGGGCGGCTACGCCGGGTGAAGACCTGATCTGGGCCGGGCGTTCCGGCAGGTCAGAGCTCGTCGGAGTTCGGCGTGCGGGCCCGCTCCAGGGACGTCAGGTCCACCCGCTCGCCGAGCACCCGGTATCCGGCGTCGTTGAAGTGCAGGTGGTCGCCGGAGTCGTATGCGGCGCGGATCCGGTCGGGCGCGTAGGGGTCGCGTACGGCCTCGTCGAAGTCGACGTACGCGTCGAAGACGGAACCCGCCCGGATCTGCTCGTTGACCGCCAGCCGTACGGCGTTGCGCTCGGGCGTCCAGGTGTGGAAGCCCTCGAACGGGGTGAGGGTCGCGCCGACGACCGTCAGCCCGTGGGCCCGCGCCTGCTCGGCGAGGGTGCGCAGGCCGGCCACGATGCGCCCGGCGTCGGGCTCCTGCGGGGCCTGCTGCACGTCGTTGATGCCGAGGGCCACGATCACGGTGCGCGCCCCGGCGACCGTGAGCGCGTCCCGCTCGAACCGGACGAGCCCGGCATGGCCCGCGGAGCCCGCGGTGAGGAGCCGGTTGCCCGCGATACCCGCGTTGGCGACCCCGTACCGGCCGCCCAGCCGGTCCGCGAGGACGTCCGTCCAACGGGAGTTGGCGTCGGTGGTGGAGCCGCTGCCCGCGGTGAGCGAGTCCCCGATGACGACGACGGTGCCGGGCGCGGCTTCGTTGCGGACGTCCACGGCGGTCAGGTAGCGCCACTCGGTGGCGGACCAGGTGCCACGGTCGTCGGCCAGGTAGGACGTCTGGTGGCTGTTCGGGTGGTAGGTGACCGGGCCGCCCGCACGCGGGGTGCGGAAGGTGACCTGGAGGTCGGAGTCGGGGGCGACCGGCACGACGACCGGGTCGCTGACGATCTGCCCGCCCGCCGCGACGGTGACGCCGGTGGCGCCGCCGAAGGTCACCGGACGGGTGTTGACGGCGGCCCGGTCGACGAGGAGCGGGACGGTCCCGAAGAGGTTGGAGAGCGTGATCCGGGCGGCGTTCCCGCCGACGCTGGTGTGCACGACGTTACGGATGGTGCTTCCGGGGAACCCGTTGGCGGCGCCCGGCTCCGCGCCGACGGGCGCGGTGGTCCAGGTGGCGACCCAGCTACCGCCGGCCTTGGCGGGGGCGACCGGGTTGCGGGCCGCCGCGTGCGTCTCGGCCGGAGGGAGCGGGGCCGGCCGGGGTCCGGCGAACAGCGTCGTGCCGAGAACGGCGGCGACGGCGAGTACGGCGGTGCCCGCCAGTAGGGCGATGAGCAGGGCGTACCCCTGGCGCCTGGGCATGTGCGGTGGTTCTCCTTGTGATGATCGTGCTGGTCCCATGATGCGACAGGCCGCGGGGAACTCGACGTGCGGCCCGGGAGTAGGGGAAGTAGGGACAAGGCGTACGTCGCGGGGGCCGGGCGTACGCGGACGGCGGGAGCGGGTGGAACGGGTGGAGCGGATGGAACGGACCGGTTCCGGAGGGCAGGACGCGGTGCAGCAGCCAGGGCAGGACCCGGACTCCGGAGGGACCGGGTCCAGGACGCGGACCGGCGCCCGCGGGGAGCTCGGACCGGGAGCGGCGGGCGGCACCGGGCCCGGCCCGGGCGCCGCGCCCGGGCCGGGCCCGCTGGCCTCGTTCGCGTACACCGCCGCCGACGAGGAGAAACAGCGCGGCGTCCGGCGCATGAAGCTCACGGCGACCGGCCTCCTTCTGCTCGTCGCACTGGTCTACGTCCTGGCCACCTGGGCGGAACACTCAGGTGTGAAGGGCTGGCCGGGCTACGTCGCGGCGGCTGCCGAGGCGGGGATGGTGGGCGCTCTGGCGGACTGGTTCGCCGTCACGGCGCTCTTCCGGCACCCGCTCGGCCTGCCCATCCCCCACACCGCCATCATTCCCAGCAAGAAGGATCAGCTAGGACAGTCCCTCGGTTCCTTCGTCGGCGAAAACTTTCTCTCCGGAGACGTCATTCGTGACCGAATTCACGCTCTGGGGGTCGGCCGAAGGGTCGGCGCGTGGCTGTCGGAGCCCGCCCACGCCGACCGGGTCACCGCCGAGTCGGCCACCGCGCTGCGCGGCGCGCTGACCGTGCTGCGGGACTCCGACGTCCAGGCGGTCGTCGGCGAGGCCATCACCCGGCGGGCGAACGCGGTGGAGATCGGCCCCGGTCTCGGCAAGATGCTGGAGCGGATCGTGGCGGACGGCGGCCACCGCAAGGTCGTCGACCTCGTCTGCGTACGGGCGCACGACTGGCTGGTGGAGCACGGCGACTCGGTGATGGACGCGGTGCAGGGCGGGGCGCCGGGCTGGACGCCGCGCTTCGTGGACAAGCGGGTGGGCGAGCGGGTCTACAAGGAGCTGCTGCGGTTCGTCACGGAGATGCGGGACATGCCGGGCCACCCGGCACGCGGCTCCATCGACACCTTCCTCACCGACTTCGCGGCCGACCTCCAGAGCGACGCCGACACTCGGGCCCGGGTGGAGCGGCTGAAGTCGGAGATCCTGGGCCGTGGTGAGGTGCAGGACGTCATCGCGTCGGCCTGGTCCTCCGTCCGTACGATGATCCTCGCGGCGGCCGAGGACGAGCGCAGCGAACTGAGGCTGCGGGCCCGCGCGTCGCTGATGTCGCTGGGCGCCAAGCTGGCAGGTGACGAGCGGCTCCAGCGCAAGGTCGACGGCTGGCTGGAGGACGCGGCGGTATACGTGGTCACGCGGTACCGCGCCGAGATCACCTCGCTGATCAGCGAGACGGTGGCGAGCTGGGACGCGGACCAGACGTCGAAGAAGATCGAGGCGCACATCGGCCGCGACCTCCAGTTCATCCGCATCAACGGCACGGTGGTCGGCGCGCTGGCGGGCCTGGCGATCCACACGGTGTCGCGGGCGCTGGGGGGCTGAGGCCGGTGCGGGGCTGAGGGTTCCGGGTGCGTACCCGTCCTGTCGTACGGGTACGCACCCGGCTTACACGGGGGAGTTGCCCGGTAGTACGGGGGCGGGGCGGCGGGTGTTCAACGGGGGCGGGTTTCTTCTCGGGACCCGGGGCTCGGGGCGGCCTCGTCGCGGAGCCACGCCGAGGAGCAGCGCCGGAGCTTCCGCACGCACGGCCCGTTGCCACCGACGCTTCCGTGCTGACGGCCCCTGCCACCGACGCTTCCGCGTCACACCCCGCCCCCGCATCCACCGCAGCCGCCGCCGCCACCGCACGAGCTGGTCGCGCCGACACCGCCGTCGTTGGCCCAGCCGGAGGTCCGGGCCTGGCCGGGCCGCTCCGCGGGGGCTGTCCCGGCCGGCCGCGCGTCTGCTCCGGCAGCCCGTTTCGGCCGGGGCCCCCGGGCCCGCTCCTTGTCGACCAGGCGCTCGCACAACGCGTCGAACTCGGGCCACTGCGGCGCGGCGTACCTCCCGCCCTGCCTGGCGGTCGCCCCGATCCAGATGCCCGCCGGCACATGCGCGGCCACGACGACCAGCAACCAGGCACCGCTCGGATCGGGCTGCCTGACGTAGTGGCCGATGCCGTACGCGAGGACGGCGACGAGGGCGCCCACCGCCGCCCAGGCGGCCGCGCGGTCGGGGACGTAGCGCACCCGCCGTACCGGAAGGCCGCGCCGGGCGGTACGCCGCAGCAGGGCGATGAACGTGCGGAATCCGGGGGCCTCCATGACCCGCTCGACCACATCGGCCCCACCGGCGTCACGCACGGCCGTCTGGAGCGCGGCCAGTACGGGGTCGGGGTCCGGCCGCACCGCGTTGCGCGCTTCCTTCCGCGCCCGGCGCCGTACGCGGGAACGCCGCTGCCGACGGGCCAGCACCAGCACCCCGGTCCGGGCCGCCTCCCTCTCCCCGCCGAGGTGGTACGCGGCGAGGACAGGAGCGGACGCACCGGCCTCGAAGAAGCGCCGCATGGCCCACCGGTCACGCTTGAGCGTGTAGCCGAGGCGGAGCAGCGAGCCCGCCATGAGCACGGTGAAGGCACTGCCCCAGATCACCGCGAAGGCGGCGTAGACCGGTAAGTCCGCCAGGAAGTCCGCCATCTGCTCTCCCCCGTCCAGCCCCGTCCGCCCGCCGTCGCGGGGCGACGGGGACGTCACCGGTCTCCAGAGTGGCAGCAACGGCGGCAACAGCACAGTGATCTGACGGATAGTGAGGCAAGAGGGGAGCTGTCATCGGAAACGTGCGAGGCTGGTCTCTGTGTCCGCGCAGCCTCTATGGTCGCCTCCGCCAGGATTTCCGGTCCGCGGGACCGGCAGGCCATGAGGGGGCGGACGTGACCGCGATGTATCGGGGAGGCGCTGCGCGCACGGGCGTGGCGGGAGCCGCGCGCGCTCCCGAAGAATTCCGCCCGTGGAGCACTCGGAACGCCGGCCTGGTGTCGGCGGCGCCGGTCGTCGCCGCCGGAACGGTCCTGGCCGTCGGAGCCGGTGGGACGCTGACCGCACGGGACGCGATCACTGGTGTTCACCGCTGGAGGTACCACCCGGCGACGACGACGTTGTCCCCCGCCGTCGCCGCCGCGCCGGTGGTCCACCGGGGCGCGGTCTACTTCGTCTCCCGGGAGGAGGGCGGCCGCCTGCTCTGCTTGGACCTGAGGACGGGGGACGTCCGCTGGTCCCGCGACACGGGCGTCGCCACCGCCCCTCCCGCAGCCGGTGGGGACCTGGTCTTCGCCTGCGCGGCCGGGCCCCGCTTGTGCGCGCTGTCGGCGGCGGACGGCAGTGAGGTGTGGACGGCGGAACTCGGCGGCCTCCAGGTCGAGGAACGGGACCTGATCCAAGAGGTCCTGTACAGCGGCGGGCGGCCGGTCCTCTTCGGTTCCTCCCCCGCGGTCCGCCACGACAGCGTGTACCTGGTGGCACCGGACAGCGTTCTCCACGCGTTCGCCGCCACGGACGGCTCGGCACGGTGGAAGCGGGAACTCGGCCTATCAACCCGGACGAGCTGCGCGGTCGAGGCGGGCCGCGTCTACGCGGCCGACCCCATGGGTGTGCTGCACGCGCTGGACGCGCGCGACGGTCGGACGCTGTGGACCCGGGACACCGGCGTCGAGGCCGGTGACGTCGTCCCGGTCGTGTTTGAGGGCCGGGTCTACCTGGCCGGCCGGGCGGTCTCCGCGGGGACTCCGCAGCTGACCAGCGGAGCCGTCCTCGCCTACGATGCCGAGAGCGGCGCGGACAACTGGTCTGTTCCTACAGCCAGTTGGGTCGCGGCGCCGCCGGCTGCGGGCCACGGCCGGGTGTACCTGGCCACCCGGGGCAGCGCACTCAACGGCGCGGAGCTGTGTGCGCTCGGCGCCACCGACGGCCGGACGCTGTGGCGACGTCCGTTCGAGCACCGCTCCGCGCATCCCACCGATGTCCGATGGGACGGCCTGCGGATCGCGCCGACCGTCACCGACGGCGTGCTCTACCTCGGCCTGCCGGACGGCACTCTGCGGGCGCTGGACGCCGCGACCGGCATCGACGCCTCCCCGCTCCTCAAGCGCCGCGCCCTGCGCCGGGGCCGGCCGGTCGGCATGCGCCGCAACCGGCCGGCCGCGTGGCTCCGCCCGACGCTGCGGGTCCTGCTGCTGGTGGCGCTGTGCGTCGCGGTGGGCGGCGCCGTCGGGGCCACCTCATGGTGGCTCGCGGCCAGCGCCGGCGCCGCACCCCCGCTCATGGCGGCCGCGCGGTCGGTGTCGCGGCGGCTCTTCACGCTCGGCGTACGTGCGCAGTTGCGCGGCGCTTTCGGCGGCGCGGCGCTGATCTTCGCCCTGACCCTCGCCACACAGCTCCTGACATCCCCCGGCCGGCGATCCGCCGTGCACCGCGTGCGCACGCTCGGCAACCTGGCGGTATCCGTGGGCCAGGCAGACAAGTTCGCGCACTGGAAGCGCCTCGCCGCCGCCCACCGGTACGCGGCCTCAGCCCTGGCCCGCCGGTCTCCCGGCCAGGAGACCGGGATTCTCCGCGCCCAGTCCTACGCCATGACCGCCCAGGGCTTCACCGTCTTCCACGAGTCCGGACAGGCCGCCGGAACGCGCGAGGCCG
The DNA here is from genome assembly GCF_044752765.1 of Streptomyces sp. NPDC088706. Lineage (NCBI taxonomy): Bacteria > Bacillati > Actinomycetota > Actinomycetes > Kitasatosporales > Streptomycetaceae > Streptomyces > Streptomyces sp. NPDC088706. Next base: position 156,130 of record NZ_JBIVLW010000002.1, read on the forward strand.
CTGCCTACGCGGCCCGCGCGGTGGACCTCTACCGCTCGGTCGACGCCTTCTCCGGCCCGCACCGGACCGAGGCGGAGCAGGCCAACCGCCTCTACCTGGCACTGGTCACCCCCGCCTGAGCGCTACGCCTGAGGCCACCGTTCCGGGTGCCTGCGGTGGCCCGTTCGCCGGCACTGCGGCACTGCGGCACTGCGGCACTGCGGCACTGCGGTACACCGCGGTATGCGACGCGGACGCACGTGCTCCGCCGGGGCCGGTGGCCATGCCGACAGGCGTTCAGGACGAAGGTGACCCCGGCCGGTGCGGCGGACGGCCACTCCCTCGGCCGGGTCTCGCGGCGTACCGACCACCAAGATCCACATGGCGCTCAAGCAGCGGCGCGGCCTGGCCACCCGTTAGGACAAGACCGCCATCGTCTACCTCGCCGGACTCCATCTCGCCGCCGTCGGCATCTGGTGAGCGAGGTGCTCCGAAGGAAACAGGCTAGACCCGGGCGCTCCGGGTGACGGCCCAGGACGCGGCGGCCACACCACCGGCGACGGCGAAGACGGCGGGCCAGGCGCCGACCTTCCTGGCGAGCGGGTGCGACCCGGCGAAGGCGGCGACGTACGCGACGGTCAGCGTGGTGGCCGCACGCGGTCCGGCCTGCCGGTTCCACTCGTACGCGGCGAGGGACCCGGCGGCGGCGAGCGCGACCCCGCCGAGCGGACGCTTCCTGGTCCACCGGGCGACGCCGTACCCCCCGACGAGCCCGCTCGCCGCCACTGCCGCTGCCGGAACCTTCGCCATCGCCGCCACCATCGCCTTCGTGTCCGTATCCGGGTCCGTCCCGGGTCCGTCCGAGGCTAACCTCCGCCCCGCCCCGGTCCGGCGGGCGGGCGGGCGGGGACGACGAGGAGCTCAGCGATCCTGCCGGCGCAGGCTCGTGATCAGCTCACGCGGCAGCCCATGGGTGTCGTGGAGGTAGTGGAAGTCCTCCTCGGCCAGCGGGCCCCGGAACCGGGGCCGGGCGAGCACCTGTCGGCCCCGCTCCAGGAGCCGGTCGAACCGCTGCTCCTCCTCGCGCAGCACCCGGAGCACCTCGGCCGTGCGCATGTCCTGCCGGAAGTGGTCCAGGGTGTGCTGGACCACTTCTTCCGGCAGGTCTTCGAGACTGCGGGAGGGGTCCTCCCGCCGGAGCACGGTGAGGACCCGGCGTACCAGACGGCGCAGCACGTGACCGCGCCCCGTGTTGGCCGGGCGCACACCATCGCCCAGCACCACCACGGCCGAGCGCAGGTGGTCGCAGACCAGACGCGGCGAGGGTTCGTCCAGGGTCCACAGGGCCGGGACCGAGCGGCGCCAGGGGTCGAAGACGTCGCAGGTGAAGACGGACGACGTGCCCTGGAGCAGTGAGGCCAGCCGCTCCAGGCCGAGTCCGGTGTCGACGTCGCGCTGGGGAAGGGGGACGAGGGAGCCGTCGCCGAGCGTGCGGTGGGTCATCGTGACGTGGTTCCACACCTCCACCCAGCGGTCGTCGCGGGTGGGCGTCGACCGCGGCGGGCCCTCACCGCTCCACAGGAAGATCTCCGAGTCGGGACCGCAGGGTCCCACCGGTCCGTTGGACCACCAGTTGTCCTCCACGGTGAGTTCGACGGGGACGCCCAGGCCCTGCCACAGCTCGACGGAGGCGGTGTCCGGCCCGGTCCGGCCGTCACCGGCGAAGGCGGTGGCGTGCAGTCGGCCGGGATCGACGCCCAGCCCCTCGGTGAGCAGCCCGTACCCCCAGTCGAGACTGAGCGGGCCTTCGTAGTCGCCCAGCGACCAGGTGCCGAGCATCTCGAAGACGGTCAGGTGGGTGGCGTCCCCGACCTCGTCCAGGTCCGTGGTGCGCAGACAGCGCTGAACGTTCACCAGCCGCTTGCCCAGCGGGTGGGGGCGGCCCTCCAGGTACGGGGTGAGCGGGTGCATGCCGGAGGTGGTGAAGAGGACGGAGTCGCCGGGGGGCGGCAGGAGGGTCGAGCCGGTGACGCGGCGATGGCCGCGCTCTTCGAAGTACTCGACGAATGTGCTGACCAGCTGGTCTGTACGCATGGGGGTGGCTCCTTCGCGTTGCGGCGGGGGGAGGCACCGGAGAACGGGACCGTGCGGTCACCCGGCCGGGGCCAGAGGCGCCACGGCACTGCCGACGGACCGTTTCCGGTCGCCGGGGGAGGGGAAGGTCAGGCGGCGGCAACCGGCGAGCTGGTCGCTCGCGCGGTCGCGGTGGTGCTGAGGCCGGTGACGTTCATGCGGACGACCCTAACGCGGGCCCGCGCTCCGGAGCACGCGAATTTGCCGCCGGTGCGGCTGCGGAGCCTCGTCTCAGCAGGATCTGTCGCAGGCGCGGCAGATCCGCTTCCCCTCGTACTGGCGGTGCCCGTTGCCCGCGACCCACGCGGGCGGCAGCAGACCGATCTCGTCCGAGCGGCGGGGTTCTCCCGGGGGATAGCTCGCACGGATGTTCGCGTGGATGCGGGCGGGTCGACCGGGTTACCGTGACGGCGCCATCACCCCATGTGCGCGACCGTGCGCATAGGGCGGCCCCCGGAGGTGCTCTAACACCCACCCGAGGGCCTACACCTCCAGTGGAAAGAACCCACCAGAAATGCTGCGTCATGTTATCGCGCCCTCTTCGGGCTGGACCAAGGCCTCGCACATCGTCGTACGCGACCGGCGGATGAACAGCGACGCCAAGATCCTGCTCCTGTACGTCCAGGGCCTCCCCGAATCCGCCACCGACCGCCCGCTCGGTGAACTGGCCCAGAAGCTGGACCTGAAGGGCCGCTCGTACCAGCTGGCGAAGAAGCAACTGGTCGAGCACGGGTTCCTGCACGAGTGGCGCGCCCAGGGTGACGGGGGCCGCTGGAACACGGACCAGCTCTTCACCAATACGCCGCTGACGCGGGAGGAGGCCAGGGCGGTACGCGCCACGATGTCGCCGGACGCGGAGCGGCCGACCGGGGCCGAACGCCTCCCCTCACCGCCGAGTGCGCGGTATGCGACGGTCGGTGAGCCGACTCCCCGGTGGGCCGGTGGCTATGTACCGGAGGAAGAACACGATGAAGAGACCACTCCCCACCCACCCTCCGAACCAGCATCGGCACCGGCACCGGAGCCGGTGGCCAGCCCGGAACCAGGACCCGAGCGCCCCTCAACTCCCGTACCGGACCAGGCAGCGGCGCCCACCCCCTCCGCGCCGTCAGAGGCGGCCCCACCGCCCCCCTCCCCGCAACTGACCCGCGCGGAAAGGGTGCTGCTCTCCCTGCGCCACACCCGCCGTGAGCTGCTGCTCGGGGCGGGGGAGGCGCGGGCCCTGGCGGTGGAGGCGGCCAAGTGGCTGGAGCGCGGCCTGACGGAGACGGAGCTGCGGCACGCACTCCTGGCCGAACGTCCGAAGGAGGGGGTGCGCTCGGCGTTCGGCTTCCTACGCCACCGCCTGACCCATAAGTGCCCGGTGCCGCCTGCCCCCGTAGCGCCCCCGGCCCCGCCACCCCCACCGGTCCGCGACCTGATCACCTGCACCAGCCCGTCCGACGAGGAACACGTCTTCCGGCCGCTGGGAGACGAGACGGAGTGCGCGGACTGCCGCCGGGCCACGGCGTACGCGAGCTGGATGGTCGACACGGACACGATCGACTTCCCGCCGGACATGACCTGGCGCCAACGGTTCGTGGCGGTGGCGCAGGCGGACGCCTTACGCGGCAGGACGGCGTGACGGCGTGACGGCGTGACGGCGTGAGGGCGGGGGCAGGGGCAGGGGGCAGGGGGGCTTCAGCTCAAGGTGACGCGGGCGGCGACGGGCAGGTGATCGCTGCCGGTGGCGGGCAGCGTACGGATATGGCCGACGGTGGCCGAACGAGCCAGCACCTGGTCGATCCGGGCCACGGGGAAGGTGGCGGGAAAGCTGAAGGCGAACCCGCGCTCGGCAACGTACAACTGCGGGGTCAGCGGCTCCAGCCCACGATCGTCGACGGTGCTGTTGAGGTCCCCCATGAGGATCACGGCCTCCACCTTCTCGGCCCGGACGGCGTCCCCCAGCTTCCGGGCGCTCTCGTCCCGCAGGCAGGAGGCGAGCCCGCCGGGCCCGACCCGCACCGAGGGCAGATGAGCGACGTACGCCGCGACATCCCCGTACGGCGTGTCCACCACGGCCCGCAAACCACGGCTCCACCCCTCCTCGACCCCCCGGGGCCGGATGTCCACCACCTGGGCTTCACCGACCGGGTACGTCGACCAGAGGCCCACGGTGCCGTGGACGGCGTGATGCGGGTACTCCGCCCCGAGCACGTCCTCGTACGCCAGTGACGCGGGCGCCACCAGTTCCTCCAGCGCGACGAGATCGGCCCCGGCCGCGACGAGCGCGCGGGCGGTCCCCGCCGGATCGGGGTTCTCGTCACCGACGTTGTGCTGCACGACGAGGAGCTCCCGCGTACCGGCGTCGGGGCCGGGCGGCAGCAGCCCGCCGAATCCCTGCACCCAGACGGCCACCGGCAGGAGCAGAGCCACGAGGGCCACACCCGACCGCCGTACCAGGGCGACGACGAACAACAGGCCGACGACCACCCCGACCCACGGCAGGAAGGACTCCAGCAGGCTCCCCGCCCGCCCGGGGGAGTTGGGAAGCGCGCGGGGAAAGGCGATCACCCCGGCGACCACCACCGCGAGCGCGGCGATCACCAGCCCCCGCCGCCCATCGCCGCCCGGGGCGTCCCACTTCGTTGTCGCCGTCGCGCCACCGTCTGCCCGCTCCGCCATGTCTTCCCGTCCCCTTCGCCCTGCCCCGCAGGACGAGCGGCTGAGTGGGTCAGGTTCCGATCGCTCACCGCGATCTCGAAGAGGGCGCGCGTTTGATTTGGCCCGCTGAAGCCGGAGATCATGTCGGCTCGACCCGGGGCGGCTGGAAACAGGGGCACGGGCCGACGGGGAAATCGGGTAAACGGGGAGAACTTCGCGGATGGCGTGGGGCGAGTGGGAGCAGCTCAAAGCTGATGCGGCGGCCGACGGGGCCGAACGCATGCAGCTGAATCAGGCGCCTTCAGAGGGAGGAGCACCGGCCGGGTCGGCTTCCGGAGACCTGAAATCGGACAAAAAGGCGTGGGTGACGGCTGGTGAGGGTGTCACCGGCCTGAAGACGGGCGTCGGCACGGCGTTGACGAAGCTGGCCGATGGGCAGGCCGGGCTGGGGGAAACCAGTGGGTGCCGGAGTGCGGCGGCCCAGAAGGAGCTCTACGACTCCTGGAAGAAGTACGTCGGCGACGTGAGCGGCCGCTGTGACGCACTGGGCGGTCTGCTGCGGAAGGCGGGCCACGATCTGTCGAAGTCCGACCAACAGGTCATGGCGGAGCTGGCGGCCCTCAAAGTGAGCTACAGAGACACCGAGGCCGTCGGCGGCCAGGCGAAGGAGAAGTGATTCCGGTCATGGACCTCGCGACGCTGAAAGCCTTCAAGCCCTCGGAGTACGAGGAGGCCGCGGACGGCTTTCGGGCCACCGCCGACATGGCCGGTACGGCTAAGGACACGATCGACAATCAGATCAGTGCCGGAATCCGCAACAAGCTGGAGGGCGAGGCGGCGACCAACGCCCAGCAGGCCCTCAAGGATCTGTCGCAGAACTTTCACTACACGCAGACCGAATGCGGGTTGGTGAGCACGGCGCTGAACGCCTTCGCCTTCGACATGGCGGTGGTCAAGCGGAAGATGGAAGCGGCGATCGATGACGCCGGAGCCGACGGCTGCACGGTGAACCCGGACGGCTCCGTCTCGTACCCGGCGGGCAAGAAGCCCGGTGAGGAGAAGCTCACCGACGGCGGCACGGTATCCGGGAGCGCCGGGGGCAGCCCGACGTCCGACGCGCTGGAGCGGCAGGCGGTGAACATCCACCCGAACCCGAACTACGGCAAGGCGATGGCCTACGCCAACCGGATCGCCGACGCGCTGAAGGAAGCCACGGACGCGGACACGAAGTGGGCACCGAAACTGAGCTCGCTGAAGGCCGACGACGACCTGACGGTCTCCCACAGCGACTGGGCCGACGTGCAGTCGGACACGGGCGGTGTCCGCGAGGCCGGCAGGAGTTACAGCGACTCCCTGCCGGAAGCGCCGAAGGGCGGCAGCCCGAAGGAGAACGCAGCCTGGTGGAAGGGGCTCAGCCCGGAGGAGCAGTCGGCCCACCTCGCTCTGAACGCCTCTTCGGTCGGCGCGTTGGACGGGCTCCCCGCCGAAACCCGTGACGAGGCCAACCGCATGGTGCTGGCGCGGTCCAGGGCGAACGTGGAGCTGGAACTCGCCAAGATTCCTCCCGAGCCTGCGAAGTACTCCCCCAATCCCAACGGCTCCTACCCGGCAGTCATCCAGAACGACAGTTGGAGCAAGTGGAACGAGAAGTACGGCGAGCGCCACGCGGAGCTCACCAAGACTCGCGGCGGCATGAACAGCATTGAGGAACGCTTCGACAAGACAGGCGAAGAGGGCCTGCCCGAGGCGTACCTGCTGGGATTCAGCGCGGAAGGCACCGGCCGGGCGATCGTGGCGAACGGGAACCCCGACACGGCCGATCACCAAGCGGTCTACGTGCCGGGTACGACGTCGAATCTGGGCAGCATCGGCGGGGACATCGGCAGGATGGCCAATCTGTGGCGTGTGGCCAACGACGAGGCCGATGGCGGCACGGTCTCCACGATCACCTGGCTCGGGTACGACGCACCGCAGAACATCGTGAAGGACTCACCGTTCAGCCACTACGCGGACGACGGCGCTCCCGCCTACAACCGCTTCCTCGACGGCCTTGACGCGTCGCGTACGGCCGAGGGGGATCCGCACCGAACGGCGATCGGTCATTCGTACGGTACGACCCTCATCGGTTCTGCGGCCCGCCAGGGCGAACTGAACGCGGACGATGTGGTCCTCGCGGGCAGCCCTGGGGTCCAGGTGAGCAAAGCCGAGCAGATGGACGTCCCCGCAGGACACGTCTGGAACCAGGAGGCCGATGGGGACGTGGTGCCGGACGTCGGCCGGTACGGGCACGGCGGGACGGACTGGGACGGCGCATGGGTCATCCCGAGCGACCCGCTGTTCGGTGCCAACCAGATGCCCACGGACACCGAGGGACACAGCGACTACTGGAAAGAGGGCACCGACAGCCTGCGGAACCAAGGACTCGTTGTCGCGGGGCGCGGGGAAGACGTCGAGCTGAAGCCGGTGCCTCCCGCCTATTCGAGGGGTCGATAGCGGTGTGCGACGGAGAGACGGATCGTGCGTGGCACGACCGAGGGATCAACCCGCGTCCCCTGACCGAACCGACCGGCCGGTGTTCCGGTCCGACCGAACGAGGCTTTTCAACGTGCTTTTCAACGTGAAGACCGCACCGGGCGCCCAGGCGCTCCTGGTGTCCATCGCCATCATCACCCTCACTGGATGCAGCATGACGAACGCCGGCGAAGCCGACTCCCTCCCCTCCGCGGGCACCAGCACGTCGGAGGAGGCCGCCCAGACCGCGAAGAAGGTCTCCAGCGAGCTCTACGACCTGATCGGCCTCAAGGGCAAGGCATCCAACAGCGGGGCCGGCGTCACGGAGTGCGGTGGCAAGGACCCGGAGAAGTACTTCCAGATCTTTCACCCCTGGAGCTTCACTCCCGCATCGCCCGCACAGCTCGGTGAGGTGATGAAGCGGCTCAACGAGGAGCTCCCCAAGCACGGCTGGAAGGTCGTCGAGTACGGACCCGATGCCAGCAAGAACAAGAACGTCAGGCTCACCGCTGACAACGAGAAGAAGAAGCACAGTGTCAAGATCACGCACTACGCCAAGCGCAACCCGCCGAAGCTGAGCCTGATGGTGGTGTCCGGCTGCTATCAGGTGCCGGACGGCGAGAAGGTCGAACGTTTCTGAGACTTTCCTGCCCCACGCCAGGGACCGTCCGGCCTGCGTACCCACCCCGACGACCAAGATCAATAGCAGGTCGGCCCATAGGGTCGGAGGCATGACGACACCCCTGACCGGTAGTGCCTTCGACGTGCTCCGCCTCGACGCCGTGCCCGACCAGGAGGCGCTGCGCCGGGCCTACGGCCTGCCCAGTGACGCGGCCGTGCGCAAGCAGATGACCGAACTCACCGATCACACAAGGCGGTTGATCGCCTGCTCATCGCTGGTCCTGGTCGCCAGCGCGGACGCCGAGGGCAACTGCGACGTCTCCCCGCGTGGCGGCCCCGCCGGGTTCGTCGCCGTCCTGGACGCACGGACGGTGGCGATACCGGACGCGACCGGCAACAAGCGGCTGGACACCTTGCAGAACGTCATCGCCACCGGACGGGCCGGACTCCTCTTCATCATCCCCGGAAGGACCACCACCCTGCGGGTGAACGGCCGGGCTGTCGTCTCCACCCGCCCGGAGCTGCTGTCGCAGCTGACCGCCGTGGGAAAGCCGCCGGCCAGTGCGCTGGTGGTGGGCATCGAGGAGGTCTACCCGCACTGCCCCAAGTCGCTGCTGCGCGGCGGGGCCTGGAAACCGGAGCAGTGGCTGCCGACGGACGCCCAGCCGACCTCGGCCGAGGTGACGCTGGCCCAACTGCGGATGCCGGAGCTGACGATCGCCGACATCGAGCAGGCGGAGGCGGACTCGCTGAAGTACCGGTACGAGTAGCGGGCCGACCGGCGAGTGAACACCAGCCGGCCGAACCCTCAGGCCGGCACGCCCTGCGGATCGGTGGGTTCAAGTGGTGTATTCCCTCTCCGAGAAGGCGGCTTGGCGGAGGGACTGCGCGAAGTCGTCGACGTCGAGGCTGGCCAAGTGCTCAACCAAAGCCTGTCTGACGTCCCGCACTTGTTGCGACAGGCGATGCCCTCCGATGTCACTGGGAGGAATGACGCGCCGGAAGGTGTCCTTCTCGATCGCTTCGCCGATGAGCTTCTCCGCGACCCAGATCGGCGTGCGTTCCCGGATCGCGAACGTCAGGTGGATGCTGCGGGTCTCGAAGTCGAGTGCATGGGGATTGTGTACCCATCCCCTCGGCAGGAGCAGGGACTGACCCGGCCTGAGATCGACCTCCAGGTCGGGGCCCATGGCCTGCCACCGGGGGATGAAGCCGGGGTCCCAGACGCGGAAGGATTCCTGGTACTCCCGCAACGGGGAGGGAAACAGCGGACGCCACAGCTGCCACCGCTTGGTGCCGGCGATTTGCACGATGACGGCCATCTGCTGGTCCCAGTGGTGGAGCAACCCTTGACGGCCGGGCGGGGTCACGAAGGCGTGTAGGTAGTTGCTGTAACCGGTCTCTTGCTGAATGCCGCGGGAGACGTCCGCCAGGAAGGGGATGACCCGCTGGAGGTTGCCGAGCCGGACCGTGTGGCCGTCCTCGTAGAGGCTCCGTAGCTTCGCCGGGTCGGTCCGGCCTGCCGTTCGGTGGCGGTCCGGGTGCAGCGCGGCACCGTTACTGACGACGGCGATCTCGTCGGCGGGCACACATCCGGTCTCAAGGTAGTGGTCGATGCTTGCCGGGGTAATCACACGGTCGAGCTCGCCGGCCTCGCGTTCGTACACGCATGGCTCGTCCGGCCACGAGGTCAGGAGTGCCGTTACGCCCGGTTCGGGCAGTAAGAGGCTGAGGGACATGGGTCTTCTTCCTCGCTTCGGTTCGCTTTGCTTCGGCGAGAGGTCAGGAGGGCGGGAGGGGGCACGGGATGCCGGGATGGTGGTGGTTGAGGCAGCACACCACCGAGAAGGAGATCAAACTCTGGGACTTCGTGTAGTGCACCCAGCAGACGTCGACGCCTCGCGGGAGGGAGTCCATCGCGTACGCGATCTTGTCTTCGAGGTTGACGTAGGCCCGGCCGCCGTCGTCCCTCTCACCGGGAGGATTGGCTTCGTACGTGCTCTTCAGCCAGGTGACGGCACCCGTGACGCGGGTCCAGGTGCGTTCCACGGCGGTCTGGTTCTGTCGCATCAGCCAGTGCCCGGTCATGAGGGGTGGCAGCGTCGAGGCGACGAACGCCCGGGTCTGTTCGGAGTTCAGTTCTGCACCCGGACGGCGTAGAGCCTCCTGGCCGTACGCGTCCCTGCCGCCGGTCCACGGACCGTATCCATGCCAGTGCCCTGACCAGATCATCTGTGTCCTTCGCTAGGGGAGACGGGCCGGACCGGAGCATGTCCGGTCCGGCCCGCTGCGTGGTGCTTCGTGCTCAGGAAGGGGGTCAGGTTAGAGCGTCAGACCCCTCGTCCTGACCCATCCGGTGGCGAAGTCGTCGAGCTCGGCCTCGGTGAAGCGCAGCTCCTTACCGGCGCCCTCGGGCTTGCTGTCGCGGATGACGAAGGAGGCCTCCGCCCCGGGGATGGCGGCGAAGCTCACGCAGGTCTCGTTGGAGCCGCCGGCATTGCCGCCGCAGTAGGCGGCGAAGGCGTCGGCGGCCGGGATCGGCAGTGCGTAGAGGTTTCCGTTCATGGGAGAGTCCCTTCGGTGCTGATGTTGCGGAGATACGGTCTCCGCACCGTCGTGCTCCTGGCCCCGTCCGGCTGCCGACCGTCCATGGAGACAGCCGGGCGGGAGTCTGTGTGTATGGGGCCGAACCAGACGTCGGCCCGCGGCGGCTCAGGCAAAAGCCCAAACGGCTAGAGCCTGTTCGCGCTCACGGTGACGGCGTCATCGCTCGAACCACACCGTCGCGACAATCGACGATCCGATGGCGGCGAGGCAGACGACGTAGGCGATCTGCCGGGCCCGTTCGCTCATCGCCCGCCATCCTTAAGGAGAGGCGAAGCGAGCCCGCTAGGCACCACGTACGTTGCAGTGCGCTCAGCCAAACCTGTCGCGGGGGTAGGCCGTGGTCGGACGGGGAGCGGCGGGCGAGCCGCAGTCGATCTGCCAGGCGACTCTTTGGGCTGCTGTTTCATGGCAATGAGCTTTCGCAGCACACGAGCCTGAGCGCGGACGTGGGTGTAGACCTCATGGGACAGGGCGGTCGGGAGCGGTTGGTTGTCAACGAGGTGGGTCACTTCAAGCTGAAAGCCGCGGTCGGTCGAGGTCAGGCCTGCTTCCGCAGTGAAGGCTTCGTCAGCGAGGGCGATGATCTTCCCGCGTAGCGAAGAGGCGGTCTCGTCGAGTGTTGAGCGGGTGGTCGTACCCAACTGGAGTGCGAGGACTCGGCGTACGTCGAGCTCGGCGTAGATCACGTCCAGAGGTGGTCCTTCGGCCGCCGTGTTGCCAGCCGCCTCCTGCGGACTGTTGATCGGGGGATGAGTCATCACGACCTCCTGGGCCCAGGCGCGTAGCGCTCTTGATGTGCACACACGGGTGGCGAGATGAATACGCGAACGCCCGTGCGATGACATAGCGCAGCCGTAGTAGGCCATCAGCGGGCTTCTCTAGTTGCCTAGTTGGGGCCAGTCGGCTGCTGCTGCTCAACAGACTGCACCCAACCGGTGGCCGTGCGCAACATGAGTAAGCTCAACGTTGAGATTTCACTCGCATTGGGAAACTCAACAGGCATATGACGAAGGCCGGACGGGTCCATGCGGCACACTGGTCCGCGGCAAAGGAGGGGAATGACGGGTGGCACATCCGGAACCGAAGGTGCGAAAGAAGAGGCTGGGGTCTGAGCTGCGCCGGCTCCGGGAGGAGTCCGGCATCAGCCTTCAGCAAGCTGGTGAGACCATCGATGGCGACAAGACGAAGATGAGTCGTATCGAGAACGGCCGGCAAGGGCTGCGGCCCCTGGAGCTGAAGACTCTGCTCGACATGTACCAGGTCGATCCGCCCATGAGGGAAGCGCTGCTCGCCCTTCAGCGGCAGAGCAGGCAGAAGGGCTGGTGGTCGCAGCACTCAGACAAGCTCAAGCCAGACTTCCAAGAGCGACTCACGCTGGAGTCGGACGCCGTCCGGATCTACGCCTACCAGAGTGTGGTGGTTCCTGGTTTGCTTCAGATCGATGCGTACGCCCAAGCGGTCATCCGCGGTACGGGAAGTAAGCGGATGAGCGACGAGGAGGTGCGGGCACTCGTCGACCTTCGCCTCGCGCGACAGGCCATCTTCGATCGAGATGATGCACCTCAATACCTCTGCATACTGGACGAGTCGGTGCTTCATCGGCAGGTGGGAGGTCCTGCCGTGACCGCTGCACAGCTTCGCAACCTCGTCGAAGTATCTGACCGCCCTGGCATCGCAGTACAGGTGATCCCCTACGCGCAGGGCGCCTACGTGGGCATGGACGGTCCGTTCACCGTGTACTCGTATCCGGACCCGATGGAGCTGGACGTGGTCGGACTCGACAACCTCGATGGCGGTCTGTACCTCGAAGAGACTGGGGCTGTAGAGAACTACCGCAGTGCCTTTGACCAGCTACGTGCAGCCGCTCTATCTTCGCGACAGTCCATGGATGTGATCTCACGCGCTGCGCGGGATCTAGAGAACGAGTAAGAGGCTCACGATGATGCGGCACGATCTCCCGACTGAAGCGTGGATCAAGTCGTCCTACAGTGGCGACACTCAGGGCCAGTGTGTTGAGTTCCAGGCGGTACCGGGCGGAGGTGTCGCGGTTGGTGACTCCAAGGACCGAAACCGTGGAGCCTTCGTCTTCCCGTCTGCTGTGTGGGGGGCGTTCGTGGCGCGGGTGAAGAGCGGCAGCAGCATCTGACCTTCGCTGGCCCGGCGGCCTCTGTCGAGGCCAGGTCCACCGTGCAGCCGAATGCGGCCGTCGGTTCGCCGTCCCAGCCTTACATGTGTGTGGCGCCGTTCGGATGGGCGCGATCCGCCGGAGCCGGGACGGCAAGGGACGTCCTCGGCCGACGCGGCGTCCGGACCTGGCACAGCCATAGCCCGTAGTCCAATCGGGCTGCCAGGTCGGGTCGCGCGCCTGCCGTCGTATCGAGACAGTTAGCCCGCGGCGATGGCCGAGTAGGTCAGTACATCGGCTGGAATCTGATGGAAGAGCTTCCACACGATCGCCATAGGGTTACTGCCGGTGTGCTTAACGTACTCTGCCGGTCCCATGAGCATCCACGGCTGGGGTCCACCGATATCCGTCTGCTTGTATCGCCGTACAAAGAGCAGGACGTGAGTGCCCTTCTCCTTGTGGGTCTGGTAGCGGACACCTGTGGGTGAGCGCTCCGAGGTCTGATTCTGCGACTCCCAGTGGAACAAAGAGTCATTGAGGGCGTAGTCCTTGTAAAGGGTCTCAGGTGAGAAGTCTTTCTCGTCCTTCTCCAGGGTGACGAACAGAGCATCGGTCTGGATGCTCTCGCACCACTTCACGCCCTCGCGGAAGTGTCCCGGCTTGCGCCCGTCCACGGAGGCCTGGCCCAGTGCTGGGAGGATCTCTTCGCGGCTGTACGAAGCGTGGATGGTCAGGGGGATGGCGGCGTGCGTCCCGAGGAGCGGCACCGGCACGTGGTCGGCCTGCTGTAGAACGTGGGCGAGAACTTGCCTCAACTCGTCCCGGAACGCGTGCTGATGGCGCAGCGAGTCTAGCCCTGCCTGGTAGTCGGGGAAGTCCCCGCCCAGCGGCCAGAGCGAGAAGAAGAACATCCGGGCGTACCCTCGTTCCTGCTCGCTGAGTTCGTCGTAGGCGGGAGCATCATCGGCGAGCAGCTTGCTGTATGCCGCGACGCGCAGCGGGTCGTCGACATGCAGGAAGGCCGAAACCCGCTTGAGGAGGGGCAATTCGCCTTCAGGGCCAACCGCGTCCAGAAGCTTCGCTCGGCGCAACAGGCCCGTCCACGAGTTTCCGTTGCCGCGGTAGAGCTCCTTGAGCTCTCGGCCGCTCTCCTTGAGGAAGTCGGCAAGGCGCGGTTTCGCGTAGGAAGCGACCTCGCGGGTCAACTGCGTGACGTTGACCGCGATCTGTGTGCGGATGTTGTCAATGATCAGTTGCTTGGCTTTTGTCTCAAGAATGATCTGGCAGCCGGAAGGCAGTTGCGGGAAGTCCTGTTCGATGTTGTCGAGGAGGCGGTTGCGCGTCAGGTTCGTTAGAGCGCGGAACTGCTCCTCGAAGCGGAACTCCTTGCGGTGCTGACCGATGAAGTCCAAGACGGTGAGGACAGCCTTGTCCTCGGTGCGACGCAACCCGCGGCCCAACTGCTGAAGGAAGACCGTGGCGCTGGAGGTGGGGCGCAGCAGGAGCAAGGTGTCAACGTCGGGGATGTCGAGGCCCTCGTTGAACAGGTCGACCGAGAAGATGACTTGGAGCGCCCCGGAGCGCAGATCTTCCAGTGCGGTCTTGCGGTCAAGCGGCGGAGTCTCGCCGGACAGTGCGATGGCGTTGAGGCCTGCCTGTCGGAAGTAGTCAGCCATGAAGTGCGCGTGCGCAACCGACACGCAGAACCCCAGGGCGCGCATCGAGCCAGGGTCGGTGACCTTGTCCTTCACTGCTTGCACGACGAGCCGAGCTCGTGCCTTGTTGCCTGTGAAGAGATTGCTCAGCGCTGTGGAGTCGTAGGCCCCACGCTTCCACGTGACAGCGCTCAGGTCCGTGTTGTCCGTGACGCCGAAATAGTGGAAGGGGCTGAGAAGTTCGTTCTCCAACGCTTCCCAGAGCCGCATCTCCGCCGCGATCCGGCCATGGAAGAACTCGTCCTGGATGTTCAAGCCATCCATGCGTTCCGGTGTCGCCGTCAGGCCCAAAAGCTCCTGCGGTTGGAAGTGCTCCACGATCTTGCGGTACGTGGGCGACGTGCCGTGGTGGAACTCGTCGATCACGATGCTGTCGAAGTGGTCTGGTGCGATACGGTCCAGAGCCTGCGCTGTGAGGGACTGGACGCTGGCGAACACATGGTTCCAGCGGCTAGGGATCTCGCCGCTGAACAACAACTCACCGAAGTTCGCATCGATGAGGACATTCTGGTAGACGCGCAAGGACTGCTCCAGGATCTCCTTGCGGTGCGCTACGAAGAGCAGGCGCGGGTTGCGACCGAGCGCCTGGCGCAGGCGCTTGTAGTCCAGCGCCGCCATGACTGTTTTCCCAGTGCCCGTGGCTGCGACAAGGAGATTTCGGTGCCGGTCGTGGACCTTGCGTTCGACTTCGAGGCGTTCGAGCATGTCTCGCTGGTGAGGATACGGGCGGACCTCTAGGCCGGAAAGAGTGATGCCCGTAGACCCGGGGCGGCTGTTGCCACCGGCGCGAGACAAGGCGTCGTCCAGCCTCTGTGCGTCCTTGTCAGGGTCGTACGACTCGAAAGCGGCCTCACTCCAATACGCGTCGAAGGTCGCCTCGAACTTACGGATCACCGACGGTGTAGCGACAGACGAGAGGCGGACGTTCCATTCGAGCCCGTCCAGGAGTGCGGCCTTGGAGAGGTTCGAGCTGCCGACATATGCCGTGTCGAAGCCGCTGTCCCGGCGGAAGAGCCACGCTTTGGCATGGAGACGGGTCGAGCGGAGCTCATAATTGACCTTTACCTCGGCGCCGAAGTCTCGCACCAGGCGGTCCAGCGCCCGGCGTTCGGTGGCGCCGATGTACGTCGTCGTGAGTACACGGATCGGAATACCGCGCTCACGCGCCGATGACAGGGACTTCTCCAGGACGCGGAGCCCGTGCCACTTCACGAATGCGCAAAGGAGGTCGACTCGGTCGGCGGTGGCCAACTCGGCACGAAGCTCGAAGCCGAGGCTGGGATCCTCAGGGGAGTTGGTAATGAGTGCCGTCTCGGACAACGGTGTTGCTGGGCGTATCGCGTAGACGCCCGGCGCCTCCTGTTCCGCCACGGCCAACAGTTGCCGCGGCCCGTCGATGACGAGATCGACCCACTCTGTCGCACCCTCGATAGTGTTGAGCGATTCCAGGATGTGATTGGCCGCAATCACCTGCTCGGTAGGTGAGAGGCCCTGCAGTACCTGCCGCACTGTGGCCCCGATATGGCGGGAGAGTACGTGAGGCGCCGATTCCTTGCCAACCGAGGCATCGATGGAGCGCCAGCCCGTGGAGTCGAGATGCTTCATCCGTTCAGCGAGCCGATGTGTGATGAGTGACTCGTAGAGCCCAGCAACTGGTGCGTCGTCCGAAATGTCGTTGGGCATGCCCCGAGTCCCCCTCATTTGGCTGCGTACTACATGAGCAGTTGTATCAAGGGGAACTGACAGCCGAGGCGACAGCTTGCGACACCAGCAGGGGCCACCACCGCTACATCACGGTCGGCGGCCCCTGCCAAGGACGTGCGGTAGACGTCACCCGCCCCCGTGGCACCCCCCATAAGCCTCCCCCGACCCGCACCAGCAGGCAGCCGTGCGCGAAGGCGGCCAAGGGGTGGCGCGGCCTCGGGCGGCGAGGGTGGTGGCGTATTGGGGGAGCAGGCGCGCGTCGGCGGGGGACGCGGCTTCCGAGGCGGCGAAGGCCTCGTACGAGGGGACCGTGCCCGTCACGATGCCCAGGTTCGGGGTGCCCGTCGCGTTGAGGTCGCGCAGGGACGCCTCCAGGCGGGACAGGTGCGTCGCGCGGTCCACGTACTCCTCGGTCAACTCGGGGTACGCCGTCAGGAGTTCGCGGAGTTCCCGCTCGGGCCAGTGCAGCACCGCCACAGGGAACGGGCGCGACAGCGCCGTGCGGTACGTGCCCAGTTCCGCGCGCAGGCGGGTGATCTCCGCCTTCAGCTCCACCGGGTCCGACGAGCCCAGCGACCACAGGCGCTTCGGGTCGTGCAGCTCGTCCAGGGGGACCGGGGCCGTGTGCAGCGCGCCGGCCAGTTCGTCCCAGGCGTCGTGGTCCAGGCCCATCAGCCGGCGCACCCGGTGCCTCCCCGTCAGCAGCGACTGCGTGGCGTACGGGACCTCCTCGCCGGGGGCCAGCAGCAGTGTCAGCGCGGTCGAGAAGTAGTCGTGCGCCGACTCCAGCTCGTCGTGCGACTCCAGGGTCTCGGCGGCGACCTGCCAGGGCGCCGCGTCCAGCGGGCCCGCGGCGCGGATGCCCTCGATGATCGCGCGGGCCTCGGCCTCGTGCCCGTACTCCCAGAGGTTGGACGCCTTCAGGGCCTTGATCAGGTGCGGGTTCTCGACGGTGGACTCGGGGGCGGCCAGCAGATCGTCGTAGAGCGTGCTCGCGCGGGAACGGTCACCGGCGAGTTCCAGATGGGCCGCGGCCTGGAGGACCAGCGGTTCCTGGTCCTCGGGGTACTGCGCCGCGGTGCGCAGCAGGCGCTCGGCTTCGGTGGTGTGGTCGGCAGGCGTGTCGGGGCGCATGGACCACACGGTACTGCCGGACCGCGGCCGTCGGGAGGAGAGGTCGAAAGCGGGGTCCCGAGCGGGAGGGGAGAGGTGGGGGAGGGATTCGGCGGGCAGGTGCGGGGATGGATGTGCGGAGAGGTATGGAGAGTTCCGGGGGTTGGTCCTATCGTGCCCGCCGTGTGGGAACGGGAACGGGGGCGCGATCGGGGGCGGGCACCGGCGCGTGGTGGTGCGGGGCCGGGAGCGGGTGCGTGGTGCGCTGCGGAGTCGGGGCCGGGACCCGGTGCGTGACGCGGTGCGGGGTCGGGGCCCGGAGCCGGTCCGGGGCCGGGACCCGGCGCGTGGTGCGGTACGAGGTCGGGCACCGGTACGGGGTCGGGTGTCGGTGCGTGGCGCGGTACGGCGGTGGGGGGCGCGGTCCGGTCGTCGCGGGCGACACGTCCTCGCGCGCGGGCTCTGGGTCTCCGCGGAGCTCGTCGTCACCCTGGGCGTCGTGCTCCTGCTCCTTGTCGTCCATCAGCTGTGGTGGACCAACCGGCAGGCCCGCGAGGACGCCGGGCACGCCGTCGAGGCCCTTCAGCGCGGGTGGGACCTGCCCCCTTCGGAGCTGCCCCTCGCGGAGTCGCCTTCTTCCGCCGCCCGAAGCGGCGATCCCTCGGTGCGCGAGTCGCCTTCACCCGTCCGTCCCGCCGTCACCGCGCACCCGGCCGCCCCGCCCGCCCCCGCCCGCGCCTCCCCCCGCCGGGACCAGGCCTACGCCGTCCTGCGCATCCCCCGCATCGGCCTCACCGCCCCCGTCGCCGAGGGCACCAGCAAGGGCGGCGTCCTCGACCGTGGGTACGTCGGGCACTACACGCGCACCGCCCAGGCCGGGCGGGCCGGGAACTTCGCGCTCGCCGGGCACCGCAACACCCACGGCGAGTCCTTCCGGCGCATCGACCGGCTGCGGCGGGGCGACCGGATCAGCGTCGAGACCCGGGACGCCGTGTACACGTACACCGTCGACAAGAGCCTCGCCCGGACCGCGCCCTCCGACAGCGGGGTCATCGCCCCCGTACCGCGCAGCAACATCACCACGTCCGCCGGGTACAGCGCGCCCGGCTACTACCTGACCCTCACCACCTGCACCCCCGAGTTCAGCTCCCGCTACCGGCTCGTCGTCTGGGGCAAGCTCACCGCCATGCGGCCGCGGTGACCGGCAACCTCCGACCGCAACCGGGCCCGGCCGATCATCGTGTATAACGAATGGAGTGCCAGGATCCACCCGAACGCCGTACGGAAACGGAAAGGAGACGCCGATGCGTGACGCCAACCGTCTGCGCGGCGCCTTCGCCCGGCTGCTCCGGCCCCTCGGCCTCCTGGCCCTCCTCCTCGCCGAGGTCCTCCTCGCCGAAGGCGGCAGCCTCTCCGCCGCGGTCGCGCTCGCCGCCACCGCCGCGGCCGGCACCGCGCTCCTCGCCTGCTCCGTCATCAGCGCCCGCTGCGCGCCCCTGGTGCCCCGCACCCGGGTCCGTACGGCGATCAGGGACCGCGAGAAGCGCACCGCCTTCCTGCCCCAGCGCGACCCCGACGCGCGCGGCCGGACCAGGCCCCGAGCGCCCGGGCACGCCCTCCTGACGGCCGCCGTCGCCGCGTAGGGCGCTCCCGCACCACCACGTGACACCTCGTAGCGCCCTTCCGCACCGGTCGTCATGCCGAGTACCGCACCACGTACCTCGCCCGGCACGACGAGACCCCCGGAGGGCTCACCCATGTCCGCCTTCATGTCCGCTTTCGCCGACCTGGTCGGCTCCCTCGCCGATCTGCTCCAGCCGCTGTTCCACGGCGCGTCCGCCGCCGCTGCGATCGTCCTGTTCACCGCCCTCGTCCGGCTCGCCGTCCACCCCCTCTCGCGGGCCGCCGCGCGCGGGCAGAAGGCGCGCACCCGGCTCCAGCCGCAGATCGCCGAGCTCCGCGAGAAGCACGGGAAGAACCCCGAGCGGATGCAGAAGGCGATCATGGAGCTGCACGCCGCCGAGAAGGTCACGCCGCTCTCCGGCTGCCTGCCGAGCATGCTCCAGATGCCCGCCTTCTTCCTGCTGTACCACCTGTTCTCCAGCGGCTCCATCGGCGGCGAGCCCAACGCGCTCCTCGGCCACGACCTCCTCGGTGCCCCGCTCGGCGGGCGCTGGCACGACGCCCTCGCCGCCGGCGGGGTCCTCGGGGCGCACGGCCTGGTGTACGTCGGGCTCTTCGCGCTCGTCCTCGCCGTGGCCACCTTCAGCTACCGGCTGACCAAGCGGCAGATGGCGGCCAACCCGATGGCCCCCGTCCTGGGGCCCGACGGGCAGCCCGTGCCCGGTATGGGGGCGATGGTGAAGATGATGCCGCTGCTCTCGTTCGCCACCCTGATCACCGTCGCCGTCGTACCGCTCGCCGCCGCCCTGTACGTCGTCACCACGACCGCCTGGAGCGCCGTCGAGCGGGCCTTCCTCTACCGGGACCTGTACCGGGACCCGTCCGTGGCGGGCAGCGCCATGGCCAAAGCGGCGTAATCGGGCCGGGCCACCGCGCCGGTCCAGTGTGTGAACGAGGTCTTGCGGAGTGATCGCAACTCTTGGAGGATCAGCCAAGCCCGTCGCCGGCCGCAACCCGCCGAAGGGCCCCACCTCGAACAAGAGGAGTTGGACCGTTGAAGCTGCTTCGAGTCGGTACGGCGGGCGCGGAGCGCCCCGCGCTTCTCGACCGCGACGGGACTCTGCGTGATCTGTCGGGGATCGTCCCCGACATCGACGGCGATCTGCTCGCCGACGCCTCCGCCCTCGCCCGGGTACGGGCGGCCGCCGACGCTCCCGGTGTGCTGCCCGCCCTCGACCCGGCGGGGCTGCGCGTCGGGCCGCCGCTGGGACGCATCGGCAAGATCGTGTGCATCGGGCTGAACTACCACGACCACGCCGCCGAGACCGGGGCGGACATCCCGGCGGAGCCGATCCTGTTCTTCAAGGCTCCCGACACCGTCGTCGGGCCCGAGGACACCGTGCTCGTGCCACGCGGCAGCCGTAAGACGGACTGGGAGGTCGAGCTCGCCGTCGTCATCGGGCGCACCGCCCGCTACCTGGACTCCGCCGAGGAGGGGCTCGCCCATGTCGCCGGGTACGCGACGGCGCACGACGTCTCGGAGCGCGAGTTCCAGATCGAGCGCGGCGGCACCTGGGACAAGGGCAAGAACTGCGAGACCTTCAACCCGCTGGGCCCCTGGCTGGTGACCGCCGACGAGGTGCCCGACCCGCAGGCCCTGCCGCTGCGCCTGTGGGTCAACGGCGAGCTGAAGCAGGACGGCACCACCGCCGAGCAGATCTTCCCGGTCGGCGAAGTCGTCCGCTACCTCAGCCACTTCATGACGCTCTACCCGGGCGACGTGATCAACACCGGTACGCCCGCCGGGGTCGCCATGGGGCAGCCCGAGCCGAAGCCGTACCTGAGGGCGGGGGATGTGGTCGAGCTGGAGGTGGCGGGGCTCGGCCGGCAGCGGCAGGTGCTGAAGGGGGCGTAGGGCGGGAAGCGGAGGCGCCGTCACTTCTACGGTGACGGCGCCCCCGGTCAGGTACGTACGCCCCTCACGCCCCCAGCGTCGCCGCGAACTGCTCCAGCGCCTCGACCACCATCGCGTGGTCCTCCGCCTGCGCCAGCCCCGAGACCGTGACCGTGCCGATCACGCCCGCCCCCGCCACCGCGACCGGGAACGAACCACCGTGCGCCGCGTACGTGTCCGGGTCCAGGCGGGACGACTCCTCGAACGTCGTGCCCTTCGCGCGGAACCGGGTGCCGACCAGGTACGAGCTCTCGCCGTACCGCTCGACCACCTTGCGCTTGCGGTCGATCCACGCGTCGTTGTCCGCACTCGAACCCGGCAGCGCCGCGTGGAACAGCTGCTGCGCGCCGCGCCGGATGTCGATCGCCACCGGGGCGTGCCGCTCCCGGGCCAGTGTGACCAGCAGGCTGCCGAGTGCGAACGCGTCGTCGTAGCCGAAGTGCGGGAGCGTGAGCCGGCGCTCCTGGGCGATCAGCTCGGAGATCGCGGGGGAGGTGGTGGTCATGAGGTGTGCTGCTCCTTCGTCTGCCGGCCGGGGTGGGGGAGGAGGGTGACGGAGACGCCTTCGCGGGCCGAGCGGCGGGCGGCCTCCAGCACGTCCAGCGCGGCGGCGGCCTGGAGCGCGGTGACCGGGTTGCCGCCCGTTCCGCGCAGGGCGGCGGTGACGGCGGCGTAGTACGCGGGGTAGTCGCCGGGCAGCGTGCGGACCGGGGTGCCGCCGCCGGTCAGCGGGGACTCGCCGGAACCGAGCCGGCCCCACAGCTCCTCGCCCTCCTCGCCCCACGGCTCACCGGCCGCCGGGCGCCTGCCCTCGCGCAGGGCCGCCTCCTGCGGGTCCAGGCCGTACTTCACATAGCCGGCCGCCGAGCCGAGCACCCGGAAGCGCGGGCCGAGCTGGGCCGTGGTGGCGCTGACGTACAGGTGCGAGCGGACCCCGTTCGCGTGCGTGACCGCGATGAACGTGTCGTCGTCGGCCGCCGCACCCGTACGCCGCACGTCGGACTCGGCGTACACCCGGACCGCCGGGCCGAACAGGACGAGCGCCTGGTCGACGACGTGGCTGCCCAGGTCGTAGAGCAGACCGCCGATCTCCTCCGGGTCGCCCGACTCGCGCCAGCCGCCCTTCGGCTGCGGGCGCCAGCGCTCGAACCGGGACTCGAAGCGCTGGACCTCGCCCAGCTCACCGTCGGCGATCAGCGTGGCGAGCGTGCGGAAGTCGTTGTCCCAGCGACGGTTCTGGAAGACCGAGAGCAACAGCCCGCGCTCCTCGGCGAGGGCCGCCAGCTCGCGGGCCTCGGCGGCGGTCCCGGCGATCGGCTTGTCCACGACCACGGGGAGGCCGGCCTTGAGGGCGGCCGTCGCCAGCGAGACGTGCGTCCTGTTCGGGGAGGCGATCACGACCAGGTCCAGCTCGTCCGCGCGCTCCCACAGCTCGTCCGGTGAGGCGGCGAACCGGACCTCCGGATACGCGGCGCGGGCCTCGGCCCGGCGCTCCTCGTTCGATGTGACGACCGTGTCGAGGACCAATCCCTCGGTCGCGCTGATCAACGGGGCGTGGAAGACGGAGCCGGCCAGGCCGTAGCCGACGAGGGCGACGCGGAGAGGGGCGTTGGCAGTCATGCCCGCCACTTAAGCAACGCTGTTGCCAAAGTGCAAGCGACCGGCACAATGGGACGGGTGAAGGGGAGTGGACCGTGAACACGAGCAGGGCGAAGGCCCCGGCCGGAGTGAACCTGCCGGCGCTGCGCGACCACAACGCGGCGCTGGTGCTGGACCTGCTGCGGGCCGCCGGGACGGAGGGCATCAGCCGGCTGGAGCTCGCCGAGCGCACCGGCCTCACCCCGCAGGCCGTCAGCAAGATCACCGCCCGGCTGCGGGCGGAGGGCCTGGCCGTCGGCGCGGGCCTGCGCCCCTCCACCGGCGGCAAGCCGCGCACGGTGCTCCGGCTCGTCCCCGACGCCCGGTTCGCCGTCGGCCTCCACCTGGACCGCGACGGGCTCACCGCCGTCCTGGTCGACCTGGCCGGGCGCCCGGCCGCGGTCACCACCGCCCCGCTCGACTTCGGCGCCCCGGCGGAGCAGGTGCTCGCCGACGCGGCGGACGCCGTACGGGACCTGGGCGCGGCCGAGCCGCACAAGCCGCTGCTGGGGGTGGGGGTCGCCGTACCCGGCCCGCTCGACCACCGGGACGGCGTACTGCACCGGGTCACCGGCTTCCCGCGGTGGGACGGCTTCCCGCTCCGTGACGCGCTCGCCGAACGGACCGGGCTGCCGGTCACCGTCGACAAGGACACCAACGCCGCCGCCCTCGCCCTGGCCCTTTCGTCGAGTGAGCCGCTCGGCGACTTCGCCTACCTCCACCTCGGTACGGGGCTCGGCGCCGGGCTCGTCCTGGGCGGCGAGGTGCACCGGGGCGCGCGGACGGGGGCGGGCGAGTTCGGCCACCAGACCCTCCAGCTGGACGGGGTCCGGTGTGAGTGCGGCGGGCGCGGCTGCATCGAGGCGCTCTGCCTGGCCGCCGAGGCGCGCGGCGACCGGGCGGAGGCCGCGCGGATCCTGGGCGCCGGGGCGGCGAACCTGGTCGGGCTGCTCGACATCGACCGGGTGGTGCTGGGCGGGCGGACGGTGGCCGCCGACGAGGACGCGTACGTACGAGGCGTCCGGGCCGTGATCGAGGAACGGGCCGCCCGGGGCCAGGGCGGGGGCGAAGTGACGGTCACCGTCGCGGGGGGCGGGGACCGGCCCGTAGCCGAGGGGGCGGCGCAACTGGTGCTCGCGCCGGTGTTCAGGCGGGTGGGCGAGCGGGGGTAGGCGAGGAGGGGGGCAGACCCTCTGATCGGCTGCGGGGGTGTCCGGAGTCGGAGCCGGTCCCGGTCCCGGTCCCGGAGCCGGTCCCGGAGCCGGTCCCGAATCCCGAGCCGGACCCGGAGCCGGACCCGAATCCCGAGCCGGACCCGGAGCCGGACCCGGACCCGGAGCCGGACCCGAAGCCGGTCGGGTGATCGTATGAACGGTATCGGCATGTCGATTTTCTGAGTTCGCGCGCGCGTGCTTGCGTCGAAGGCCACAACCGGTGGCCCCCGCCCCGGTCGTCAGCGAGCGGCGAAGGGTGTCCCCATGTCCCCCACCTCCTGCGCGCGGCTGCGTGACGCCCGTGCGCTCGCCGCCCTCGGGCTGGCCGCCGGGATCGCGGTGCCCGCCGCGCTCCTGGGCGGCGGCCCGCAGGCCGCCGCCAGCGCCGCCCCGGCCGCACCCGCGCCCTTAGTGGCCGAGACGACGGCCGGGTCAGCGGCCGAGGCGCCGGCCGGGACGGCCGCCGAGGCAGCGACCGAGACCGCCGACGAAAGCGCCGCCGGGACCGCCGCCGAGCAGTCCGTCTGCGGTGATCCGGGCGCCAAGGAGTTCCCCATCGAGACCCGGATCCAGGGCGCCCCGAAGACGTACGCCTCCGGCAGCGGCTACGGCACCTGGTTCCTCCAGCTCACCAACAGCACCGACACCCCCTGCCGTGCCCTGCACCCGGTGCTCGTCCTCAACGACGAGGACCGCAGGCTGACCGCCGAACAGATCCAGCTGAAGTTCTCCGAGCCCGGCCGCCCCGGCACCGAACACCGGGTGACCTGGGAGACCACCGACCGGCACGAGCAGATCGGGGTCTTCGACGGCGGTGCCCCTGATCCCGTCCGCGCCGAAGACTCCGGCGACTCCGAAGACTCCGGCGACTCCGGCGACTCCGGCGACTCCGGCGGCTCCGGTGAACCCGACGACGGCTTCCTCGGGTTCACCATCCCCGCCCGGGGCACCATCGGCGTCCGGGTCCAGCTGGCCTTCACCTCCGATACCCGCCCCGGTCGGGTCACCGCCCACGCCGCCGTCGTCCAGCGCCGGCACCAGGACAAGGCCAAGGGAGGCGGCCGCGAGGACGGCGACTGGGTGGGGGAGTCGGAGGCGTACCGGTTCGTGATCGCCGACGGTTCCACGGGCGAGGTTCCCCGGCCGGAGCGCACCGAGGAGGACCGCGACAGCCGTACGGACGTTCCCGCCGAGCCCCGACCCCGTACGGACACGTCCTCCGGCGCCGCCACGCCCAGGCCCCCGGCTACGCCCCAACCCACGGCTACCCCCATCCCCATCTACACAGGCCCTGGCAAAGAGCCCGCCCCCACCCACCCAGGCCCTGGCAAAGAGCCCGCCCCCACCCACCCAGGCCCCGGCAAAGAGCCCGCCCCCACCCACCCCGGCCCCGGCAAGGAGCCCGCCCCCGGTCTCAGCTCCCTTCCCCGCCCGGACGGTTCGTCGGCCCCCGGGGAGGGTGGCGGCGGCAAGGAGCGGCCCATGCGGCCGCCCCACTACGGGACCGGGCGCCTCCTCCCCGAACTCGCCCGTACCGGGCCGGAGCTCCTGCCCTGGGCCGGAGCCACCGCGGCGGCGCTCGTCCTCTGCGGAGGCGCCCTCGTGCTGAAGGGCCGCCGGATGCGCCGGACAGCGGGCTGACAGCGGCTGGGCCCGGGCCGTTCACCGGCGTCTGCCACCATCGGGCGGTGGACTACCCGAACGACCAGGCACCTGGCGCACCGATCCGCTCCGGCATCCCGGAGCACGGCCGCATTCCCAAGTACTACGCGGTCAAGGCCCAGATCTCGCTGCTCCTCGACGAGTTGGGGGAGGGCGGGCTCCTGCCCACCGAGCGGGACCTCGCCCTGCGCCACGAGGTGTCGCGCGAGACCGTCCGGCAAGCGCTGCGCGAACTCCTGCTGGAGGGGCGGCTGCGGAGGCAGGGGCGCGGCACCGTCGTCGCCGGGCCCAAGCTGGAGCAGCCGCTCTCGCTCGCCAGCTACACCGAAGGGGTCCGGCGCCAGGGCAGGCGCCCCGGCCGGCACCTCATCGGGCTGGAACGCTTCCCCTGCCCCGAAGCGCTCGCCGCCGAGATCGGGGTGGGCCGCGGCGAACCCGTCTGGCACCTGGAGCGGGTGCTGCTCGCCGACGACGAGCGGGTCGGGTTGGAGAGCACCTACGTCAGCTTCTCCCGACTCCCGTCACTGGATACGGAGTTCGACCCGGACTCCTCCTTCTACGCCTACCTCCGCGACCGGCTCGGCATCGCGTTCGGGGACGCCGACGAGCGCATCGAGACCGTGCTCGCCACCCCGCGCGAGGCGCTGCTCATCGGGACCCCGCCCGCCCTGCCGATGCTCCTGCTGCACCGGCTCTCCCGGGACCCGGAGGGGCGGCCGCTGGAGCGGGTGCGGACCCTGTTCCGGGGGGACCGGTTCTCCTTCACCACGCACCTGGGCGGTGGCGGACGGGAGTGACGGAGGCGAGGGTCGCCTGCGACCCTCACCCCGCAGCGGGCCGCCCTCGGGGACGCGGTCGATAACGGAAATGTAACGGGTCTGGTCCAAGCTTGGGGGGTCGTTCACCGTCCCGTCGTCGACCGGATGTGTCCGGGACACCCGCCCCGAGGAGCGTGGCCGCCGTGAGAGTCATCGTCGTAGGAGCCGGCGTGGTGGGAACCATGCACGCCTGGCACGCAGTCAGCCGCGGCCACGAGGTCGTACAGATCGAGCGCGAGAGCGAGGCGCGCGGGGCATCGCTCCGCAATTTCGGACAGATTTGGGTCAGCGGCCGTGCCGGTGGCGAGGAGCTGGAGACCGCCCTGCGGGCGCGGGAGCTGTGGGAGGGCCTCGGACAGCGGGTGCCGGGGCTCGGCTTCCGGGCCTGCGGTTCGCTCACCCCCCTGCGGACCGCGGCCGAGGTCGCCGTCGCCGAGTCGGCGCTCGCCCGGCCCGACGCCGCCGCGCGCGGCTACCAGCTGCTCACCGCCGGGGAGGCCCGCGCCCTCAACCCCGCCCTGCGCGGCACGTTCACCGCCGCCCTGTGGTGCGAGCGCGACGCGGCGGTCGAACCGCGCACCGCCCAACTCGCCCTGAAAGCGGAGCTGCTGGCCTCCGGGCGGTACACCTACCTCGGTGGCCGCGAGGTCCGCGAAGTCGTCGGTGCCGCATCCGTGCGCGACGACCACGGTGACGTCCACACCGGTGACGCCGTGATCCTGGCGACCGGCGCCTGGCTCGGCGGGCTCGTCCGCGAACTGGCCGGACCGGAACTGCCCGTGCGCCGCGTCCGGCTCCAGATGATGCAGACCGACCCGCTCGGCGAGCCCCTCACCACCTCGGTGGCCGACGCCGACAGCTTCCGCTACTACCCCGCCTACCGCGGCGAGGCGCTCGACGCCCTCAACGCCCGCCAACCCCAGGACCCGGTCGCCGCCGAGCACCGCATGCAGCTGCTCATGGTGCAGCGGAGCGACGGCGGGCTGACGATCGGGGACACCCACGAGTACGAGCACCCCTTCGCGTTCGACACCGTCGAGGAGCCGTACGAGCACCTCACCCGGGTCGTCGAGGCCTTCCTCGGCCGGCCGCTGCCGCGCGTCAGGCACCGCTGGGCGGGCGTCTACGCCCAGTGCACCGACACCTCACGCGTCGTCCACCGCCGGCAGGTGCGCGACGGGGTCTGGCTGGTGACCGGACCCGGCGGCCGGGGCATGACGTGCTCGCCCGCCATCGCCGAAACGACCGCCGAACAACTGGGCTGGTGAGACAAGTGACTTCAGCACCGCAGGCACCGAACGACACCTCCTTCGGCCTCGTCGTCCTCGACATGGCCGGGACCACCGTCGCCGACGGCGGACTCGTCGAGCAGGCCTTCTCCGCCGCCGCCGGACGCCTCGGCGTGGAGCCCGGGACCGAGGAGCACGAGCGCCAACTCGGCTACGTCCGGGCCACCATGGGCGAGTCCAAGATCTCCGTCTTCCGGCACCTCTTCGGGGACGAGGAGAAGGCCCGGTACGCCAACACCGCCTTCGAGGAGGCGTACGGGGAGCTGGTCGACGGCGGCCGTATCGCCCCGATCCCCGGGGCCCGGGAGGCCGTCGAACGGCTCACCGCCGAGGGTCGGACCGTCGTCCTGACCACCGGGTTCGCCCGCACCACCCAGGACGCCATCCTCGCCGCCCTCGGCTGGCAGGACCTCGTCCCCCTCACCCTCTGCCCGGCCGACGCGGGCGGCCGCGGGCGCCCCTACCCGGACCTGGTGCTGGCCGCCTTCCTGCGCACGGGTGCGGTGGACGACGTGCGCCGGATGGTGGTGGCGGGGGACACCTCGTACGACATGCTCTGCGGCGTACGCTCCGGCGCCGGGCTCGTCGCGGGCGTCCTCACCGGCGCCCACGACCGCGAGCAGCTGACCCGGCACGGCGCGACCCACGTCCTCGGGTCCGTCGCCGAGCTGCCCGACCTCATCGCCCGGGCCGAGGCGGCCGAGCTGCCCGACCTCATCGCGCGGACCGAGTCATGAGCGGCGGACCCGCCACCGCGCCCAGCGGCATCCGGTTCGACGGGGTCAGCGTCGCCTACGGGGACACCACCGTCCTGGACCGGCTCGACCTCACCGTCGAACCCGGCGAGTTCATGGCCCTCCTCGGGCCCTCCGGCTCCGGCAAGACCACCGCCCTGCGCGCCGTCGCCGGATTCGTCCGGCCCGCCTCCGGGCGCGTGCTCATCGGCGGGCGGGACGTCACCCGGCTGCCCCCGCACCGGCGCGGCATCGGCATGGTGGTCCAGCAGTACGCCCTCTTCCCCCACCTCAAGGTGCGGGACAACGTCGCCTTCGGCCTGAAGGCCCACCGCACCCCCAGGGCCGAGATCGCCGGGCGGGTGACCGAGGCCCTCGAACTCGTCGGCATGGCCGCCTACGCCACCCGCCACCCCCGCGAGCTCTCCGGTGGCCAGCAGCAGCGCGTCGCCATCGCCCGCGCCCTGGCCATCCGCCCCGGCGTCCTGCTCCTCGACGAACCGCTCTCCGCGCTCGACGCCCGGCTGCGCTCCGGCATGCTCGCCGAACTCGCCCGCCTGCACCGCGAGTTGCCGGACGTGTCCATCCTGTACGTCACCCACGACCAGGTCGAGGCGCTCACCCTGGCCGACCGGATCGCCGTCATGGACCGCGCCCGGCTCCAGGACCGCGGCACCCCCGAGGAGCTCTACCGGCGGCCCCGTACGGAGTTCACCGCCTCGTTCGTCGGCAACGCCAACCTCCTCCCGGTCACCGTCACCGGCCCGGGGCGCGTCGAGCTGGCGGGCGCCGCCCTCGACGTCCCCACGGAGACCGCCTCCCCCGGAGCCACCGCCACCCTCTGCGTCCGGCCGCACCTGGTCGGGCTCGGCGCCGGGCCCAACGCGCTCACCGGCACGGTCACCGAGGTCCAGTGGCGCGGCTCCACCCACCGCGTCCACGCCGACATCGACGGCCACCGCCTCCTGGCCGACCTCCGCGAACTGCGCGACCCCCCGGCCATCGGCGACCCGGTCACCCTGCACTTCGCGGCGCAGGACGCGGTGCTGCTCCCGGCGGGCACCACCCCGGAAGCCACCCCGGCCAAGGAGCGGGAGGTGGCCAGTGGCTAGCACCACCGCCCCCGGCCGCACCACTCCCGTCCGCCGGAAACCCGCAGGCCCGCCCACTCCCGTCCGCCGGAAGCGCGTAAGCCGCACCGGGCTCCCCACCTGGGCCTGGGCCCTCCCGCCCGTCCTGATCCTCGCGCTCGGCTTCCTCTACCCCCTGGCCCTCGTCGTCCGGCAGTCCCTCACCCCCGACTCCCTGGACGAAGGCGGCGGTGTCTCCCTCACCCCCTACACCGAGGTCTTCGCCTCCACCGCCTTCCGCGAGGCGCTCACCACCACCGTCTGGCTCGCGGCCGGCGCCACCGCCGGCTGCCTGGTCCTCGGCTTCGTCCTCGCGCTGGTCATCGCCTTCGTCCCGTTCCCCGGCGGCAAGGCCGTCGCCCGGTTCATCGACGTCTTCCTCTCCTTCCCGTCCTTCCTCATCACGCTGGCCCTCCTCTTCGTCTACGGGTCGGTCGGGATGGCCAACGGCGCCTGGACCGGCGTCACCGGAGCGGCCGAAGGGCCCTTCCACTTCCTGACCACCCCCTGGGGCGTCCTGCTCGCGGAGATCACCTACTTCACGCCCTTCGTGATGCGCCCGCTGCTCGCCGCGTTCTCCCAACTCGACACCGCCCAGCTGGAGGTGGCCTCCTCGCTCGGTGCCGGACCCGGGCGGATCGTGCGGCAGGTGATCCTGCCCGAGGCGCTGCCGGCGCTCGCGGCGGGCGGCAGCCTGGTCCTG
Organism: Streptomyces sp. NPDC088706; assembly: GCF_044752765.1. Classification (NCBI taxonomy): domain Bacteria; kingdom Bacillati; phylum Actinomycetota; class Actinomycetes; order Kitasatosporales; family Streptomycetaceae; genus Streptomyces; species Streptomyces sp. NPDC088706. The sequence continues at coordinate 186,046 of NZ_JBIVLW010000002.1, forward strand.
GTGCTCTGCCTCAACGAGTTCGGGATCGTCCTGTTCACCGGGGCGAAAGGGGTCACGACGCTGCCGACGCTCGTCTACAGCGAGGCGATCCTGGAGTCGGACTACCCGGCCGCCTGTGTCGTCGCCGTCGTCAACATCGCTCTCTCCGTGGGCCTTTACAGCCTGTACCGGGGGGTGAGCCGTCGTGCTGGTGCATAGCCGGGCGGGCAGGTGGGCCACCTGGTCCGCGTTCGCGCTCCTCTTCGTGCCGCTCTTCGCGGTGCCCCTCCTCGTCATCCTCGCCGCCTCGTTCTCCACGAACTGGTCCGGCGCCCTGCCCTCCGGCCCCACCGCCGAGCGCTACGCCGCCGCCACGAGCGGCGACTCCCTCCGGGCGCTCACCACCAGCCTGGTGACCGCGCTGTGCGCCAGTGTGTTCGCCCTGGTCCTCGGCGCTTGGGCGGCGCTCGCCGCGAGCTCCCTCGGCCGCCGCGGCAGACGCCTCCTGGACGCGCTGTTCATGCTGCCGGTCGCCGTGCCGTCCGTGGTCGTCGGCCTCGCGGTGCTCGTCACGTTCAGCCGGCCGCCGGTGCTCCTCAACGGCACCCGCTGGATCGTGATCATCGCGCACACCGTCCTGGTCACCGCCTTCGCCTACCAGTCCGTCTCGGCCGCGGCCCGCCGGCTGGACCCGATGTACGAACAGGCGGCGGCCGGCCTCGGCGCGAGCCCGGCCCGGGTCCTGTGGCGGGTCAGGCTGCCGCTCCTGCTGCCCTCCCTCACCGCGGCGGCCGGGCTCTGCTTCGCCCTGTCCATGGGGGAGCTGAGCGCCACGATGATGCTCTACCCGCCCGACTGGACCCCGCTGCCGGTGCAGATCTTCGCCGCCACCGACCGCGGTTCGCTCTTCACCGGCGCCGCCCTCGCCGTGGTCCTGATGGGGACGACGCTCCTCGTCCTGACCGCCGTCTCCCGCATCCGGATCCGCGCCTCCTACCGCTGAGACTCCGGCCCCTTCCCGTAACCCTTCCGCCGCTCCAGGAGAAGACATCCCATGCGCACCCCTGCCCTCCAGCAGCCCCTCGCCGCCCTCGGCGCCCTCTCCCTCGCCGTCGTCACCCTCACCGCCTGCGGGGGGACCTCCGCCGCCTCCGACGAGAGGGTCGTCACCGTCTACAGCGCCGACGGCCTCAAGGGCGAGAGGGGTGACGGCTGGTACGACAAGGTCTTCGCGGACTTCGAGAAGAAGACCGGCATCAAGGTGAAGTACGTGGAGGGCGGCTCCGGCGAGATGGTGCAGCGGGCCGTCCGCGAGAAGTCCAACACCCAGGCCGACGTGCTCGTCACCCTGCCGCCCTTCATCCAGCAGGCCGACGCCAAGGGGCTCCTCGCGGCGTACGAGCCCGAGGGCGCCGCCCAGGTCGCAGCGGCGGACAAGGCGCCCGACGCCAAGTGGACCTCCGTCGTCAACAACTACTTCGGCTTCGTCTACAACAAGAAGCGGCTCACCACCCCGCCCCGCACCTGGGAGGAGCTGCTGGACCCCTCGTACCAGGAGAAGGTCCAGTACTCCACCCCCGGCGTCGCCGGTGACGGAACCGCCGTCCTCGTCAAGGCGATGCACGACTTCGGCGGCCAGGAGCCGGCGATGGCCTACCTCAAGCGGCTCCAGACCAACAACGTCGGCCCGTCCGCCTCCACCGGCAAGCTCGCCCCCAAGGTCGACAAGGGCGAACTGCTCGTCGCCAACGGGGACGTACAGATGAACTACGCCCAGTCCAAGGACATGCCGAACCTCGGGATCTGGTTCCCGGCGAAGGGCGACGGGAAGCCCACCAGCTTCGCCCTCCCCTACGCGGCCGGGCTCCTGGCCAAGGCCCCGCACAGCGAGAACGGCAAGAAGCTGCTCGACTTCCTCCTCTCCGAGCCGGCGCAGCGCGATGTCAGCGCGGTCGGCGGGGGCTTCGCGGCCCGCCAGGACATCGAGGCGTCCGACCCCGACGCCGTCGAGCTCGACGGCCTGATGAAGGGCGTCGAGATCTTCGAGCCGGACTGGTCGGACATCAGCACCGGCCTGGACACGTACATCGACGCCTGGAAGTCGGCCACCGGCAGCTGACCGGCCACCTTTCGGCCACAGACCCCTGCGAAGGTCTGGACCCGGCCCGCTCGTCTCGCCAAGGTAACGGGTCTGGTCCACAGAGCAGTTCACGCCCGACCCGCCCCGCTCGTCCCCTGGAGGATCACGTGTCCCGAGGCATGTCCCGACGCTCCGTGCTCGCCACCACCGCCGCCGCGGCCTCCGCCGCGGCCGTCGGCCCCCTCGCCACCACCGCGTACGCCGCCCCGCCCACGCTCCCGAACGGCACCAGCAAGGACAAGGTCCTCGTCGTCGGCGTCGACGGGCTCCGCCACGACGTCATCGCCGCCGCCGGCGCCCCGCACCTCAAGGCGATGATGGCCAACGGCACGTACGGCACCTCGCTGCTGTACACCAACCCGATGGCCGCCACCTCCTCCGGCCCCGGCTGGTCGACCATCTCCACCGGCGTCTGGCCCGACAAGCACGGCGTGAAGGACAACACCTTCGCCGGCAAGAACTACGCGAAGTACCCCGGCTTCCTCGCCCGCCTCGCCCAGGTCCGGCCCCAGCTCTCCACGTACGCGGCCGTCGACTGGAAGCCGCTGGACGCCCAGGGCACGGTCACCCCGGGCGCCGACGCCAAGCTCGTCCTGGACGGTGACCGCGACGGCTACACCGGCCACGACGCCACCATCGCCGCCGACACCGAGTCGATCCTGCGCAACCAGAACCCGGACGTGGTCTTCGCCTACCTCGGGCAGGTCGACATCGTCGGCCACAACCTCGGCGCGGCCAGCCCCCGCTACCGCGAGGCGATCGACGTCGTGGACGGCTACCTCGGCCGGCTCCTCGCCGCGATCAAGGCCCGCCCCTCGTACGCCACCGAGCGGTGGACCGTCATCGTCACCACCGACCACGGCCACACCGACCCCGGCGGCCACGGCGGCAGCTCCATCGAGGAGCGCCGCACCTTCGTCCTCGCCCAGGGCCCCGGCATCGCGGCCGGTGCCCGGCCCGCCGACACCCGGCTCGTCGATGTCGCCGCCACCGTCTTCAAGCAGCTCGGCATCGTCCCCGACCCTGCCTGGGGCCTGGACGGCAAGCCCATCCAGGAGCGCTCCACCGACCCCTTCGAAACCCTGTACCCGGCACTCACCGGCCGCGTCGACGAGACCGGCATCCCGGCCGACGTCCTCGGCTGGACCCACACCGCGCCCAGCGGCTGGTCGGTCATCAACTCCGCGATGGGCACCGGGGGAGTGGCCGAGTGGCGCGGCTGGTCCTTCGCCACCGACGAGTTCTGGAGCCGCTCCCAGCGCGACCAGTCCCGTGAGCTGAACGTCCGCTCGCGCGGGATCTTCGCGGTCGCCGACTCCGACGAGTGGGACGACAAGGCCTCCTCCGGCCCGTACGACTCCACGCTCGTCACCCCGGCGTACGCGGTCGGCGGCAAGGCGTCCGTGACGCTGGACTTCACCACCCTGTACCGGCAGGAGGGCGGCCAGAGCGCCCGCGTCCTCGCCTCCTGGAACGGCGGAACCCCGGCCGTCGTCAAGAGCTACACCTCGGACGTGATCTCCCAGCCGCAGTCGCTGAACCTGACCGTCCCGGCCGGGGCGACCAGCGTGAGCTTCCGCTTCCACTACACGGGCAGCAACAACTGGTACTGGGTGATCGACGGGGTGAAGATCACCGCGGGCTAATTATGCTGGGGGTGCCGGGACGGCGTGGTCCGGGCACCCCCAGCGTGCAGTACGTACGGCAGGAGTCCCCGCACATGGCAGACCGCAAGCCGATCAGTTCCTGGCTCACCGACATGGACGGCGTCCTCATCCACGAGGGGACCCCCATCCCCGGCGCCGACGCCTTCATCAAGCGGCTGCGGGATTCCGGGCTCCCCTTCCTCGTCCTCACCAACAACTCCATCTACACCGCGCGCGACCTGCACGCCCGCCTCGCCCGCATGGGCCTGGACGTGCCGGTGGAGAACATCTGGACCTCTGCCCTGGCCACCGCCCAGTTCCTGGACGACCAGCGTCCCGGCGGCACCGCGTACGTCATCGGCGAGGCCGGGCTCACGACCGCGCTGCACGACATCGGCTACGTGCTGACCGACCACGCCCCCGACTACGTGGTGCTCGGCGAGACCCGTACGTACAGCTTCGAGGCGCTCACCAAGGCGATCCGGCTGATCAACGCGGGCGCCCGCTTCATCTGCACCAACCCGGACGAGACCGGCCCGTCCGCCGAGGGCCCGCTCCCCGCCACCGGTGCGGTCGCCGCCCTGATCACCAAGGCCACCGGCAAGAAGCCGTACTTCGCGGGCAAGCCCAACCCGCTGATGATGCGGACCGGGCTGAACGCCATCGGCGCCCACTCCGAGACCAGCGCCATGATCGGCGACCGGATGGACACCGACGTCCTGGCGGGCCTGGAGGCGGGGATGCAGACCTTCCTGGTCCTGACCGGGCTCACGACGGTCCCGGACATCGACCGCTATCCGTTCCGGCCCTCCCACGTCGTCGACTCCATCGCGGACCTCGTCGACCTCATCGACCTGCCGGACCGGTCCGACCGCCCCTGACCAGCGGGGATCGCATCCGCAGTCGCACGAGCGCCACGCGAGCTCAGTTCGAGCGTCACGCGAACGTCGCCCGAACGGAGGACTGCGGATGCGGGCCGCCGCACCAGGCGTGACCCTTCCCGTAGGAGGTTCACGATGCGTTCAGCACCCACCACGTTCTGTGCCGCGGCGGCGGCCGCACTCATAGCCCTGCCCCTGCCCGCCGCTCAGGCATCCCCGGCCGCCCGGACCGGTGACGGTGACCGGGGCACCCTGTCGGTCACCCCGTCCACGATCGCCCCGGGCGGGCAGGTGGAGCTCTGGGCCGACGTCTGCGGCAAGGACCGGCAGGCCAAGGGCAACTCCGACGCCTTCGTCTCGGAGGCCCATTTCACCCCCGCCGACGACAAAGGCCTCTTCGCCGAGGCCACCATCCGCTCCGACGCCGAACCCCGCACCTACGACGTCTGGGTGACGTGCAAGGACGGCAGGGGCAAGGCGACCGGCACCCTGACCGTCATCCACCACACCCGCCCCTCGCCCGTGGCCCCCGTCAAGGCGGGCGGCGGAGGCACCGCCACCCTCGCCGAGCGGGCCGCCGAGTCCGAGGGCCCCGGCACCCGGCACGCGGTGATCGGCCTGGCGCTCGCCGCCGTCGCCTCCGTGGCCGTCGCCCTGCGCACCTCGCGCCGCCGCCGCGACCCGGCCGCGGACTGACGTGTCCGCCCCGGACCGCCCGGCGGGCACCGGGCGACTGCTCACCGGTGTGGCCTGGGCCGTACTGCTGCTCGGCCTCTGGCTGTGGGGGCGCGATATGTCGGGCGGGCTGTCGGCGCCCACCACCGGCGACGTCGCCGCGGTCGGCCGCCCGCTCGGGGCGCCGCTGCCCCCCGCGCGCGAACCGCTCGACGGCGCCGCCCCGCGCAGCGTGCGGGTTCCCTCGGTCGGGATCGACGCCCCGGTCGTCCCGCGCGGCCTGGACGAGGACGGGGCCATCGACCCGCCCCCGTACGACCTGCCGCAGACGGCCGGCTGGTACGGCAAGGGCACCCGGCCCGGCGCCGAGGGGCCGGCCCTGCTGGTCGGCCACGTCGACACCGAGACCAGACCGGCCGTCTTCTACGGGCTCAGCGCGGTACGCCCCGGCGAGAGGGTGGAGGTGACCCGCGACGACGGCAGCGTCACCGAGTTCACCGTGGACGACGTCCAGGTGGTCACCCGGGAACGCTTCGACGCGGAGCAGGCGTACGGGCCCCGCGTGGCCGGCCGGGCGGAGCTTCGGCTGATCACCTGCGGTGGCACGTACGACGAGAAGTCCCGCTCCTACACGGCGAACGTGGTGGTCTCGGCCTACCTCACGGGAGCGCGGGACACCTAGGGGCCACGCGGCCCGCGAAGGACATCCGGCCCGGCCGGCACGCCCCGCCAGGGGTGCGCCGCCCGGGCCGGCCTCGACCGCGTGCACCGGGCCGCGGGAGTTGCCCGGCGCGGTACGGGAGGTCCGTGAGGTACGGCGTCGATCTCCGCCGCCACTGTAGGGGGACGGGTACCCCGGGGACGCGGTTTCGAACAGGATGTCCGGAACCCGGCGCCTTGGGGGGACGGTGGGGGCGTCGGCACCGGGCGCCCGGCGGCCGGGGTACCCGCTGCCGCCCGGCCGTACCGTGCGACCCGCTGCCGCCCGGCCGTACCGTGCGACCCGCTACCGTCCGGCCGTACCGTGCGAGCCGCTGCCGCCCGGCCGTACCGTGCGACCCGCTGCTGACCGTGGCAGGGCGACCAGGTGAACACCTGTCGACCGGCCCCTCCGGTCTTCCGCCACCCACACGATCCCCACTGGCCATGAGCTCGTTCCAGCTCAAATACCGCCGATAAGTCGCTGATACGCTAATAGCGCTGCCGCGAACCGCCGGGGTGGGGGAGAGGGCGGGAGGCTGCCGCCCGCACACTGATCCCCGGCACCACGGGGCAGCGTCGGCACAGGCATCGCAGCACATCGGCGCCCTGAACGCTGGGCCATCCCAGCGCCGGGGTTCGTGATGGGCGTACAAGAACGCGTGGACCGTCACAGAGCTACGCGGCTAGCCGGAGGAGCAGCGGGGTTGGGGACCAGGCCGGTGGTCGGAAGAAGTGCCAAGGGGTGGGTGACCGGACGTTCCGCCAGTCCGAAGGGATGCGGACCGGGGGCCGTTCATGGCAGACGCGGAGCACGGGCGCCGAAGGTACGCACGGTGTGGGGGGTGTCGTGAGCGCAGGAACGAGGAGTGACGCGGACCGGCAGCCCGGCTCGCGGCGCCGTGGGGCCCGCCGAAAGCCCACGCGCGCCTCTGCATCGGTCGGGCGGCTGGCTACGGCCGTCCGCGGCTTCCGGATCTCCTATCCCCGACCGGGGCGCGCCGGCTGGCGGCGGTGGGTGCCTTCGTGGCGCCAGTCTCTCGCAAGCTGCGGACTGGTCATCGGACTGAGCGGTTCGATGCTCGGCATCGCCTATGCGACCACCAACATACCGCATGATCTGAATACCTATGCCACCCAGCAGGACAACGTCTATTTCTGGGCGGATGGAACTCCCATGGCCCGGACCGGATGGGTGCGACGTCAGGAGATGCCGCTGAACGGCGTGCCGGAAAATGTGCGCTGGGCGGTTCTGGCAGCGGAGAACGAGAACTTCTACTCCGATCCGGGCATCTCCGTCAGCGGTATCGGCCGGGCCCTTGCGCGGACCGTGGGAGGGGGAAGCGTGCAGGGTGGGTCGACCATTACCCAGCAATATGTGAAGAACGTCTACCTGAACCAGGACCGTTCGATCAGCCGCAAGTTCACCGAGGCGATGATCGCGCTCAAGCTCGATCAGAAGATGACTAAAGACGAGATCCTGGAGGGTTACCTCAACACCAGCTGGTTCGGGCGCGGCACCTACGGCATCCAGCGGGCCTCCCAGGCCTACTACGGCAAGGAAGTGGGTCAGCTGAACGCCAGCGAGGCGGCGTTTCTCGCTTCCCTGCTCAAGGGTGCAGGGCTGTTCGATCCGTCCTTGAGCCGTGCGAACCATGCGCGCGCTGTGGAACGCTGGTCCTGGACGCTGGACCGTATGGTCGACATCGGGAAACTGTCCTCCGCCGAACGGGCGGGTTACCAGAAGTTCCCGGAACCTCTTGCGAAGTCCCAGGCGTACGACACGGGAAAACAGAGCGACTACCTGCTGGTGTTGGCCACCCAGTACGCCAAGAAGGCGGCGCGTATCTCGGACAGGGACTTCGATCTGGGCGGCTACCAGATCTACACGACCTTCGACCGGAAACGGGAGACAGCCCTCACCGACGCCGTGACCAAAGCTCGTAAGAAAGCTTTGAAAAGCCACCCCGCTGTCGCAAGGACGGCGCATTACGGCGCCGCCTCGGTGGCCGACGACGGCAAGATCCTGGCAGTCTACGGCGGGCCGGACCACCGCAAGCAGGGGTATAACGAGTCCAACGCATCGACGATCCCGGCCGGTTCGGCTTTCCTGCCGTTCGTCTATGCAGCCGGCCTGGAACACGGCATTCGCACGACCCGTGAGGGTTCGACGACCCCGGTCTCGCCGGACTCCCTTTACGACGGCAACGACGGCGTTCCGGTCCGCACGCCCGAAGGTCCCTACTGGGACCGCAGCGGAAAGAAGGTCGTCGCACAAAACGACGGCAACATATCCTACGGGCAGATCACTCTGCACAAGGCGCTGGCGGCGTCGGTGAACGGCCCGTTCCTGCAACTCGGCGTGGACACCGGTCTGGACAAGGTGCGCCGGACCGCCGCGGCGGCGGGAATGCTGCCCTCCAGCCTGGGGCCCCAAGTGCCCGCCCTGTCTTTGGGCAGCTCGACACCCAGCGCCATCCGGATGGCCAACGCCTACGCGACCTTTGCCGCGGAGGGGCTGCACGTCGAGCCGTACTCGGTGCGCCGCATCACCCGGAACGGCTCCCGGATCGCGCTGGACACGCCCGCGCCACGCCGCGCGATGCGCGCCGGCGTGGCGCACCAGGTCACCGAAGCGCTGAAGGACTCCTACCGGCTCGCGCACGGTGACTCCAACCCCGCCTCGGCGGAGGTGGCCGGGAAGGCCGGCCTCACCCGCGACGATCTGGCGGCCTGGTACGTAGGCACCAGTCGGTCGGTGTCGACCGCCGTCGTCGTGTACCGGATGGATCTGGCCAAGAGCCTTGAGCCGTTGCCGCTCAAGGGCATCGACGGTCCGTCCGAAGCCCCGGTCCCCTACGGCATCTGGTCGAGTGCCATGACTCCTCACTGATTCCGAGGACCGATCCCGCCCGCTCCTCGGCGCCGGGCTTCCCTGGCCGACGGCGGTGGTGGCCACCACCCCCCGACTTCCTCATTGCCTCGCAGAATGTGCCCCGATGAAACCGAAACAGAGTCGCCACCGCCGTCGCCGCCGCACGTCTGTTGCGGGCTCGTTCAGCTTCTCCAACCGGAAGGCGTTCGCCGCCTCCGCGGTCGTCCTCGTCGTCGCTTCCACAGCCATAACCTACGGCGTAGTGAAAAGTGACGGCACCACACCGGCGATATCCTCTGCGCGTCACTCGGAAGTAGCCGACAGCAAAGCTGAGAAGCAGCCGGAGTGGGACGGCCGGACCAAGCTGATCGGTGACGGCTCCACTTCCTACACCGGACCGCAGAAGGGACGACTCGAACCGGTTCGGCTCAAGCCCGGGGAGAAGCCGCCCCAGTTCGTGGTCTTCTCCTGGGACGGCGCCCTTCAGGGGGATGACGAACTGTTCTCGCACTACCGCGAGCTGGCCAAACAGTACGACGCCCATATGACCTTCTTCCTCACGGGTATCTATGTGGTACCGAAGGACAAGAAGACGCTTTATGAGCCGCCCATGCACTCATCGGGCGCTGCGGCGATCAGCTATCCGACCGATGAGCACATCCGCACCACGCTGCTCGAACTGGGGAAGGCGTGGAAAGACGGACACGAAATAGGGACCCACTTCAACGGTCACTTCTGCGGCGAAAAGGGGGGAGGTGACTGGAGCGTGGAGGACTGGAAGAGCGAGATCGATCAGTTCTTCTCCTTCGTCGGTAATTGGAAGACCAATACCGGGTACACCGACCTGCCGGCCCTGCCCTTCGATCCCGCCCGCGATGTCAGCGGCGGCAGGGCGCCGTGCCTCGAAGGCCAGAAGAACCTTCTCAAGGCGATGAAAGCCACCGGGAAAAAGTATCAGTGGCGCTATGACGCCAGTTCTGCGGGCGACTTCCAGATATGGCCCGTCAAGAAGGAGGGTGTATGGGATTTTCCCCTCCAGATGCTGCCCTACGAGGGCGGCAAATATCAGGGCCTGTCCATGGACTTCAATTTTCTCTACAACCAGTCAGGGGGCGAGACGACCGGAGACCCGGCCAAGTACCCGCAGTGGCAGGAAGAGACCGTGAAATCGTATATGAACGGGTTCAACCGCGTATATTACGGAAGCCGGGCGCCACTGTTCATCGGCAACCATTTCGAGGACTGGAACGGCGGGATCTACATGAAAGCCGTCGATCAGGTCGTCAAAGACGTGTGCTCGAAGAAGGACGTTCGGTGCGTCTCGTTCCGTGAACTGTCCGACTGGCTCGACGCACAGAAGAGCGAAACGCTGGAGCGGCTGCGCAGCCTGGATCCGGCACAGTCCCCGGACTGGTCTTCCGTGGTGAAGTGACCAAATCTCAACCGGAACCTCCTTTACAACAAGCGCACACGACGTGCGAAGATTCTGCCCCCGGCACTGGTGTGCCCGGGTAGAGGGGAATCTTCAGTGAAGTCAAGAAAATTGAGCCGGAAGAAGCAGCGCGTCACGATATTGACCGCTTTGTCCGCTTCCGTTATTTCAGGTGTGGCGCTGCTTCCGAACTGGAGTGCCGGCGCGTCGACTACGGCGGCCGACGTTCCCAGCGTCAACCAGGACACCCGGGCCACCTTCCAGCGGCTGGCGGACGCGGTCCTCACCGATCGCACCGAAGCCCTGGTGGACGCGCGGCGCTCCACACGGCACAGGTCGCTCAATGACCGCTTCTCCGGTGAGGTCCGCATATCCTCCGGCGTCCGGAGCGCGGAGAACTCGGCGGTCTCCGAGCTGCGCGGGCGCAAGTCCCGTCTCGCGGCGCTGGGCGAGAAGTACAGCGACGCCAAGACCAGCGTCTCGCTCGACAAGACCGTCGTGCGGGGCCGGCACGCCATCGTCGACGTCACCGAGACCACGACGCTGACGTACGGGCATGTCCGTGGCGACGAACCGCGGACCACCGGTTTCCAGGCGCGCCACGAGCTTCGGTTCTCGGCTGACCGGCACGGCAACTGGCAGCTGACGAAGGTGCGCTCCGAGGACGAGGGCTACGCGGCGGTCAACCAGCCCAGCAAGCCCGTCGCCGCACCTGCCGTCAAGGATGACGGCATGCCCGCGGCTGCGCGCGCGGCCATCACCTGGCCCGCGCCCTCCGCGACCAAGAAGCTGACCGGCGGCGCCTACGACTACAAGGCCATGGCGTCGTACGCGGAGAAGTACTGGAGCAATTACAACCCCGCGTACCCGAACTACAACTCCAAGGGCGGCGACTGCACCAACTTCGTCAGCCAGGCGTTGCGGGCCGGCGGGTGGAAGGACGTGACCGGCTCGTCCTCGAACGTGCGCAGTTGGTTCTCCACCTCGGCCGGCCAGTCCGCCTCGTTCGTCGGTGTCAATGAGCTCTCCTGGTTCACCCTGAACTCGAAGCGAGCCACCAACCTCGCCAACGTGTACCAGATGGGCGTGGGTGACGTTCTCCAGATGGACTTCAACAAGGACGGGTCCAAGGACCACGCCATGATCGTCACGTACCGCAGCGCGCGGGGCGTGCCGTACCTGACCTACCACTCCACCAACACCTACCGCAGGTCGGTGGCCAGCATCATCGCTTCGTACCCCAACTCGGCGTACTACGCGTACCGCACCTGAGTATCTGCTGCAGTGGTCTCCCCGCGGGCGGCCACTGCAGCACCGGTCACCCGTCGTGGCGCAGAAAACGATCAAGGCCCCCTCACGCTCGGTGAGGGGGCCTTGATGGTGCGTGCGCCGTCAGGGACTCGAACCCCGGACCCGCTGATTAAGAGTCAGCTGCTCTAACCAACTGAGCTAACGGCGCCTGCTGACCTGGAGAACTTTACCCGACCCCAGCAGGTGCTCCGAACCATTTACCCTCCGCCACGCCCCGTCGGATGGTCGTTTTTTTCCACTGATCCGTCAAAATGCCTTATGTCGGGAGAGTTAAGACACTGACGCCCGTCGCGGCTGCGCCCAAGGATCTTGACGAGTGACGAGTGCGGAGGGGAATCGCATGACTGTGCCGGTCTTCGAGGAGTACGAGCCCGCCATCGACTGCACCTGTGCGGGGTGCGCCGTGCAGCGGCGGACCGCCGCGCGCGCGGTCGCGGTGCGGTACGGCGGCCACCCCGCCGCCCACGGCGCCCGCCGCGCCCTGGTGCTGGCCGCGGCCGCCGGGGTGGTCCTCTCCTGCGGGGCCGCCGGAGCCGCGGCAGCCGCCGGCCACAGCACCGGCGCGCCCCGGGTCAGCAAGGACCCCGAGCCCGTACCGGACACCCCGCAGGGCGAGAAGGGTCCGCTGAAGGGCTCCGGCGCCTCCGGGCCGCCGTCCGACAGCGCGGTCCTGCGCAAGACCACCCGGGCCGAGATCATCGACCGGGCCAAGCGGTGGGTCGCCGCGAAGGTCCCGTACAGCATGGGGAAGTACTGGTCGGACGGGTACCGGCAGGACTGCTCCGGCTATGTGTCGATGGCCTGGAACCTCGGCACCAACGAGTGGACCGGCAGCCTGGCGAGCTTCGGGACCCGGATCGCCCGCGCCGACCTCCAGCCCGGCGACATGCTCCTCTTCCACAACGCCGCCGACCCCTCCCAGGGCTCCCACGTCACCCTCTTCGGCGGCTGGACCGACCACACGCACACCCACTACATCGCCTACGAGCAGGCCCGCCCGCAGACGCGGAAGCAGTCGACGCCCATGGCGTACTGGAACAACTCCGACCGGTACGCCGCCTACCGCTACAAGGGCGTCAGCGCCGGCTCACCCGGCTCGGGCTCCGCCACGGCCTTCCCGGGCACCGACCAGTTCGGCCCCGGCGCGGACAACGCCCATGTCACCCGGCTCGGCGAGCTGCTGGTCGAACGCGGTGGCAAGCGGTTCTACGAGGTCGGGCCCGGGCCCGTGTGGAGCGCGTCGGACCGGCGGGCGACACAGGCGTTCCAGCAGGCCCAGGGGTGGCAGGGCGCGGAGGCGGACGGCATCCCCGGCCCGGACACCTGGCGCCTGCTGGCCACGGGCACCGGCCGCGACATCCCGGCCGCCACCACGGGCGGCAGCCCGAACACCGCGGTGATCTTCCCCGGGCGCGGCTATTTCCAGCCGGGTCAGGTCAACGGCCATGTCAACCGGCTCGGCAGGCAGTTGGTGAAGAAGGGGTACGGCAAGCACTACGTGTCGGGCCCCGGACCGCGCTGGTCCGAGGCGGACCGCCGCAACGTCGAGGCGTTCCAGCGTGCCCAGGGCTGGCGCGGCAGCGCGGCCGACGGATACCCGGGGCCGAAGACCTGGCGCCGGCTCTTCGCCTGACGGACCTGAGGACCTGAGGACCTGAACACCTGAGGGCCTGACGGACCCGAGGGATGACGGAAACGGAAAGGAACCGGGAACCGGTGACCCCAGACCAGAACCCCCACCCCCTGACTGACCACCACGCCCGCGCCCCCCGCGGCGAGACCCCCATGCCGCTGGTCGACGACGTGGCCCTGCACCAGCCGGCACTCGCGGCCCCGCCGCCGCTGTTCCGCCCGAAGGCGGAGGCGGCAGAGCGGGAGCCGTCGGGGGAGGCGGTGCCGAGCCCGGTGCCGGAGCCGAGCCCGGTGCCGGTGCCGAGCCCGGTGCCGGTGCCGAGCCCGGTGCCGGGGCCCGGGGTGAGCGCGGGCCCGGGGCCCGACGCGAGCCCGACCGCTGGGCCGGGTACCCCGCCGGAGTCGGCACCCCTGGATGACCCGGGTCGGAGCCTGCACCTGGAACCCGGCTCCCCGCACGTCAGGCGGGTGAGCCCGGAGAGCCTGAAGCACGCCGAGTCCGCCTCCTCCGTAAGCGGGGTGTGGGGTCCACTCGGTCGAGGGTTCCGTCCTCAAACGCCGGACGGGCTGGAAGCGCGCGACACGCAGACGGACAAGGGCACGGCCACGGGCATCGACACGGCCCCCTGTACCGGCGCCGCCCCCGGCCCCGACATCGAGCTGGACCGCGTCCCCGGCCTCGCCCCCGAAACCGGCACCGTCCCCACCCCTGGCCCCGGGCTGAACCGCGTCCCCGGCCTCGCCCCCGAAACCGCCCCCGCCCCTGGCCCCGGGCTGAACCGCGTCCCCGGCCTCACCCCCGAAACCGCCCCCGCCCCTGGCCCCGGGCTGAACCGCGTCCCCGGCCTCACCCCCGATACCGTCCCCGGCACCGCCCCCGTCCCCGGCCTCACCCCCGACACCGGCACCGCCCCCCGCCCCGAGCTGGACCGCGTCCCCGACCTCGCCCCCGATACCGGCCTAGTCCCGGACACCGGCACCGCCCGCGCCCCCGTCCCCGACGCCGAGCTGGACCGCGTCCTCGCCCCCGCCCCCGATACCGAGCCGGACCGCGTCCCCGCCCCCGCCCCCGACGCCGAGCTGGACCTCGTCCTCGATCTCGCCCCCGGGGCCCGGGCCGCCTCTGCCACCCTCTCCGTGCCGGCCCCGCAACCCCCGCCCCGCCCCCGCCGGCACACCGTCATCGCCAACGAGTCCACCGCCGCCATCCCCGTACACCTCCTCTTCCGGGACGACCCGGAGCAGGCCGAACCCGCCGCCGTCCCCATGACCGTCGCCCGCCACACCACCGGCACCACCCCGGCCGACCGCACCCCCCGCCCCCGCTCCCCCCACCCCCGCGTCGAGCCCCCCACCCGCCCCGCACCCCTCGCCGACCCCCGCCTCGTCGAGCGCCCCGGCCCCGCCCTCCCCGGGTACGCCGCCCTGCTCGCCGGGGCTGCCGGACTCCTCGGCGTACTGGCCCTGCTGTGGTGGTGCGGCGCCCTGCCCGCCGCCGCACCGGGCGCCGTCGGCCTGGCCCCCCGCCCGTACGAGGGCATCGGCGTCGCGGTCTGGGCCGGCCTCGCCCTCCTGGTCACGGTGGTCGTCCTCGCGCTCGGCGGTCTGGGCCGAGGCCGGGTCGGGCACGCCTGGGTGCTCACGCTCTTCGGCGACTACCGGGGGAGCGTCCGCCGCACCGGACTGGTCTGGGTCTCACCCCTGCTGCTGCGCCGCCGCGTCGACGTACGCCTGCGGCACTGGCGCAGCGAGCCGCTCCCCGCGGTGGACGCGACCGGCACCGCGCTGCGCGTCGTCGTCCTGGTGGTCTGGCGGATCAAGGACACGGTGCGCGCCGCCCTCGGGATCGAGGACCACGAGGCGTACCTGAGCGCACAGGTCGAGTCCGCCATGGCCCGGGTCCTCTCGCAGCTGCCCGCCGACGCGTTCCACGAGGACGCCCCCACCCTCCGTAACGCGGAGGCCGTCGGTGACGCGCTGACCCGGATGCTGAAGGCGGACTGCGAGCCGGTCGGGGTGGAGGTGTACTCGGCGCAGCCGACCGGGATCGAGTACGCCCCCGAGGTCGCGGCGGCGATGCAGCGGCGGCGGATCGCCGCCATCGACGCCAGGCACCGCGACAGCGTGCTGACCTCGGTGGTGGACGCGGTCGACGACACCGTCAACCGGCTCACCACGCGCGGCATCGTCGACCTCGACGACTACGAACGCAAAGCGCTGGTCAAGGACTTGACGGTCGCCTTCTATGCCAGCCGCAGCAGCGGAGGCGAGAGCGTCTGAGCGGACCGTGAGCGGCGGAAGGGGCCCCGAGGCGTCACGCCGGGCCCCTTCCGCGCTGCGGAATCCGATGCCTATTGGTCTGGACATGTTCATGCGGCGTCAATAATCTAAGACTTGGTCTAGACCGCAGCACCCCCACCACGCACCAAGCGCGCAGCATGTCGAGCAATGCTCATGGAACCTCCCCCACGTTCTAGAGGAGCGACAGCAATGCGGAAAAAGGCAAGCGCGGCCGTGATCGGCCTGGCGATAGCGGGCGTTTCGGTGCTCGCCACCACCAGCGCCAGCAGCCACGGCTACACGGACTCCCCCATCAGCCGTCAGAAACTCTGTGCCAACGGCTCGGTCACCGGCTGCGGCAACATCCAGTGGGAGCCGCAGAGCGTCGAGGGGCCCAAGGGCTTCCCGGCGTCGGGCCCCGCCGACGGCAAGATCTGCTCGGGCGGCAACGGACAGTTCGCCCAGCTCGACGACCCGCGCGGCGGCAACTGGCCCGCCACCAAGGTCACCGGCGGACAGGGCTACAGCTTCCGCTGGCAGTTCACCGCCCGCCACTCCACCAGCGACTTCCGCTACTACATCACCAAGAACGGCTGGGACTCCACCAAGCCGCTCACCCGGGCCGCGCTCGAATCGCAGCCCTTCATGACCGTGCCGTACGGGAACCAGCAGCCGCCGGCCACGCTGACCCACCAGGGCACGATCCCCACCCAGAAGAGCGGCAAGCACATCATCCTCGCCGTCTGGAACGTCGCGGACACCACCAACGCGTTCTACGCGTGCTCGGACGTCAAGTTCTGACACCCGCGTCAAGTTCCTCGGGGTGCCGCTGGACAGCACCCCTGACTTTCCGCTGTGGCTCAGCGCGGCGGCCCTGGCCGGGGCCGCCGTCGCGGGCATCGACCCCACCCGGCGCGGACCCGAGCCGGCCCGCGGCATCCTGCACCCGGGTCCGGCTTCGGTACCCGGAGCACGGGACACGGCCGCCCGGTGACTGAGGCCCCCGGTGGCCGGAAGGGGCCGGGAACAGCACTGTGGGCGGCCTCCGCGAAGGAGACCGCCCACAGGTGTGTCGTGCGCCGTCAGGGACTCGAACCCCGGACCCGCTGATTAAGAGTCAGCTGCTCTAACCAACTGAGCTAACGGCGCCTGCTGACTCGAAAATAATACCTGGTCCCGAGGAGTGCTGCTGACACCCTCCGAGCAGGGCCCTTTCCGGTGCCTACAGCGCCAGCGCCAGCAGCACCGGAGCCGCGCGCCGGTTCAGGGTGTCCGCCGCCTCGCGGAGCCGGTGGGCGTCCTCGACCGGCAGCGAGAGAGCGAGGCATCCGGCCGTGGCCCCGGCCGTCAGCGGCACCGCCGCGCAGACGGTGCCCACCGCGTACTCCTGGAGGTCCAGCACCGGGACGGTGGCGGGCTGGGTGTCGAGCTTGGCGAAAAGCACCTTCTCGTTGGTGATCGTCCGCGAGGTGAGCCGGGCGATCCGGTGCCGGGAGAGGTGGTCGCGCCGCGCCTCGTGGTCGAGCTGGGCCAGCAGGCACTTGCCGACCGCGCTGGCGTGCGCGGAGGAGCGGAAGTCCACCCACTCGTTGACCGCCGGGGTGAGCGGGCCGTCGGCCACCTGGACGACGTCGACCTCGCCGTCCACGTACCGGCTGAGGTAGACGGCGGCGCCGACCGAGTCGCGCAGATGGTCCAGGGCGTGCTGGAGCCTGCCCTCCAGGGCCTGGCGGCGGGCCGCACCGGAGCCGAGGAGGAGCAGGGAGGCCCCGGTGACGTACGCGCCGTCGCTGACCTGCTCGACGTACCCCTCGCGGCGCAGCGTCAGGAGCAGGGAGGCGAGATGGCCGGGCGGCAGGCCCGTCTCCCGGGAGATCTGGGCGTCGGTCACACCGTCGCCGTGCCGGGAGACCGATTCGAGCACGCGCAGGGCGTACTGCACCGAGTGGAACGGTGCGGTCGGCTCGGGCTTCAACGCCACGGTGTCCCCCTACCAGGTTGTGACCGCAAGCTACGGGCCCACGATAGCCGCCGGGTCCCGCTTTCGGGGTGGCAGTGGACAAGCCGGCGGGCGCACCCCACCCCCGTCAACTGGGGCGCACCCGTCCGGCATATGCCAGAGTCATGAACAGTGGCTCAACTCCGAGGTCACAGGACCGCGTCGAGTAACTCGCGCGTACGTTCGTGCGACGGACCGGAGAAGATTTTCTCCGGGGTCCCGGACTCCACGAGCCGGCCCGCGTCGAACATCAGCACCTTCTGCGAGACGTCCCGGGCGAAGTTCGTCTCGTGGGTCACACAGACCATGGTGATGTCTGGAGGTCGAACGGTCCGGACAGGGGGAGTGCCTGCCCGATCCCGTACGTCTATGCAGGAAGCCGGCCCATGTAACCGAACGGCGCCCGGAAGGTGGCCCTTCCGAGGCCCAGCACGGGCGGAGGATGACGGGGTCACTGCGGGGAGGTGCTCTCGGTGCCCTCCGGGTCCGACGGCCCTTCCAGGGTCGGGGAGTTGTCCGTGGACGGGACATAACCCCGGTGCTTGTCCACCACGTTGGGCAACGGGTCCCCGTGCGCCCACAGTTCGTACATCGTCACGAACTGCTCACCCAGCCGGTCCCGCCAGCCGACCGTGTCCCCGCTCAGGTGCGGGGAGACCAGCAGCCCCGGTACGTCCCACAACGGGCTGTCCTCGCCCAGCGGTTCGTCCTGGAACACATCCAGCGCCGCCCCCGCGAGCCAGCGCCGGTTCAGCGCCGCCACGAGGTCGGCCTCCACCACGCTGGCCCCGCGCCCCACGTTGATGAACCGCGCCGACGGCTGGAGCAACCCGAAGAACCGGGTGTCGAACATCCCGTACGTGGACGGGGTCAGCGGCAGCGCGGAGACGACCCAGTCCGCCCGCGCCGCCAGCCGGTCCAGATCCCCGATGCCGTGGATGGTGCGCCGGGCCCGCCGGCCCACCAGCGCCACCTGGACCCCCAGACCGTGCAGCAGCCGGGTGATCTCCCGCCCGACCGGGCCCGCGCCGACGACCACCGCCCGCGAACCGGCGACCCGCTGCCCCTCCCGGTGGTGCCAGCGCCGCTCCCGCTGGAGGGCCAGGGTGGTGGGCAGGTCCTTGGCGAAGGCCAGCACCAGAGCCGCCACGTACTCGGCGACCGGCCGCTCGAAGACGCCCCGCGCGTTGGTCAGGACCGTGTCGGACGCGACCAGCTCCGGGCACAGCAGCCGGTCCACGCCCGCGCTCGCCGCGTGCACCCAGCGCGGCCGGGGCCCGTCGCCCGGCCAGGCCTCGCGCACCGCGTTTGAGGTGAAGTCCCACACCAGCAGCACATCGGCCTCGGGCAACCGGGCGGCGAGGCCCGCCGCGCCCGTACGCAGGACCCGGGCCCGGCCGGTCAGCCGGCCGAGGCGCGGGGAGGGATCGGCATCGAGGACGAGAACGACGGGTTCCGGCATCGGTGGCTCATCACTCCGCAACGTCGCAGGTCGCCGAAGGCGCAGGCATGATCATGATCTCCGCGGGGACCACGCTCGCAGCAGCTTCCCTCCGCGTCAACACGGCCCACGGCGCGTCCCGGCCACCCTCCGTCCCCGCCCCACCGGGGGAATACTTGACAGGGACAGGGGCACCAGTGGCTTCCGCGCCCGACGCCGAAGGATGGGTGAACATGACGACCGTAGGACTTCTCTACCCGGGTCACGCCGCCGAGGACGACTTCCCGCGGATCGAGATCACGCTGGACACCGACATCAGGCTGCCGCTGTTCTCCACCGAGGCCGGCGAGGACGTCCACCGGCCTGGCACCCTGCTGGAGACCGGGGCACCGGACCGGCTCGCCGAAGGCGTCGAGGAGCTGCGCCTCGCGGGCGCGGAGGCGCTCGTCTGGGCCAGCCCCGCCGGCAGCTTCGTCTACGGCTGGGCGGGCGCGCACAACCAGATCGCCACGCTCGCCCGGAGCGCGGGCCTGCCCGCGTCCAGTACCGCCTTCGGCTTCGTCCACGCGGTACGGGAGCTGGGTGCCGGCCGGGTCGCGGTCGCGGCCGCCTGGCCGGAGGACGTCACGACGTTCTTCACGGAGTTCCTGGTGGCGGGCGCCACGGAGGTGGTGTCCGCCCACAGCGCCGGTGTCGCCACGGCCGCCGAGGTCGCCGCGTGGGAGCCGCACCAGGTCAAGGAGCTCGCGCTCGCCGCGGACCACCCGGACGCCGAGGTACTGCTGCTCCCGGACGCGGCCCTGCACACGGCGGCCTTCATCCCCGAACTGGAGGAGGCGCTCGGCAAGCCGGTCCTCACGGCGAACCAGGTGACGGTCTGGGAGGGCCTGCGGCTGAGCGACCGCCGGATCTGGGCCCCGACGCTCGGCACTCTCTTCGCCGCCCGCCGACCGGCGCCGGGGACGGTGGAGCCCAAGGGGATCGAGGTGCGGGAGTAGTCCCGCCGGCCCGGGGAGCGGCTGCCGAGGCCCCGACGGCCCGTCCCGGAATCACCGCCCAGGAATAACCGGAGCCATCCTCCTGTTGTACGCCTCCGATACGTACGACGAGCAGCACCGGGAGAGGGCCGACACGTGGACGAGATCCGAGGCGACGAGACGGGCGGCGCGAGGGACGGCGGAAGCGACAGCGGCGGCATCCGGGCCACCGCGGCCGGGACGGCCCCCGTACCGCTCTCCGTGCTCGACCTGGTGACCGTGGGCCAGGGCCGCACCGCGACCCAGGCCCTGCGCACCGGCGTGGAGATCGCCAAGCTCACCGAGAGCCGCGGTTTCCACCGCTACTGGGTCGCCGAGCACCATTCCATGCCCGGGGTCGCCTCGTCCTCCCCGGCCGTGATCCTCGCGCACATCGCCGCCCACACCGAGCACATCCGGCTCGGCTCCGGCGGCGTGATGCTGCCCAACCACGCCCCGCTGGTGATCGCCGAGCAGTTCGGCACCCTAGAGGCGATGGCCCCCGGCCGCGTCGACCTCGGTCTCGGCCGGGCCCCCGGCACCGACGGCGCGACGGCGGCCGCCCTGCGCCGCAGCGACCGGTTGAACGAAGGGGCCGATGACTTTCCGCAGCAGCTCGGCGAGCTGATCCGGTTCCTGGACGACGACTTCCCCGACGGCCACCCGTACGCCCGCATCCACGCCGTACCGGGCCCGGTCCAGGCGACCGCCCCCGGCGGGGTGCAGTCCGCGCACCGGCCGCCCGTCTGGCTGCTGGGTTCCTCCGGCTTCAGCGCCCGGCTGGCCGGCATGCTCGGCCTGCCGTTCGCCTTCGCCCACCACTTCTCGGCGCAGAACACGATCCCGGCGCTCGACCTGTACCGGAGCTCCTTCCGGCCCTCCGCGGTGCTGGACGCCCCGTACGCCCTGATCGGGGTCTCCGCGCTGGCCTGCGACGACGAGCGCGAGGCCCGCCGCCAGGTGCTGACCGGCGCGCTGTCGATGGTCCGGCTGCGCACCGGGCGGCCGGGGCTGATCCCGAGCCCCGAGGAGGCGGCGGCGTACGACTTCTCCCCGATGGAGCGGGAGTTCGTCGAGGGCTGGCTCGCCAACGTGATCCACGGCACCGCCGACGAGGTCCGCACCGGCCTGGACGACCTGGCCAAGCGCACCGGCGCCGACGAGCTGATGATCACCGCCAACGCGCACGGCGGCGACGCACGGCTGCGCAGCTACGAGCTGATCGCGGACGCGTACGGGCTGCCGACGGCCTGATCCCGTACGGGCTGCCGGCGCCCTGACTCCGCACGGGCGGGCCGGCAGCCTGATTCCGTACGGGCTGCCGAACCCGCCTGACTCCGTACACGCCGCCGACCCGCCTGGTTCCGGACCGCAGCCCGGGCGTCAGGCCTGTTCGGCCGCCGGCCGGGCCGTGATCAGTGCCGCGATCAGCTCCGGCGCCACGGCCCGGGAGTACAGCCACCCCTGTCCGGTGTCGCAGCCGATCCGGCGCAGCCGCTCCGCCTGCCCGGCCGTCTCCACGCACTCCGCGGTGACGGTCAGGCCCAGGCGGTGCGCCAGCTGCACCATCGCCTCCACGATCGTCTCGTCGGCGGGGCTGGGGTGCGTGCCGTCCTCGTACCGGAAGCCCTTCACGAACGCCCCGTCCAGCTTCAGTACGGAGACGGGCAGCCGGCTGAGGTAGGCGAGGTTCGAATACCCGGTCCCGAAGTCGTCGATGGCGATCCGCACGCCCATGTCGCTCAGCGCCTGGAGCGCCCGCAGCGGGCGTCCCCCCGAGCCCATCACCGCCGACTCGGTCAGTTCCAGCTGGAGCAGCCCGGGGGCCAGACCCGTCTCGCCCAGGATCTGCGCCACATCGGCGACCAGGTCGGAGTCCCAGACCTGGCGCACGGCGACATTGACGCTGATGAAGAGCGCCGACTCGTCCGGGTGGTCCAGCTGCCAGCGCCGCGCCTGCCGGCACGCCGTGCGCAGGATCCACCGGCCGAGCTGCACGATCGAGCCGTCCTCCTCGGCGATCCCGACGAACCGATTCGGCGACAGCACGCCGAACTGCGGATGGTTCCAGCGCACCAGCGCCTCCACCCCGCGCACCACCCCGTCCGCCATGCCGACCAGCGGCTGGTACTCCAGGGTGAACTCACCGCGCTCCACGGCGGGCCGGAGCGTGGAGGAGAGCGCCTGGCGGGTCATCCGGTGGGCGTTGCGCTCGGGGTCGAAAAGGGTCCACCGGGCCCGGCCGTCGGCCTTCGCCCAGTACAGCGTGGTGTCGGCGGCCTGCATCAGACCGGTGGGCGAGGTACCCGCGACCGGCCGCTCCACCACGCCGATCGAGGCGGAGACCGAGAGCCGCTGCCCGGCCAGGTCGAAGGGGTGCTGGAGGGCGGCCAGGACCGAACGGGCCAGTTCCGTGAGAGCCTCCGTACCGCCCGAGTCCTCCACCAGGATCGCGAACTCGTCACCGCCCAGGCGCGCCACCAGCCGGCTGCCGCCCGGGTTGCGGCTCGCGTCGTTCTCGGCGCAGTCGGTGAGCCGTGCGGCGACGGCGGCCAGCAGCCGGTCGCCGATCCGGTGGCCCAGGGTGTCGTTGATGGCCTTGAAGCCGTCCAGGTCCAGGTAGCAGAGCCCGATCCGGCCGTGTCGGGGGAGCATCGTGTCGTCCTGGTACGGCGGGGTCTCCAGGGCCACCGAGAGGCGCTCGAAGAACAGCGTCCGGTTGGGCAGCCGGGTCACCGGGTCGTGCATCTGGAGGTGGCGCAGCCGGTCCTGGAGCTCGCGCCGGTCACTGATGTCCGCCACCGCCAGCAGGACCCGCGCGGGCTCAGCCGCCGACGTCCCGGTCATGGGGACGACGGTGACCTCGGCCCACAGGGTGCGCCCGTCGGGGTGTTTGAGGCGGCGGGTGCAGCGGAAGCGGGAGCGGCGGCCCTGGAGCACCTCGCGGTAGGCGTGCCAGGTCCGGTCGTCGGAGGCGAGGTCCACCAGTTCGCACGCCTGGCGGTCGGCCAGCGCCCCGGGCGTGGTGCCCAGGAGCCCGCCGAGCGAGTCGTTGGCCCGGACGACATGCCCCCGGCCGTCCACCACGGCCATGGGCAGGGTGGCGGCGTTGAAGGCGGCCCGGTGGTCGCGCAGCTCGGTGGCGGCGGCGTCCGCGGCGCTCCGGAGCGATTCCGGGGGGCGTGCCGTAGACCCCGCCGAATGACGCTCCGTGACCGGTGTGTCCACGGCGTCCGGGGACGTGCCCGCCGGGGCCCCGGGCCCTTCGGAGGTTCCGCTCACCGCTCGCTCCCGCTGTGAAGGTTGTCGTGAACTGGTGGGGTCGGACAGCACACCGGGTGGGGAACCCGTGAAGGGGCCCGAGCCACGCGGGAAAGCGTGGTGAAGCATAGAGGGTGGCGCGTCGGGCGTTCCAGCTCGCATCCGGCCACGGGTATCGGGAACGGCCGGTCTGCGCCGTTCCGCTTTGCCCGCCCCTGATGGTTTCTGCGCGCTTCTGTGGCATCGGACGGTCGGCCTGGGGCGTCGGTCACGTTCCGTAATGGTCTGGGGTGTGGTGTTGGTCGGGTCCCGGCGCCGTGACCCGTGTGGCCCATGTGACCCATGTGGGGCAGCACAACAGGGCGCATCACCAGGAAACGGCACAGGGTGGACGGGACGTACCGCGTTCCCCACCCGGAGGTCGATGTGCAGCGTGAGCCCGGACCCGAGGAAGCGGAGCGGCCGAAGCTGCGCAGTCTGGCGGCCGCCCTGACCTCCCTCCTGGCGCTCGCCGCCACCTCGCTGGTCGCGGGCCCCGCCGTGGCCGCCGTACGCGACGCGACCCCGTGCGCGCTCCCCAGGACGGCGGCGCACCACTCGCTCGGCGTGGACAGCTGGAACACGGCCTACCCCCAGCCGGTCCGACGCCTCGACGCGGTCATGATCTTCCTCTCGTTCCCGGACTCCGAGCCCGTCCTCACCCCCGGACTGCTGACCGCCGACCACTTCCCCTCGACCACCCGCTTCTTCGAACGTGCCAGCTATGGCCGGTTCACCCTGCGCCCGCACCCGCAGCGGAGCTGGACGCGGATGCCCCGCTCCTCCACCTGGTACGGCATGGAGCGCGACTGGGACGCCGGGCGGCGCACCGCCTACCTCCGCGACGCGATCGCCGCCGCCGACGGGGACGTCGACTTCTCGGCGTACGACATCGTCTACCTGGTCGCCGACCCCGACGCGCCGGGCGTCGACTCCGACGCCACCAAGGTCGTCAACTTCGACCGCCCGCTGCGCGCCGACGGCACCGACATCCGCCGTGTCGTCACCGTCTTCGAGCAGCACCCGCCCGACCGCAACGTCCTCGCCCACGAGACCGGGCACGTCTTCGACCTGGCCGATCTCTACCACCGCCCCACCGACGGCAAGGGCGACTGGGACACCTACGTCGGCGACTGGGACGTCATGGGCAGCCAGTTCGGTCTGGCCCCGGACCTGTTCGGCTGGCACAAGTGGAAGCTCGGCTGGCTGGACGGGCCCCAGGTCGTCTGCGTCCAGGGCGCGGCCGACCTCACCCTGGAGCCGGTCTCCGCCGCGCCCGTGCCCGGCGGGACGATCGGGACCCGGCTCGCCGTCGTGCGGACCGGCGGGGACAGCGTCCTGGCGATCGAGGCCCGCGGTGCCACCGGCAACGACCGGGGGACCTGCACCGAGGGCATCCTGATCTACCGGGTCCGCAGCGGGAAGGCCTCCGGCGGCGGCCCGGTCGAGGTGGTGGACACCCACCCGGAAACCGGGGCCTGCTGGGACCGCTCGGTCTACCCGGCGCTCGCCGACGCCCCGCTCACCGAGGGCGAGACCTACACCGTGCCGGGCGAACGCACCCGCGTGGAGGTCGCCGACCGTACGCCGTCCGGCTCCTGGACGGTCCGGATCACCGCCGGCGTCTGAACCGTGCCGTGGCCACGGCACACGAAGAAACCCCCCGCTTCCGCGAGGGGCTTCTTCCGTCGGTGCGCCGTCAGGGACTCGAACCCCGGACCCGCTGATTAAGAGTCAGCTGCTCTAACCAACTGAGCTAACGGCGCCTGCTGACGTCGTAGACATTAGCACCCTGATCCGCCCGAGGAAAAATCGAATGACCGGCCCCCTGGGACGCCGCCGCCCGGCTCACCCGCACACACGCCCAGAGCAGCACATCGGGTCCGGGCAGCCACGGACCACGGGTGTCCGGCGCCACCAGCCAGCGCGGCCCGGAACCACCGGACGGGCAGGTCAGCGGCGGTACGGTGACGGCGTCGCCGGTGCCGTGACAGAGCAGCGGGGGCACCTCACCGCGCGGCGTGCGCGACCCCTCGCCGCCGCCGGCCCCCCACTCCTCCCAGGCCAGCAGCGAGGGCAGCCGCTGGGCCGTCCCGGGGGCGGCGAAGAGCAGCATCCGGCCCCGGTGCACGGCCACGGGACCGGTGCCGGGGCCCTCGGCCCACAGCTGCTCCAGCATCCGTCGCCCGAACAGCGCGGGCACGTTGACGACGTCGAACTGGGAGCCGCAGGGAAGCACCCCGGGCGAGGTCGGGCGCTCCTTCCACCGCGCGAGCGTGGAGCGCGGGTAGGCCGAGGCCCCCGCCAGCCAGGCGGCACCGGCGGCGGTCACCTGGGCGGCCTGCGCTCCGGTCTGGTCCCGCAGCAGGGCGAAGATGTCGACGGCGCGGGACGCGGCGGCTCCGCCGGCTTGCAGGGTCGTCTGGTCTTTCAGCCAAGCGCTCATGGAGAAAAGGTCTACCGGGAGTGACGGATCCGATTCCGAGAGTTGCCGAAAACCGGGACAGGGCGGAAGGGGAGGGAGTATCTTGCCCGCCGTAATATGCCAACGGACCTGACCCTCGGCCTGAGAGCCCCCGACGCCTTGGGCGCCCGGCGTCAGCCGGTGGAGGACGCGTCGAGCAGGGACCGTCCGAACTCGATCATCTTCTTCGCGTAGTCCTCGGTCCACTCCGCGCGCTCCGCGACATCCGCTGCGGTCAGCCGGTCGAACCGGCGCGGATCGGCGAGCTGCGCCGCCGCCATCGCCTGGAACTCCACCGACCGGTCCGTCGCCGCGCGGAAGGCCTGGGTCAGTTCCGTCGCACGGGCCAGCAGCTCACGGGGGTCGTCCATCGACTCCAGGTCGAAGAAGTGCTCCGGGTCGGCCACCGCCTCCGACGGCTCGAAGAGCAGCGGCGCGGGGCGCAGCCGCTGCCGTTCGTTCCGTTCGGACTGTGTCATGTGCTGTTCCTCCCTAGGGGCGCCTCTCCGGGCGGCCACCCCCCATTGTCCAACCCCGCGCAAGAGGGCCACCGGCCTTGCGCGCGCTACGGCTTCTTCACGGCTTCCACCGCACCCGGTGCTCACCGAGGTGGGCCAGCACCGCGTGGTTCGCCTCCCAGCCGTCGGGGAACTTCACCGTGACGCCGAGCTGCACCGGCTCCGTGGACGGGTGCTCGTCCAGCAGGTCCGCCACCCCCTCCCGGCACACCACGACGCAGGCGTGCCGGTGGCGGGAGGCCAGCACGCACAGGCGGCCCGTCTCCAGGTGGAACGCCGTCGCGTCGGGGCGGCCCGACAGCGGGTGCAGGACCACCGTGACGTCGAACTCGCGGCCCTGGAGCCGGTTCGCCGTGTCCACCGCCACCCCCGTGACGCCCAGCTCCGCGAGGGCCGCCCGCACCGCCGCCGCCTGGTCGCGGTGGGCCGTGCCGACCGCGACCCGGTCCGCCGTCACCGGCACCGGCTCCTCGGCGCGCTCACTGGTGGCGACGCCGCCCCGGTCCAGCAGCCGCCGCACCACCAGCGCCACCGCCCGCACCGCCTCGGGGTCGGTGCGCGGGGTGTGCCGGGCCGGCAGCTCCAGCAGCCCCCACCCGGCCTCGGCCGCCTCGTCCAGCACCCGGTCCGGGCCCGACCCGTCGGAGGCCACCCCGAAGGAGAGCTTGCGGTCCCCGTGGTCCGTACCGCTGCGGAAGGGCGTGTACGGGTAGAACGCGTCCGACACCAGGGGCGCCGCCGACGCCGGGAGCCGCCAGGAGACCGGCAGCCGGTGCTGCGGCAGCTCCGGGTTGTGGGCGAGCAGCGTGGAGACCGCGCTCGCGGAGGGGTCGTAGCTCAGCCCGGCCCACTGGTCCGCGCCCACGATCGAGAACGGGTCCAGCTGACCCGGGTCCCCGACGAACAGCGCCCGCTCGAACAGCCCGGCCACGGCCAGCAGCGCGTCCGAGCGCATCTGGTACGCCTCGTCGACGATGGCGTGCCCCCACGGCTCCACGTTCTTCACGTGCGCCCACTTGGCGGCCGTCGAGATCACCACGTCGAGCCCGGCCAGGTCCGCCGCCTTCGCCGATTTCGTCACGTTGTCCAGCCCGTCGAGCACCTTGTCGTACGGGTCGGAGTCGTTGCTGTGCAGCCGGCCCACCGGCAGCTCCGGTTCCTTCTCCGCGAGCCGCACCACCAGGTCGTCGACCTGGGCGTTGGTCTGCGCGACCACCATCAGCGGGTGCCCGGCGGCGGCCAGCTCCAGGGCCGCCCGGACCACCAGGGTCGACTTCCCGGCGCCGGGCGGGGAGTCCACGACGATGCCGCGCGCACTGCCGCGCAGGGTGTCGTCGAGGATCGCCCCGGTCGCCCGCGCCGCCTCCGCACCGGGGTCGAAGACGACGGTCACAGCAGGTCCTCCCAGATGGCGGTCGTCACAGCAGGTCCTCCGGGGTCACGGGGTCGGGGCGCTCCGCGCGGACGGCGGCGTCCGCGCCGGGCGGGCCGCCGTGGGTCCACGGGGTCTCCTCCGGGTCGGGGAGCTTCGGTCCGCCGCGCTGATCGTGCTCGAACAGGGTCCAGGCGATCCGCTCCCCGGCCTCCGGCAGCGAACCGGGCGCGGGCTCCCTGCCCCGGCCCATCCGGTCCATGATCCGCAGGACGAGCAGGATCTCGCCGTCCTCCGGGGCCTCGGAGGCGTACCGCACGAACTCCGCCGTCTGCGGCTTGCCGTCCAGCGAGCGGTACACCTTGGTCCGCTCGCCCAGCTGCGGCCGCTCATCCGTGCGGAGGGTGACCAGCGGGCGCGGGGACGGCCGTTTGGACTCCGTGTACGCCATCTCGACGCCGGTCACCGTGGCGAGGAATGCCTCACCCGCCAGTCGCCGTCCCGCCAGCACCAGCGGATCGTCCAAGGCCTCCTGGGCCTCCAGCCGGGCCTGCGCGGTCTCCCGGGAGGCCAGCTTCTGTGCGGCCGTCACCGCGTCGTCCCGCCTGGGCTGCGGCGGCTCACCGGAGCGGACCCGGTCGCGGTGGGCGGTGAACGACCAGCGGTCCCGGGTCCAGCGGTCCTCGGCCCGGGACCCCTCGGGCAGCTCCCGCAGCAGGTCGAGTCCCCGCCACACCTTGTCCCAGGTCGGCAGCGTCACGTCGGCGAGCAGGGAGCGGATCTCGCGCTCGGCGGTGCTCAACTCGCCGAGCCGCCCGTCCGCCGCGAGCCCGTCCTCGGCCGCCGCGAACGCCGTGCGCGCCCGGTCGTACCGCTCGATCGCGGGGGCGAGGAGCCGGTTGTCGAAGTCCGGGTCGGTGGCGGGCCCGGCCGGCGGGCAGAGGAGCTGCCCGTCCTGGTCGCGGCCCAGCTCGGCCCGGAGGGCGGCCTCCGCTCCGGAGGCGTCCCCCGGCGGGTCGATCCAGGCGAGCAGCGCCCCCAGGTGCTGGTCCTCCAGGCTGCTCTGGCCGGTCGCCCAGTGCCGGTTGAGCAGGTCCGTGGCGGCGAGCAGCAGCGAGGAGCCGGGCACCCGGGCCCGCTCCCCGTAGTGCGTGAGCCAGCGGCCGAGCAGCGGGACGCGCGCCGGGGCGGGGTACGGCGTCTCCGGGTCGTCCTCGGCGGTCCGGCGGAACCGCATCGACCGGCCGAGCAGCCGGACGAACTCGATGCCCGCCCGGCTCGGCACGATCAGCTGCGGGGCGTCCGTGCACAGCTCGACCTCGACCTCGGTCTTCTTGTCGGTCGCCGGGTCGGTCCCTCCCCCCGCCTTCGGCCGGGAGGTGCCCCCTCGCTCGGCGGGCTCGACCACGTCCGCGTACGCCTCGATGTGCGGGAGCACCGCCTCCGCCAGCTCGGCCAGGAACGCGAACCGCAGGTCCCGGTCGCGCGGCTGGGCGACGACCAGCAGCCGGGGCGCCTCGCGGTCCGTGCCGACCAGGGCGCCCAGCGGCGCCCCGGCCTCCCCGGCGGTGGTGAGCGGCACGAGCACCAGCGGCCGGTCGGTGAGGTGGCGGTGGCGGACGGTCGCGAGCGGCTGGGCGCGGCCCGAGTCGACCGCCTCCAGCCGGGCGAGCGTGGTGATCAGCGACATGCGGCCGCACCCTCCAGCGCCTCGGCACGCAGGGCCGCGGCACTCTCCAGGGCGTCGGCGCGCAGGGCGGCGGCCCGGCGCAGCGCGGCCACGGTCGGGTCGGCGGGGTCGCCCTCCTTGCCGGCGGCGGCTGCCAGCACCCCGGCGACCGTGGTCAGCCCGCCCAGCTCACCGCGCACACTCCGGCCGAGCGTCTCCACGGCCCCCTCGGCCCGGGACCGCGCCCGGCAGTGGAAGGCCAGCTCACAGGCGGCCAGGCACTCGGGTGCGTAGGCGGCGGTGACGGAGGAGACGGCGGACTCCAGCTCCTGCGGCGAGCACGCCGGGTCGAAGGTCGTCCCCTCCGGGAGCGCCTCGGCGATGTCCTCGATGCGGGTCAGCCGGGTCAGCTGGCGGCGGGTCACGGCGCGCTGCTTGCGTACGTCGACGACGGAGGCGGTCGGCAGGTTGGAGAAGTCCTTCGGGCAGACCAGCAGCACCCGGTGGCCGACCTCGGCGCCCTCGGTCACCGCCGCGACCCGCTCCAGCGCCAGCACGTACACCGCGGCCTGCCGGGCGGCGGCGCCGACCTTCGCGGCGTCGGCGGAGGTGTCGATCATCGGGAACGACTTGATCTCGACCACGGTCCAGCGGCCGTCGGGGTGCACCACCACCGCGTCCGGTTCCAGATAGGCGGGGGAGCCCGCCACCTCCAGGGCCAGCATCGGGTGGTCCAGCAGCGCCCAGCCCCCCGCCGCCGTGGCCTCCCGCAGCGCGAGCGCGGTCCGCGCGGCCCGGCCCTCGGGGCCGGCCGCGCTCAGATCGGGCGTGGCGGCGTCCTGGTCCGGGGCGGGGGAGCCGTCGCCGAGCCGCTCGTACAGCAGGCGCAGCAGCTCCGCTCCGCCGTCGGCCTTGACCCTGGCCTCGAACGCGTTCCCCCGCATGAAGGCGAACTGGGACTGGCCGAAGGGGGCCGGGGAGCCGAGAGCGGTGGCGAGCACTCCCTTGTCGACCCCGGCGCCATCCAGCAGGGCGCGGCGCTTGCAGCCGGGGTTGGCGGCGAGGGCGGCCAGCGCGCGGGCGTCGAGCGGGTGCGGCGCGACGGAGGGGCCGCGCAGCTCAGCGAGCCGCTGCCGGAGCGTCGTCGGCCGAGGCGCTCGCACCGTCGGCTGCCGCGTCGGGGGAATCTGCGGAGGAGGTCCGCTGGCCGGGGATTCGCTCACCCGCGGAAGTCTTGCATCCGGCACTGACAATCGGGGACCGCACCGGCTCGGAGGCGGTACGCACCGTGGCGGAGAAGGCCCCCAGACGCCCCTTCACCCGGTCCGCCAGCCGCGTGACCGGCCTGGCCAGCAGGGCGCCGAGCCCCATCACGGCGGCCCCGGCCACCGCGTCCAGGAAATAGTGGTTGGCGGTGCCCATGACGACGATGACGGTGATCAACGGGTAGGCGACGCCGGCAGCCCGCAGCAGCGGGTGCCTGGCGTGCCGCCAGAGCAGGATGCCGCACCACAGGGACCAGCCGACGTGCAGGCTCGGCATGGCCGCGTACTGGTTGGTCATCCCGCTCAGCCCGCGCGGGGCGCTCGCGCCGGCGCCCCACCAGCCGTACGCGCTGTACTGCGCCATCGTGTCGACGAAGCCGTGGCTCGCGTCCAGCAGCCGGGGCGGGCAGGTCGGCATCAGCGTGAAGCCGACCAGACCCAGCAGGGTCGAGTTCATCAGCCAGACCCGGGCCGCCCGGTACGCGGCCGATCTGCGCCGGAACATCCAGACCAGGACCGCCGGGGTGACCAGGTAGTGCAGGGAGGCGTACGCGAAGTCGGCGGGTATGCCCAGGGACGGGGTGCCGGTGAAGAGACGATTCAGCGGGTGCTCGGCGTTGAGGTGGAGCGCCTGCTCGAACCGGAGGATCGCCAGCCCGTTGTCGACCGCCGTCGTCACGTCGCCGCGCACCAGCAGGCGGCCTAGGGAGTACAGGCCGTACACCACCGCGATCAGTGGGAGTTCCGTCCACCAGCGGGGTCGATGACCGGTCGCGGGCGGCGCGGTGGCGTGCGGCATCCGGTAGCTCTCCCCATGTCCATGCGGCCGACGACGAACGTTCAACCGTACGGCGGCGGCGGCCGCCGGCTCCCCCGGGGGTCCCCTTGCGGACGTCCCGTACGCAGCCTGCCCCCGTCACGGCTCCGGCACCCGCGGCGGCTGACTGCGCAGGGAGGGACGCCGTCGCCGCCCCGGAGGTTGCCCGCCGGGCCGGTGCGGGATGATGGAAGGCCCAGCACCACCGTTCCAGGGAGAGCCTTCATGGCACCGCGCATCCTGCTCGCCCGGCATGGCCAGACCCAGTGGTCGGTCCAGGGCAACCACACCGGCAGGACGGACATCCCGCTCCTGGACACCGGCCGTGAGGGCGCGAAACTGCTGGGCGAGCGGCTGCACCGGGCGCCGTGGGGCGGGCTGCCCGGGGTCGAGGTCCGCACGAGTCCGCTGGTCCGGGCCGCCGAGACGTGCGAGATCGCCGGCTTCGGGGAGCGGGCGGAGGCGTGGGACGCGCTGATGGAGTGGGACTACGGGGCGTACGAGGGCCTGACCCCGGCGCAGATCAAGGCGGACCGGCCCGACTGGCTGATCTGGCGTGACGGGGCCCCGGATGGCGAGAGCGTCGCGGAGGTCGCCGCCCGCGCGGACGAGGTGGTCGGCTGGGCGCGCTCGGCCGACCGCGACGTGCTGGTCTTCGCCCATGGCCACATCCTGCGCGCCCTCGCCGCGCGGTGGCTCGGCGAGGACCTGTCCTTCGGCGCCCGCATCCGCCTGGAGCCGACGTCGCTGTCGGTGCTGGGGTGGGCGTACGGTCTGCCGGCGCTGGAACGCTGGAACGACACGGGGCACCTGGACAGCCTCTGAGCCCGTCCGAAGCCGCCCCCCTCGGCGGAGGGCCTCAGGACGGCAAGGACTCCCGGTGGCGGGTCAGGAACGAGGCCGCCGCCGGCACCCCACCCCGCCCGGCCTCCAGCACCCGTACCGCCCCCGCCACCATCCCCCGGAGGCGCGAGGACTGGACCCGGTCCAGCAGGTCCAGCACCTGGTGGCCCGTCGCCGCCGCCTCCTCCACCCGGCCCGCCCGCGCCAGGTCCCCCGTCAGCTGCGCCCGGTACAGCGCCAGGTTCCTGGTGAAGTGCGCGTCCTGGAGCGTCACCGCCCGCCGTCCGTGCCGCGCCGCCCGGGACCAGTCGCCCAGCGCCGACCAGCACTGCGCCTCCAGCAGCTCCAGCTCCGCCTCCCGGAAGAAGCTCATCCACTCCGGATCACCCCCGGCGGGCCCCCGCTCGAACGCCGCCCGGGCCCGCCCGATCGCCCGGTCGCACCCGGTACGGTCCCCGAGCCCCGCCCGGCCCCCCGCCTCCCGCAGCGCGAGCAGCGCCAGCAGCCGGGGCGAGCCCAGCGTGCGGGCCGCGCGCTGCCCGGCCTCGGCCGCCCGTACCGCCTCGCGCGGCCGTCCCGCGTCCCGTGCCAGGAACGAGGTGTTGCAGAACGCGTGCGCCTCAAGACCCGCGTCCCCCGCCAGCCGTGCCGTCGCCAGCGCCTCCGCGTAGTGCGAGCGCGCGTCGTCGAAGCGTCCCGAGTCATGGGCCAGCCACCCCACCGAGATGGCCAGCTCACCCGCGCCCGCGCGCAGCCGGTCCGCGGTGGCCCGCCGCGTGGTGGTCCCGGCGTCCAGCAGCTCGTACGCCGCCCGCAACGGCCGCGCCGCCTGCCGGTACAGCCCGTCCGCCCCGTGCCGGTCGTCCAGTACGCGGATCCGCCGTACCGCCTGCTCGACGGCGTCCACCTCGCTCTCACCGACCCGGCGCTGTGCGGGCAGGGAGATCCTGGCGGCGGATGCGGGCACCCCGCCCAGGCCCAGGGAAGCGGCGGCCACGGTGGCGGTGCCGCTCATCATGAACACGCGACGCAGCACGTCGCTCTCCTCGTCGGTGTGGTCGGTGTGGTCGGTGTCGCGGTGCAGCACGGCGGGCTGTGCCGGTGGGGTCGGCGACGGCTCGGACGACACCCGCGCCCCCCGCCCCCGAACGCTCTCGCGGTCCGAGAACCCCAGGTCGGCCAGGGAGGTCCCGGGGAACATATGCAGGAAGACCCGTTCGTAGGCGTAGTTGGGACAGCGGATCTCCCCGGACTCCACGCGTCCGATGTACCGGGCGTCGCACGCCACCTGCTCACCGATCTCCCGCGCCGCCCTGCGCACGGCCGCCGCGAACTCCCCTGCCGAGCGCTGTCCGCGCAGCTGACGGAAGACGAGATTGGGAACTGCCCCTGTCGACACCATGGCCGACCCCTCTCCGGTGCGAGCCGGGTTCTGCTTTCCGGTGTCCCGGCGGAGCAAGAACGTACCTGCTGTGACGGGGAACACACACAGTGTTTCGGTGCGTAACGGGACATCTCGCCCGTGATCCGCCATGAAGTGCCACCCTTTGCGGCGGTGTGGTCCCGTAGCCCTTGACGCTCTCGCGCCGTTGGTCCATGCGGAGACGGAGTGTGGCTCCGTTCGGCGATGAGAGGAGGGGTTCCCTTGCCGCACATCGGCACGGAGACCGGCTCACGGACGACCGCGACGAACCCGACGACGACCACGACCCCCACCACGGACCCCGCACCGGCGCCGGCACCCGCACCGGTGCCGGCGGACCAGTCCTGCGACCTGGTCACCGTCCCCGCCCGGCAGGGGCTGGAGGCCGTCGACATCCTCCGCCGCGGCCGGGACCACGAGGCCGTCGGACCGGTCCTGCACAACGGCGCCTGCGACACCCTCGGCTTCCTCGTCCCGCCGGGCACCGCCGACGCCTGGGACGTACCGGGCAGCGCCTGCACGCGGACGGACGGCCGGGGCCTGCGCATCCCCGCCGAGCCGCCCGCCGTCGGCTCCGGCTGGCTGCTCCCGCCCGCCGCGGACGCCCCCGTCACCGACCCCGCCGTACTCCGTGCCGCCCTCGCCCAGGCGGCCCGCCTGCTGAAGGCGGCCGACGGCTGCAACTGAGCCGTGTGCCACCGGGGCGCCCCGCGACTCCCGCCGCGCCCATAATGGGTGCACGGGCGGAACCCCGCCGCGGCCGGTATCCCGGGCCCCCACCAGCAAGGACCAGCGCACGTGGCACGTCGAGGAGCGCCGGCCGGAGGCAAGGGCAAGGGCAAGAAGGACCGCCCGAGCGGCAGGGTGGAGCGCGAACCCTTCTCCGGCCGTGTCGACAGCGGTCTCGCCGAGCTGATACCCGACCGGGAGCGCCCGGACGGCTGGACACTGCTGCTCGACGGCGCCCCGCAGTCCCACGTGGACCTCGGCGACCCCGCGTACCTCTCCTTCGCCTACCAGCGCAGGATCGGCCACATCATCGACCTCGCCGCGCCCCCGCTCCAGCCCCTGCACGTCCTGCACCTGGGCGGCGGCGCCTTCACCCTCGCCCGGTACGCCGCCGCCACCCGCCCCCGCTCCACCCAGCAGGTCGTGGAGGTCGACGCGGCCCTCGTCCAGCTCGTCCGCGACCGGCTCCCGCTGGACCCGCAGGCCCGGGTACGGGTCAGGGCGGTGGACGCCCGCGAAGGGCTCGGCAGGCTCCCGGACGGCTGGGCGGACCTGGTCATCGCGGACGTCTTCAGTGGGGCCCGCACCCCCGCCCACCTCACCTCCGCCGAGTTCCTGACCGAGGTGCGCCGGGTGCTGAAGCCCTCGGGCCAGTACGCCGCGAACCTCGCCGACGGCCCCCCGCTCGCCCATCTGCGCGGCCAGGTCGCCACCGCCGCCGCCGTCTTCCCCGAGCTGGCGCTCGCCGCCGACCCCGTGGTCTGGCGCGGCCGCCGCTTCGGCAACGCGGTCCTGCTCGCCTCCGCCCTGCCGCTCGCGGTCGCCGAGTTCACCCGCCGGGTGGCGAGCGACCCGCACCCCGGCCGGGTCGAACACGGACGGGCGCTCACGGACTTCACCGGTGGCGCGGCCGTCGTCACCGACGCGGCGGCCAAGGCGTCACCGGCGCCCCCGCCGTCCGTCTTCGAGAACTCCTGAACGAAGGGCTACGGACTCCTGGACGAGGGCGACGAACTCCTGGACGAAGGCTACGGACCCTTGGACGAAGGCTACGGACCCCTGGACGAAGGCTACGAACTCCTGCACGAAGGCTACGGACCCCTGGACGAAGGCTACGGTTCGACGACCTGCACCGTCGGCGGCGTCCCGTTCCAGGTGCAGAACACCGAGTACGTCTTCCCGTTCGCCCCGCCCCCGTCGCCGAAGTCGACCCGGATCCAGGCGTCGTTCGTCCACACCTGCATCGACCAGCCCGGCTCCGGTGTCGCCGAGACCAGCTTGGCCGAGCTCTTCCCCAGCTCGAACACGACCCGGCCGCCGTCGGTGCGGTACCCCTTCACCCCGCCGGAGTTCGCGGCCGCCCCGGCGGAGGCGGGCGGCTTCGCCGGGGCGCTCGACGGCGTACGGGAAGGGCGAACGGCCGACGGTGAAGGGCTCACGCCGCGGCTGCGCACCGAAGGGGTGGGCGACGGCGAGACGCGGTACGTCGAGGAGGCGAGCGGCTCATCGGTGGACTGCGCGATCCGCTTCGGCGTCCCCGCACCCGCCGAGACCGGCATGGCCCGGGGCGGGTCGTACGCCGTCCCGGTCATGACCGAGTGCACGCCCCACCACGACAGCGTGACCGCCGCGCCGGTGGCGAGCGACCACGCGAGCGCGTGTACGAGTCCTCGTTGCATCCGGCACATCCTGCACCACCCGGGCCTGGACTGTCCCCCTCCGGTACCTCCCGTTCCGGCCTTCGCGGAGGTTTCCGGCGGCGGCGGGACCGGTGTCGGCGCCATGGCGTACGGTGCCGCCCATGGCAAATGTGCTCGTGGTCGAGGACGACCAGTTCGTACGTTCCGCCCTCATCCGGCACCTCAG
Source organism: Streptomyces sp. NPDC088706 (assembly GCF_044752765.1). NCBI lineage: Bacteria > Bacillati > Actinomycetota > Actinomycetes > Kitasatosporales > Streptomycetaceae > Streptomyces > Streptomyces sp. NPDC088706. Next base: position 222,318 of record NZ_JBIVLW010000002.1, read on the forward strand.
GGAGGCCTCCCACACGGTACGGAGTGTGGGTACCGCGCTCGAAGCGCTCCGCGAGGTCGCGCACTTCCGCTTCGACGTGGTCATCCTCGACCTCGGACTGCCCGACCTGGACGGCGCCGAGGCGCTCAAGATGCTGCGGTCCATCACCGACGTGCCGGTGATCATCGCCACCGCCCGGGACGACGAGAGCGAGATCGTCCGGCTGCTCAACGACGGCGCCGACGATTACCTGACAAAACCTTTCTCCGTCGAGCACCTCTCCGCCCGCATGGCCGCCGTACTGCGCCGCTCACGCGCGGCCGGCGGCCAGGCCCCGCCGCCCCGGGTCATCCGCGTCGGCGGGCTCGCCATCGACCCGCTGCGCCGCCGCGCCGAACTGGACGGCTCCGAACTCGACCTGACCCGGCGAGAGTTCGACCTGCTGACCTTCCTCGCCGGACGCCCCGGGGTGGTCGTCGCCCGCAAGGAGCTGCTGGCCGAGGTGTGGCAGCAGTCCTACGGCGACGACCAGACCATCGACGTCCACCTGTCCTGGCTGCGCCGCAAGCTCGGTGAGACCGCCGCCCGGCCGCGCTATCTGCACACCCTGCGCGGCGTCGGCGTCAAGCTCCAGCCGCCCGCCGACGCTCCGGCCACGGAGCCGCCCGCATGAGGTGGGCGCTGGTCAAGGTGTGTCTGGCGGTCACCGCGATGGTCGTCATCGCCTTCGCCGTACCGCTCGGGCTCGTCATCCGGGAGATGGCCGGCGACCGGGCCTTCTCCGACGCGGAGCGCCAGGCCGCGATGATCGCCCCGGCGCTCTCCATCACCACCGACCGCGAGGAGCTGACCCGGGCCGTCCTCTCCACCGAACCGGGCGACCGGGGGCGGCTCGCCGTCCACGTCCCCGCCCAGCGACAGGCGGCGGGCAAGGCCCTGGACATCGGCACCCGGCGTGCGACGCCCAAGGACGTGGCGACCGTACGCAAGGCCGGGCGCGCCTCCATCGCCGAGGTCACCGGCGGCTTCGCCCTCCTCCAGCCCACCGCGCTCAGCAGCGGCGACATCGCCGTCGTGGAGGTCTTCGTCCCCGAGGGCGAGGTCTCCAACGGGGTCGCCACCGCCTGGCTGATCCTGGCCGGGGTCGGCGTCGCCCTGATCGTCGGCTCGGTGGCGGTCGCGGACCGGCTCGGCGTACGGATGGTCCAGCCCGCCCAGCGCCTCGCGGGCGCCGCCCACGACCTGGGGGAGGGGTGGCTCTCCACCCGGGTCCCGGAAGAGGGCCCCACCGAACTGCGCTCCGCCGCCGTCGCGTTCAACTCCATGGCCGACCAGGTCGTCCAGCTCCTGGCCAACGAGCGCGAGCTGGCCGCCGACCTCTCGCACCGGCTGCGCACCCCGCTCACCGTGCTCCGGCTGAACGCCGCCTCCCTCGGCGAGGGCCCGGCGGCCGACCAGACCCGGGCGGCGGTCGAGCAGCTGGAGCACGAGGTGGACACCATCATCCGGACCGCCCGCGAACAGCGCCCGCAGACCCAGGGCGGCCGGGCCGGCGCCGGAGCCGGGTGCGACGCCTCCGAGGTGATCTTGGAACGCATGGGGTTCTGGTCGGCGCTGGCGGAGGACGAGGGGCGCGAGGTGCGGCTCGCGGGAGTGGACCGTACGGTACGCATCCCCGTCGCCCGCCCCGAACTGGCCGCCGCCCTGGACGCGTTGCTCGGCAACGTCTTCCGCCACACCCCCGAGGGCACCGCCTTCGCCGTCGACGTCCACCACAGCGGCGACGCGGTGATCGTCCTCGTCTCCGACGCGGGCCCCGGGATCGCCGACCCGGAGGCGGCCCTCGCCCGGGGAACCAGCGGGGGCGGCACCAGGGCGGGCGCGGTCGGCTCCACCGGGCTCGGCCTGGACATCGTGCGCCGGGTCGCCGAGTCCACCGGCGGTGACCTGCGCATCGGCCGGTCCGTGCTCGGCGGCACCGAGGTCCGGATCTGGATCGGCCTGCACGGCAGCCGCCCCGAGCACGGGCGGCGCGGACACCGCCGCCGGGTGGGCCGGCAGCGGGGCAGGGAGCCCCGGGCCACGGCCGGTCCCGGACCGGATCATTAACCCGCCCCCACGCGTTCCTTAAGCGCGCCCTAAGAACATCGACTCCGGTCCGCAACGCCCGCTTTGCCCGTTCCGCTGCCGCTAGCGTGCTCTCGGCACCCCCCGGGGAAATCCCCAGTTCGCAGAGGCAGGCAGGGCACGTTGATGGGTTCCAGTACGCACCGCCGCACGACGAGCACCCGTACCAAGGCGGTCGGTACGGTCGTCGCCGCGGCGGTCATCGGCGGGGCGGTCTTCGCCCTGACCGGTACGGCGCAGGCGGCCGCGATCGGGGCGGCGTACACCCGGACCAGCGACTGGACCGGCGGCTACACGGGCCAGTACGTCGTCACCAACGGGACCGGCAAGGTCCTCACCGACTGGACCCTCCGGTTCGAGCTCCCGGCCGGCACGAAGATCGGTTCGCTCTGGAACGGCGAGCACACGGTGAAGGGCAACCGCGTCACCGTGAAGCCCGCGAGCTGGGACAAGGAGCTGGCCCCCGGGAAATCCGTGACGGTCGGCTTCGTCACCTCGGCCACCGGCACCGCGGGCGACCCGGCCTCCTGCCTCATCGACGACATCGCCTGCTCCGTGGACGGCGGTCCGGCTCCCACCCCCAGCGGCCGCCCCACGAACTCCCCCACGACCGCACCCACCCCCTCCGCCTCTCCCACCGCGACCGCGTCCCCCAGCGCGACCGCACCGACCCCCACGCCGACCCCCACCGCCACCGGTCGCCCCGGTGGCGGCGGGGAGACCGGCGGCCGGTTCGCCCCCTACATCGACACCTCGCTCCACCCCGCCTACGACCTCCTCGACACCGCCGCCAGGACCGGCGTGAAGGAGTTCCATCTCGCCTTCATCACCTCCGGCGGCGGCTGCGCCCCGCTCTGGGGCGGAGTCACCGGACTCGGCGACGACAAGCTGGCCGCGCAGATCGGCGCGCTGCGGGGCAAGGGCGGCGACGTCCGGGTCTCCTTCGGTGGCGCCGCCGGTGCCGAACTGGCCCGGAACTGCTCCTCCGCCGCCGATCTCGCCGCCGCCTACGGCAAGGTCGTCGACGCCTACCGGCTCACCAAGGTCGACTTCGACATCGAGGGCGCGGCCCTGCCCGACACGGCCGCCAACGCCCGCCGCGCCCAGGCCATCGCCCGGCTCCAGAAGAAGCACCCGGACCTGGACGTGGCCTTCACCCTGCCCGCCATGCCCGAGGGGCTGACCCGCCCGGGCGTCGACCTGCTGGCCGACGCCAGGAAGAACGGCGTCCGGATCGACGCGGTCAACATCATGGCGATGGACTACGGGCCCGCGTACAGCGACGACATGGGCGCGTACGCCATCCAGGCGGCGACCGCCACGCAGGCCCAGCTCAAGGGCGTCCTCGGGCTCTCCGACACCGCCGCGTGGAAGACCGTCGCGGTGACCCCGATGATCGGTGTGAACGACGTCGTCACCGAGGTCTTCACGGTCGAGGACGCCACCCAGGTGGTGAAGTTCGCCCAGGAGAAGGGCATCGGCCGCCTCGCGATGTGGTCCGGCACCCGGGACAAGGCGTGCCCGGGCGAACCCAAGCCGGCCGCCGACGCCACGTGCAGCTCGATCGCGCAGGAGCCGCTGGCCTTCACGAAGGCGTTCGCGGCCTTCGGATAGCCCTCTTCGACCACCCCGCGCCCCCCACGCGCGCGCCCCGGCCGGGCCACCCCGCCTCCGGCCGGGGCGTGCCCGCTTTCCGCGCCCGAGAAGATGCCCTCAAGCGCCGGACGGGCCGGAGGTGCCACCCGCCCGCCACTCCTCCGCGTACTCGTCGAAGATCGCCCGCAGATGGTGCCCGATCTTCAGGTAGTCCAGATCGTCCAGATTGGCCAGCGACACCCGTACCGACCACTCCGGACCGTCGAAGCCGCCCCCGTTCAGCAGGACCACCGAGGTCTGCTCGGCCAGCCGGAACAGCGGGTCCACCGGCTCCTGGGCACCCGGCGGAACGTTCCCGAACGTCGGGTACTTCCCGCGGATCCAGCCGAAGACCGGTCCGCCCCCCTTCACCTCTCGACGGATGGCCGGGGCCGGTGCCCCCGCGTGAGGCGCCGGACATCCTTCGGCAACGGAATCGTCTTCGACTCTTGACACCCACCCCCTTGAGGCAGGAACCTTCCGGCATCGGCGTATGGGAGCGCTCCCACGACGACGGGGAGGGGATCCCGCGCGCTCCCGTCCGCAGGACTTCCCGCCCGTAGGACTTCCCGCCCGTAGGACTTCCCGCCCGTAGGACTCCCCGCCCGTAGGACTTCCCGTCCTTTCCGAAGGACTTCCCCGCAACAAGGAGCAGTGGAATGCGCATCACCCGCAGCGTCGCCGGTCGACGCCGGAGAACCGCGATCGTGGCCACCACGGGCCTGACGGTCACCGCCCTGCTGCTCACCGGCTGCGGCGGCTCGTCCGACTCCGGCAGCAAGGGCCCCGACGCCGACGGCAACATCACGCTGACCGTGGCCGACTTCGGCCAGTTCGGGTACAAGGAGGCCGGGCTCTTCGAGAAGTACCACAAGCTGAACCCGAAGATCACGGTCGAGGAGGACACCACCGCCGAGGAGAAGAACTACTACCCCAAGCTGCTCCAGCAGCTGAACTCGGGCAGTGGCCTCGCGGACGTCCACGGCATCGAGGTCGGCCGGATCAAGGAGATCGTCGACACCAAGGCGGACTCCTTCGCCGACCTCTCCCGGGTGATCGACGTCGACGAGTGGGGCTCCTGGAAGGCCAAGCAGGCCACCGCCCCCAGCGGTGCGGTGATCGGCGCGGGCACCGACATCGGCCCCATGTCGCTCTGCTACAACCGCGAGCTGTTCGAGAAGGCCGGCCTGCCCACCGACCGCGCCGAGGTCGCCAAGCGCACGGCCGGCGGCTGGGAGGACTTCCTGGCGCTCGGCGAGGAGTACAAGAAGAAGGCGCCCAAGGGCACGTACTTCATGGACTCCGCGAGCGCCATGTTCAACGCGGTCGTCAGCTCCAGCCCCGAGCAGTACTACGACGCGAGCGGCAAGCCGGTCTACAAGGAGAGCGCCAGCGTCAAGAAGGGCTGGGACCTCGCCGCCGAGGCCGCGTCCAAGAAGCTGACGCAGGGCCTGGCCCAGTTCGAGGACCAGTGGCAGGCGGCCCTGCGCAAGAGCACCGTAGCCACCGTCGTCTGCCCCGCCTGGATGGCCGGCCAGATCTCCACGTACGCCGGTGACGCCAACAAGGGCAAGTGGGACATCACCAGCGCCCCCGGCGCCACCGCCGCCAACTGGGGCGGCTCGTTCCTCGCCGTACCGAAGTCGGGGAAGAACGTCGAGGAGGCCGCCAAGCTCGTCAAGTGGCTGACCGCCCCCGAGCAGCAGGCCGCCGTCTTCAAGGCGATCGGGGTGTTCCCGTCCAACCAGGGCGCCTACGAGCTGCCCGACGTGAAGAGCGCCACCCTGCCGTACTTCAACAACGCGCCCATCGGCCAGATCTACGCGGACGGGGCGAAGTCCATCCCCGAGGCGGTGCTCGGCCCGAAGGACGGCGTGATCAAGGACTCGATCTCCACGCAGATCAACAACATGGAGCAGCGCGGCACGAAGCCGGACGCGGCCTGGGACGTCGCGGTCCGGACGATCGACAAGGCGATCGGCTGAGCTGAACGGGTCCCGGGCCGGGGCGGGCGGGTGACTCCGGGCGTGCCCGCCCCGGCCGGTCCCTGCCGCACCCGCCCGCCCCGGCCGGTCCCTGCCGCACCCGCCCGCCCCGGCCGGTCCCTGCCGCATCCGCCCGCCCCGGCCGGTCCCTGCCGCATCCGCCCGCCCCGGCCGGTCCCTGCCGCACCCGCCCGCCCCGGCCGGTCCCTGCCGCACCCGCCCGCCCCGGCCGGCCATGCGCCCGTACCGCCGCCCGATCACCCAGCCGCCCGCCCGACGCCCCCAGGGAAGGACTCCCGCCCGTGGCAACCTCGACCCCCACCCGGGACACGTACATCCCGCCGCCCCGCGAACCGCAGAAGGAACCACCGTCCGAGCGGCGGCAGTTGTGGCGCAGCCGGCTGTGGCGGTTCGACGACAAGGCGTCCCCGTACGCGTACATCGCGCCGTTCTTCCTGGTCTTCGGCGCCTTCGGCCTCTACCCGCTCCTCTACACCGGCTGGATCGCCCTGCATCGGGTGGAGATGACCGGCCTGGACACCATGGAGTGGGTGGGCTGGGAGAACTTCGACAAGATCCTGCACGACCCGGAGTTCTGGACCTCGGTCAGCAACACCTTCCTGATCGGCGTGATCTCCACCGTCCCGCAGCTCCTGGTGGCCCTCGGCCTCGCGCATCTGCTCAACTACCGCCTGCGCGCCAGCACGTTCTGGCGGACGATCATCCTCACGCCGTACGCGACCTCCGTCGCCTCCGCCGCCCTCGTCTTCGCGCTGGTCTTCCGGGCGGACGGCGGACTGCTCAACTGGACGCTCAGCCTGGTCGGCTTCGACCCCGTCAACTGGGCCAACGGGCACTGGACGTCGAAGCTCGCCATCTCCGTCATCGTGATCTGGCGCTGGACCGGCTACAACGCGCTGATCTACCTGGCGGCGATGCAGGCGGTACCCGACGACCTCTACGAAGCGGCCTCGTTGGACGGCGCGTCACGCTGGCAGCAGTTCCGCAAGGTGACCATCCCTTCGCTGCGACCGACGATCCTCTTCACGATCGTCATCTCGACGATCGGCTCCATGCAGCTGTTCGGTGAGCCGCTGCTGCTGGAAGGTGGCGCGCTCGGCGCCACCGGCGGCAACGAGAACCAGTACGAGACGCTCAGCATCTACCTCTACAACTACGGCTGGAACCTCGGCCATCTCGGCCCGGCCGCCGCCGTGGCGTGGGCGATGCTCGCGCTCCTGCTCCTCATCGCCGGCGCCAACTGGCTCATCGGCCGCTACGTCCGCACCTCCGATTCCGCGGTCCGACCGGGAGCGACGCCATGACCATGACCAGCCCCACCCCCACCGCCCCCGCGCGGCTCGCACCGGCCCCGAAGGCCGGCGCCCCGCAGCGCCCCGGCCGCTTCAGGATGGGCGCCGGCCAGCAGCTGAAGGGCGGCCCGTTCGCGTACATCGCGCTCGCCGTCGTCGGCTTCGGCTCGCTGCTCCCGTTGTACTGGACCCTGGTGGCGGCCTCCCGCACCCAGGACGAGGTCCTCGCCTCCACCCCGCCGTTCCTGCCGGGCGGCAGGCTGGTGGAGAACCTCCAGACGGCCTGGGAGCAGGCCAACCTCGGCAAGGCGATCCTCAACAGCGTCATCGTCTCGTCGTCCATCACGGCCGCGACGCTCTTCTTCTGCACGCTCGCCGGGTACGCGTTCGCCAAGATGCGCTTCCGGGGCCGGGGCTGGCTGATGACCGCCGTCATCGCCACGCTCACGATCCCGCCGCAGCTCAGCGTGGTCCCGCTCTTCATGATGATGTCCGGCCTGGGCTGGGGCGGGCAGCTCGAATCGGTGATCTTCCCGACGCTGGTGAGCGCGTTCGGCGTGTTCTTCATGCGCCAGTACCTGATCGAGGCGCTGCCGTACGAGCTCGTCGAGGCGGCCAAGATCGACGGGGCGAACAACTTCCGCATCGTGGTGAGCGTGGTGCTGCCGGTGGCCCGCCCCGCGATGATGGTGCTCGGGATGCTCACCTTCGTCCAGGCGTGGAACGACTTCTTCTGGCCCTACCTCGCCCTCAACCAGCAGAACCCGACCCTTCAGGTGGCCCTCGGCCAGCTCAGCGCCTCGTACACCCCCGACCAGTCCATCGTCATGGCGGGCGCGCTGATCAGCACGCTGCCGCTGCTGGCGGTGTTCGTGGTCTTCGGCAAGAAGATCGTGGGCGGGATCATGTCGGGCGCGGTCAAGGGCTGACCGCGCGAGCAGCTTGCCGGCCACCGCTCCACGCACCCCCCGCAGCGGAATCCGCTCGGCGGCCGGCGCGGCCATGCCTCTCCGGGCCGGGTGCGGCCGGAACCGGGCCGCACCCTCCCTCTCCTTCTCCGCCTTTCCCCTACCCCTCTCTGGGAGCGCTCCCACATGACACTCGTACGATCCGACACCGCCCCGCAGCAGGCCCCCACGGCCCCCGCGCCCTTCCCGACGGGCTTCGTCTGGGGCGCCGCCACGGCCGCGTACCAGGTGGAGGGCGCGGCCACCGAGAACGGCCGCACCCCCTCCATCTGGGACACCTTCAGCCACACCCCCGGCAAGGTCCTGAACGGCGACACCGGAGACGTGGCCGCCGACCACGTCCACCGCTACCGGGACGACGTGGCCCTGATGAAGCGGCTCGGCCTCAAGGCGTACCGCTTCTCCGTCTCCTGGTCCCGCGTCCAGCCCACCGGCCGGGGCCCCGCCGTCGAACGCGGCCTGGACTTCTACCGCTCGCTCGTCGACGAGCTGCTGGCGGCCGGCATCACGCCCGTCGCCACGCTCTACCACTGGGACCTGCCCCAGGAGCTGGAGGACTTGGGCGGCTGGCCCGAGCGCGCGACGGCTGAACGGTTCGCCGACTACGCGGCCATCATGGCCCGTGCGCTCGGTGACCGAGTCGGGCTGTGGACGACGCTGAACGAGCCCTGGTGCTCGGCCTTCCTCGGTTACGGTTCCGGGGTCCACGCCCCCGGCCGCACCGAACCGGCCGCCGCGCTGCGGGCCGCCCACCACCTCAACCTGGCGCACGGCCGGGCGACCGAGGCGCTGCGCGCCAACCTCCCCGCCACCACGCAGACCTCGGTCACCCTCAACCTCCACCAGGTGCGCCCGCTGACCGGCAGCGAGGCGGACGCGGACGCGGCGCGCCGGATCGACGCGGTGGGCAACCGGATCTTCACGGGCCCGATGCTGCGGGGCGCGTACCCGGCGGACCTGCTGACCGACACCGAACGCATCGTGAACTGGCGGGAGTTGGTCCGCGATGGAGACCTCGCGGCCATCGCCGCTCCGATCGACGTGCTCGGCGTCAACTACTACACGCCCACGATCGTCTCCACGCCCGCCGACGGCGCCGGCGGAGACACCCGCAACGACGGCCACGGCAGCAGCGACCACTCACCGTGGCCCGGCTCGGAGCACGTCGCCTTCCACCTCGCCGAAGGCAAGCCGCGCACGGCCATGAACTGGTCGGTCGACCCGAACGGCCTGTACGCCCTCCTGATGGACGTGGCCCGCGAGAACCCGGGCCTGCCGCTGATGGTCACCGAGAACGGCGCGGCCTTCGAGGACGTCCCGGACGCCGACGGCCAGGTCCACGACCCGGAGCGGATCGCCTACCTGCACGGGCACCTGGCCGCCGTACAGCGGGCGGTGGCCGACGGGGCCGACGTGCGCGGCTACTTCCTCTGGTCGCTGATGGACAACTTCGAGTGGGGATACGGCTACGCGAAGCGGTTCGGCGCGGTCCACATCGACTACGAGACCCAGCTCCGCACCCCGAAGGCGAGCGCGCACTGGTACAGCGAGGTGATCGCCCGCCACGGACTGCCGCCGGAGGCGTGACGCTTTGAGCGCTATGGGCCCCGGTGGCGGCATACCGGGGCCCATGCCTTCATCCGGCCTTGGGAGCGCTCCCAATACACTGTTCGTACGCTCGTCGGAGTGATCGATCCAGGACTTGGATTGACCGTACGGCTGTGAGAAATTGACCGGGAACGGGGAGGCAGCCATGGCGGCAGCGCGGGTACGGAACGGCGGGCGGCCCACGCTCGAAGAGGTCGCGGCCCGGGCCGGAGTCGGCCGCGGTACCGCCTCCCGGGTCATCAACGGCTCGCCCCGGGTCAGCGAGGCGACCCGCACGGCGGTCGAGACGGCCGTCGCCGAGCTGGGCTACGTCCCCAACCGCGCCGCCCGCGCCCTGGCCGGCAACCGCACCGACGCCATCGCGCTCGTGGTGCCGGAGCCGGAGACCCGCTTCTTCGCCGAACCGTACTTCTCCGCCATAGTGCGTGGCGTGGGAGCGGCCCTCGCCGACACCGAGATGCAGCTGCTCCTCACCCTCGCGGGCAACGACCGCGAGCGCCGCCGGCTCGCGCAGTACCTGACCGCGCACCGGGTCGACGGGGTCCTGCTGGTGGCGGTGCACGCGGACGACCCGCTGCCGGAGCTGCTGGAACAGCTCGGCATGCCCTGCGTGATCAGCGGCGCCCGGCACGCGTCCGAACCGCTGGCCTCGGTCGACTCGGACAACTTCGAGGGCGCGCGGGCCGCCGTGGACCATCTGATCTCCCGAGGCCGCCGCTCGGTCGCCACGATCACCGGCCGCCTGGAGGTCTACGGTGCCCAGCGCCGCCTGGACGGCTACCGCGCCGCCCTCGCCGCCGCGGGCCTGCCCCCGGACGAGCGCCTGATCGCCCCCGCCGACTTCACCGAGGAGGGCGGCGCGCGGGCGATGCGCGAACTCCTGGCCCGCCGCCCCGACCTGGACGCGGTCTTCGCCGCCTCCGACGTGATGGCGGCCGGCGCCCGCCAGGTCCTCCGCGAGGCGGACCGCCGCATCCCCGAGGACGTGGCCCTGATCGGCTTCGACGACTCGGTGGTCGCCCGCCACATGCACCCGGCCCTCACCAGCGTCCGCCAGCCGATCGAGGAGATGGGCCGCCGGATGGCCGAGCTGCTCCTGGAGGAGATCGCGGGGCGGGTGGGGGAGGAGAGACCTGCGGTGGTGCTTCCGACGGAGCTGGTGGTACGGGACTCGTCGTGAAGGCGCTGGGGCGGTCTGTCCGGCGGTTGTCCTTGCTGAGGTACAGGTCTGAAAGCATGTGCTCATGATGAGCGGGTCCGAGAGTCAAGGAATGGCAAACCTGCTCTGATGTCGCAGGTCAGGAGGAGTCCTCCCCGCGCGAGCGGGGGTGTTCCAGCCACTCGCCGCTGTCGCCGATGCCGGGGAGCGTCCTCCCCGCGCGAGCGGGGGTGTTCCAGACTCTGCGGACACCTCGCGGCGGTGGCGGCAGTCTTCCCTGTGCGAGCGGGGGTGTTCCGTCGATGGCCTGGGCTGTGACGGTCGTGCCGCGGTCTTCCCCGCGCGAGCGGGGGTGTTCCGCTCCACGAGGTCGGCCCGTGCCTCGTCGGCGCGTCTTCCCCGCGCGAGCGGGGGTGTTCCGCCGGTCCCCCCGCCCAAGCAGACGATGCCGTCGTCTTCCCCGCGCGGGCGGAGTATCCCCCGGCGTACGGCTATGCGGCGCTCGTCGGATGGCTCTACCAGGACGCCGGTGATATGGACGGTGCCGCGTTCTGGCGGGGCGTGACGCAGGAGATCGCGGTGCGGTCCCGCGACCCGCACCTCATCGGGTACTCACTGGTGAACCAGGCGCACGTTCGTACCGACCTGGGTGACGGGCACGCGGTCGTCGAGTTGTGCGAGGCCGTCCTCGACGACGCCGACCGGCTCGTGCCGAAAGTACGGGTCATGGCGATGCAGCAGCAGGCGCACGGGGCCAGTCTCACCGGAGAACGTCGCGCCGTCGATCAGCTCCTGGACCGGGCCGACCGCCTTCTGCCGAGCGTCGACGACGACCTGCCGTGGGGCAACGCGTGCCGTCGGACACCTGGATACCTGGAGGTGCAGCGGGCCACCTGCTACGGGCGGCTCGGCCCCGGTGCCGAGGCCGGTTCCCTGTGGACGCAGGTGCTCGCGGGGGTGCCGGAGACGGCCCGCCGTGATCGCGGGGTGTACATGGCCCGGCAGGCGACCGCCGCCGCAGCAGCTCGGGAGCCGGATCAGGCGGTGGATATCGCCCGCACCGCAGCCACCATCGCCGTCGAGACCCGTTCCGCCCGTATGCGCCGGGAACTCGCCACGCTGGAAAGGGCGATGCGCCCGTGGCACGATGCCCCGGTCGGCCGGGACCTTGCAGAGATCCTGGCGCCGGTGACCGAGGGGAGCTGACGATGGGCAAGGATCCGCTGTCGGACGGGGAGATCGCCGCGAAGCTGGCCGAGCTACCGGGCTGGGCACGGGAAGGGGACACGATCACCCGAACGTTCGGGATCCGATACCACGGTGGCGTCGCGTTGATCATGAACGTCGCAGACGTGGAACGGCTCATCGGACACCACGCGGATATCGACCTGCGATGGGACCACGTACGGTTCGGCATCACGACGCACGACGCCGGGCACCGGCTCACCGCAGCCGACTTCGATCTGGCCGCGCGGATCGACCGGATCGCTGCGGCACACCAGGCACAGTCTCACAACACGTGACCGGGCCATATGGATGTGTATACGCCCGACGGTGACGGGATACGCGCCCCACCCCTCTGCTCATGGGTGCTTGCAGTAGGTGGGCCAGGCCCACGGCTCGGGCGTGCTCTGTTCTATGGGGATGGGTGCGCAGGAGCACCGCGAGCCCTTGCTAATCGAACACCTGGTTGACTGCGGGCTGTACCTGGCGGGGTAGGTCTGACCGTCACGGCTGGGAGCACCGCACCGGCGGTCCCCATGGCGGGCTGATCTGTGCCGGAGGCAACCAGCGGTTCGCCGAGCTGGACGACCCGCGCGGCGGGAACTGGCCCGCCACCGCCGTTCAGGCCGGGCAGAGCCACACGTTCCGGTGGCGGATCACCGCCCGGCACGCCACCACCGACTTCCGGTACTACGTCACCAAGGACGGGTGCAACCCCGCGAAGCCGCTCACCCGCCCCGACCTGGAGCCGCAGCCCTTCCTGACCGTGCCGTTCGGCGGCCGGCAGCCGGGCGCCACGGTCACGCACGCGGGCGCCCTGCCGCAGAAGTCGGGCAAGCACCTGATTCTCGGATTCTGGACCATCTCGGACACCGGCAACGCCTTCTACGCCTGCTCCGACGTCACGTTCTGATCTGACCGGGGGAGCAGGCATGAAGAAGGGCCCCGGTCCGAAGACCGGGGCCCTTCCATCAGGGTGAGTAACGGGACTTGAACCCGCGACATCCTGGACCACAACCAGGTGCTCTGCCAGCTGAGCTATACCCACCATGTCGCCCGGTCGTTTCCGACCGGCCGAGAAAAAGTGTACAGGGTCCGGGAGGGTGCTCGCGCCCCCGTTTCCCGGAGCTCGGTCGCGGGCGTCGGAACGCCCGTGACCAGGGCTTTTCTACGGTGTGGTGCGGACCACGTGGCGCGCCGCGATCTCCTTGGCGCGCTCCGAGTCCGGGCCGGGCTGCGGGACGAAGACCGCTTCCCGGTAGTAGCGCAGCTCCGCGATGGATTCGCGGATGTCCGCCAGCGCCCGGTGGTTGCCGCTCTTGTCGGGGCTGTTGAAGTACGCCCGCGGGTACCAGCGGCGGGCCAGCTCCTTGACCGAGGACACGTCCACGATCCGGTAGTGGAGGTAGCTCTCCAGCTTCTGCATGTCCCGCGCCAGGAAACCGCGGTCGGTGGAGACCGAGTTTCCGCAGAGCGGGGCCTTGCCCGGCTCCTTCACGTGCTCGCGGACGTAGGCCAGGACCTGCTCCTCGGCGTCGGCCAGGGTGGTGCCCCCGGCCAGCTCGTCGAGGAGGCCCGAGGTGGTGTGCATCTGCCGCACCACCTCGGGCATGGTCTCCAGGGCCGCGTCCGGCGGGCGGATCACGATGTCCACCCCTTCGCCGAGCACGTTCAACTCCGAGTCGGTGACCAGGGCGGCCACCTCGATGAGTGCGTCGTCCGTCAACGAGAGCCCGGTCATCTCGCAGTCGATCCACACCATGCGGTCGTTCATACGCCCCACCCTACGGGGCGCTCCGCTGTCCCGGCAGGGCCGGGCGCCCGGGAACGTACGCGTCGGGGACCGGCAGCGAGTGCTCCGAGGAGCCCCCCGACGCCGATACGGAGACCGGGGCGCCGGACGGCACCGGGGTGCCCCTGCGGCCGGACGGCGAACCCTGGCTGGGCACGACCGTCTCCAGCACCGTCGCGGCGCTCTCCGCCACCCCCTGCGGACGACGGGCCCGGTAGGCGGCCCGGTACGCGGCGGGGGAGGAGCCGAGCTGGCGGCGGAAGTGCCCACGCAGCGCGACCGGTGAGCGGAAGCCGCAGCGGCCGGCGACCTCGTCGACCGAGTAGTCGGAGGTCTCCAACAGCCTCTGTGCCTGAAGCACCCGCTGGGTGATCAGCCACTGGAGCGGTGCGCTCCCCGTGAGCGAGCGGAACCTGCGGTCGAAGGTCCGCCTGCTCATGTAGGCGCGCGCCGCGAGCGTCTCCACGTCGAACTGCTCATGCAGATGCTCCAGCGCCCAGGCCACGACCTCGGCGAGCGGGTCGGAGCCGATCTCTTCAGGTAAAGACCTGTCCAGGTAGCGCTCCTGCCCGCCACTGCGCCGCGGCGGCACGACGAGCCTGCGGGCGAGCGCGCCCGCCGCCTCCGTGCCGTGGTCGGTGCGGACTATATGGAGGCAGAGGTCGATACCTGCCGCCGTACCGGCGGAGGTGAGCACATCGCCGTCGTCCACGAAGAGTTCACGCGGATCGACGTGCACCGACGGATAGCGCTTGGCCAGCGTCGGCGCGTACATCCAGTGGGTGGTGGCCGGCCGGCCGTCCAGCAGGCCGGCCGCCGCGAGCACGAAGGCTCCCGTGCACAGGCCGACGATGCGGGCCCCCTCCTCATGGGCGCGCCGCAGCGCGTCCAGTGCCTCGGCGGGCGGCGGCGAGGTGATCGACCGCCAGGCGGGCACCACCACGGTGCCTGCCCTGCTGATCGCCTCCAAGCCGTACGGCGTGGTCAGTTCCAGTCCACCCGTCGTGCGCAGCGGTCCGTCCTCGCCGCCGCAGACCAGCAGGCGGTAGCGGGGAACTCCCGCGTCCTGCCGGTCGATTCCGAAAACCGAGAGCGGGATGGAGCTCTCGAAGATAGGGCCGCCGCTGAAGAGCAGCACGGCAACGACTTCCCGGCGTCGCCGCCCGGTCAGCTTGCGTGCGGCCTCCGTCGCGGTGGCGGAGTCCTGGCTCATGACGCTAAGCCCCCCTCGGTGTTCGCGTCTCCCTGGTCCCTACGGGCCTGCCGCTCCTGCACGTTTCCCCTCGGTTTCGCACGGTTCCCCAGCCCCCGATTTTCAAGATCGAATCTACTGCGTCGCGTGGTCCCGCCGTGACACCTTCCCCCACCGGCGCTATGTCGATAAGGAAACGTGGCGTGAAGCGTTCGATCACGAAGCGTTTCACCCGCGAAGCGCACAGGGAAGTGCCCTTCACGAACGTGGCCCGTCCGCGTCGGGTGAAAGCGTACCGCGCGGTCTCTTCCTGCCAGGTGGGCGGTGGGTTGTCCGGCCATTCTGCGAAGGGTTCGGCCGAGATGTGAAGTTGGCTGAAAAGCAACGGTTGTGTGCGCCGGTTCCAGTCACGCCGGGCGCACAACTTCCGCCTGACGCCCGCCCCGATGCGCTCCCTCGGCCCGGTGAGACGTGGCGCGTTCGGGCCGCCGGGGCGCGGTACGGCGGGTCGTCGGGAGGCGTGCGGGACCCGGGGCGATGGCAACCGGATTACCGACCGATGGACCGCCGGTGCCGAGAACCGGCGGTACGGCCCGCCGGACGCGCCCCGCCCGGCCGGGCCGCTCCCGGTGGCCCGTACGTCCGCCGCGCGTCCCGGAAAACAGGGCGGTCACCCTCGTCCGGCCCCGTCCAGGCCCGTGTACGACACAACCGGCATTGCCATACCGGGCCGCCTCGGGCATGCTCCCTCCAACGTCCACGCGGGCTTTTGCGGGGGTCTGGGCAGTGGGGGAGTGACGCCGTACCCTTAGGGGTATGGGGTTGGGAAGATGATTCCCGGACAGAGCTCACCACCTGCAGACGCACCTCTCGAAACCGCTCCCTCCTCACGAGGACTCTCTTCGCCGAGACATCGATGGCCGGTCACGAAATCCCTGAACCCGCAGACCGCAAGCAGGTAGCCGACCCCCGGTCGGAGCCGCGGCCGGTCGAAGAAGCGCGCCCCGCGTGCGATCCCGCCTTCCGGCACGGAGTCGTGGTCGGTTTCGACGGCTCCACCTCCAGTGAGCGGGCCCTGGCCTACGCGATCGGCATGGCCGGCAGATCGGGCTCGGGCCTGATCATCGTCCACGTGGCCAACCGGCTCCCGACGACGGTCTGGGCGGGCTGTGAGCCCCCCGTCTTCGTGGACGTCCCCGATCACCGCACCGAGGTCCTGGGCCTGGAGCTGGCCTGCGCGGACTACCTCTCCGACGTCCCCTGGGTGCTGGTCGAGCGCGGCGGCGACATCTGCCACGAGCTGGAGGAGGTCGGCCGCGAGTACTGCGCCGACGCCATCGTCGTTGGCTCCACCCACGGCATCGTCGGACGGATCTTCGGTTCGGTGGCGGGCCGTCTCGCCCGCCGCGCCCAGCGCCCCGTCATCGTCATCCCCTGAGATCTCTGAGGGCCCTGAGGCCCCTGAGGTCTCTGAGGGCCCTGAGGCCCCTGAGAGCCCTGAGGCCCCTGAGACCTGGGGGGTTCCGAGGGTTCTGGAGAAGTCCTGATAGGCCCTGGAAGGCCCTGATGGGCCGCCAGGAAGCCTTTCCGCGCCACGAGTTGGGCCCCGCACCGTCATCACGACCGTGCGGGGCCCACTCATGCGACGTACGGCCGACTACTCGACCGTGACCGACTTCGCCAGGTTGCGCGGCTTGTCGATGTCCCGGCCCATCGCCAGGGCCGTGTGGTACGCGAAGAGCTGGAGCGGGATGCCCATCAGGATCGGGTCCAGCTCGTTCTCGTTCTTCGGTACGACGATGGTGTGGTCCGCCTTCTCCTGGACCTGGTGCGCGACCGCGAGGATACGGCCGCTGCGCGCCTTGATCTCCTCCAGCGCGGCCCGGTTCTTCTCCAGCAGGTCGTCGTCCGGCACGATGGCCACGGTCGGCATCGCGGGCTCGATCAGCGCGAGCGGGCCGTGCTTCAGCTCGGAGGCCGGGTAGGCCTCGGCGTGGATGTACGAGACCTCCTTCAGCTTCAGGGAGGCCTCGCGGGCCACCGGA
Organism: Streptomyces sp. NPDC088706; assembly: GCF_044752765.1. NCBI lineage: Bacteria > Bacillati > Actinomycetota > Actinomycetes > Kitasatosporales > Streptomycetaceae > Streptomyces > Streptomyces sp. NPDC088706. The sequence goes on from NZ_JBIVLW010000002.1 coordinate 239,345, forward strand.
TAGCCGCGCACCCGGCCGATGAACATCATCGACTTGGCGTCCGCGTACTCCGCCGCCAGCCGCTTGATCTCGTCCTCGCCCGCCAGGATCTCGCTGATCTGCTCCGGCAGCCGGCGCAGTCCGTCGATGATCCGCTTGCCGTCGGCGACCGACAGGTCGCGGATGCGGCCCAGGTGCAGGGCGAGCAGCGCGAAGGCGACCACCGTGTTGGTGAAGCACTTGGTGGAGACCACGCAGACCTCCGGGCCCGCGTGGACGTACGTACCGCCGTCGGCCTCCCGGGCGATCGCGGAGCCGACCACGTTGACCACGCCGAGGACGCGGGCGCCCTTGCGCTTCAGCTCCTGGACGGCGGCGAGCACGTCGTAGGTCTCACCGGACTGGGAGACCGCGATGTACAGGGTGTCGGGGTCCACGACCGGGTTGCGGTAGCGGAACTCGGAGGCCGGCTCGGCGTCGGCGGGGATGCGGGCGAGCTCCTCGATCAGCTGGGCGCCGATCTGGCCCGCGTGGTACGAGGTGCCGCAGCCGAGGATCTTGATCCGGCGCACCCCGCGCGCCTCGCGGGCGTCCAGGTTGAGGCCGCCCAGGTGCACGGTGGAGAACCGGTCGTCGATCCGGCCGCGCAGCACGCGGTCCACGGCGTCGGCCTGCTCGGAGATCTCCTTGTGCATGTAGGTGTCGTGGCCGCCCATGTCGTACGACTCGGCCTCCCACTCCACGGTGGTCGGCGTGGCCGTCGTGGTAGAGCCCTCCGTGGTGTACGTACGGAAGTCGTCGGCCTTCAGGGTGGCCATCTCGCCGTCGTCCAGCGTGACGACCTGGCGGGTGTGGGCGACCAGGGCGGCGACGTCGGAGGCGACGAACATCTCCTTCTCGCCGATGCCGAGGACGACCGGCGAACCGTTGCGGGCGACCACGATGCGGTCGTTGAAGTCGGCGTGCAGCACGGCGATGCCGTAGGTGCCCTCGACCGAACGCAGCGCCTCGCGGACCTTCTCCTCCAGGGTGTCGGCCTGGGCGCGGGCGATCAGGTGGGTCAGCACCTCGGTGTCGGTCTCGGAGAGGAAGACGACGCCGTCGGCGGTGAGCTTGGCGCGCAGCTCGGAGGCGTTGTCGATGATCCCGTTGTGGACGACGGCGACCTTGTTCTCCGCGTCCAGGTGCGGGTGGGCGTTCTCGTCGCTCGGCGCGCCGTGGGTGGCCCAGCGGGTGTGCGCGATGCCGGTGGTGCCCGCGAACCGCTTGGGGACCTTGGCCTCCAGCTCACGGACCCGGCCCTTGGCCTTGACCATCTTGAGCGTGCCGGGCTTGCCCGCCGCGGCCTTGCCGGTGATGACGATGCCGGCGGAGTCGTACCCCCGGTACTCCAGCCGCTGCAGGCCCTCCAGCAGCAGCGGTGCCACGTCACGCTTTCCGATGTATCCGACGATCCCGCACATGTGTTCTCTGCCCCTCCATCGACGTACACGCATTCCGTTCGGCGCCCCGCACGGGCGCCCGGCTGCCGGCCGTGGCCGGTCAGCCGTAGACGATGCGGCGCAGCTGGCGGAGCGAGAGCTCCGGCGGCGCCACGGCGCGGTGCGGCAGCTCGGCCGCGATCCGCTCGAAGATCTCCGTGTTGACCAGGCCGCCGGACTGCAGTTCGCGGTGGCGGCGCCGGACGAAGCCGTCGGTGCTCTCGTCGAAGTACGCCAGCACGTCGAGGATCACCCGGGCCGCCTCACCGCGCTGGAGCGCGGTGGAGCGTACGAGGTGGTCGATGAGGTCGTCGTGCGACGAGCGGCGTTCAAGCACTCGTCGATATTGCGCGCCGGGACGCTTCAGCGCAAGAAATCTGCCCGATATCGGGCAGGGGGGTTCGGAAAAGGGGTGCGATCCGGTCGTGCGCCGGTCACATGCGGCTCAGGATCGCCTGCTTCGCCGTGCTGAACTCCTCGTCGGTGAGGACCCCGGCCCGGTGCAGCTCACCCAGCTCCCGCAGCCTCCGCAGCAGCACGTCGTGATCGTCGGCGGGCGGTAGGGCGGCGGGCGCGGTCGCGGGCGCCTTGGTGAGGGCCGGGGGGCCGGCGGGCCCGTCCACGGCCGTACGGGCCTGCGGCAGCCGGGCCAGCACCGCCGCCGCGACCACGACCGCCGTGTACTCCTTCCTGGACATCCCCCACAGCTCCAGGGAGTACGGGTCGTACTTCGGCGGGGCCGAGACCGGCCCGTCGACCGGCTCGAACCGCAGGTAGCCGTTCTCCAGGCCCAGCGCGGGCAGCCAGCGCACCCCCGAGATCCGGGCCAGCGGCAAGGTGGCCGGGCCGCTCGCGGTCTTGGACTCCTCGGCCTTCCAGTTCCAGGTGAGCCGCACGCTCTCGCCGTCGAAGGACGCCGTGCCGTCGCCGCCCCCGCCGGAGACCGGCAGCGCGGGCCCCGGCAGCAGGAAGCGGTCCACCGGGCCGTCGGGGACCTGCTCGATCAGCAGCGCGTTGCGGACCTCGTCCACGAAGTACTCCGCCACCCCCGTGCGGTCCTTCTCCACGGTCAGGACGTACGGGTCGGCGCCGTCCTTGAGCCGCCCGTCGGCGGCCCGCAGCACCGGGCAGGCGCCCCCGCGCAACCGAAGCCGCAGCCGGCCGCCCTTGCGCTCCGGCTCGAACGAGACGCCCGCCAAGGCCTCCACGGGCACGGCCAGTTCACCCAGTGCCAGCCGGACCGGATGCGCCTTGCCCCCCGGCACGACGCGTACCGTCTCCCCGTCGAACGTCCATGTGCCGTCGCGCTGGATTATTTCCGCCATGCCCGCGATTCTGCCAGCCGGTGGCCGGGGAGCGCCCTCGGTCCTTGACCCGTCCACGGCTCCGCGATACGGATGGTCGGCGTTCGGTTGCCCGGAGATCCACAGGTAGGACCCGTCGAAGGGACAGGCTTGTGCGACAGCGACGTACGGATCGGCAGAAGGCTCCGCGCGGTACGGCCCCACGCTTCCCGGCCCGGCACAGACCCCTCCCCAGGCTCCTGGCCACCCTGCTGGTCGTCGTGGCGGGCGCCCTCTCCTCCACCGCCGCGACCCCGTCCGTCGCCGCCGCCTCCGCGCCCCGCCCCCTCGGGCAGCTGCTGCCGGTCCCCGCCGATGTGGTGCCGGGCGGCTCCCCGTACGCCATCACCTCCACGACCCCGATCCGGGTGGCCGGTCACTCCGGCGAGGTGCGGCGGATCGGGACGTACCTGGCCGAGCTCCTGCGCCCCGCCACCGGCTACGCGCTGCCCGTCACCGACCGGCCGGGGCCCGGCGGCATCCGGCTGGAGCTCGGCTCCCGGGACCGGAGCCTGGGCGAGGAGGGCTACCGCCTGCGCTCCACCCCTGCCGCGCTCACCATCACCGCCCGCGCCCCGGCCGGGCTCTTCCACGGTGTCCAGACGCTGCGCCAGCTCCTGCCGGACCGGGTGGAGGCCGACAGTCGGCAGCAGGGGCCCTGGAGGGTCGCGGGCGGCACGGTCACGGACGCGCCGCGCTACGGCTACCGGGGCGCGATGCTGGACGTCTCGCGCCACTTCTTCTCGGTCGCCGAGGTGAAGCGGTACATCGACCAGCTCGCCCTCTACAAGGTCAACAAGCTGCACCTGCACCTCTCCGACGACCAGGGCTGGCGTATCGCCGTCGACTCCTGGCCCCGGCTCGCCACGTACGGCGGCTCCACCGAGGTCGGCGGCGGGCCCGGCGGGTACTACACGAAGGAGCAGTACCGCGAGATCGTCCGCCACGCCGCCTCCCGCTACCTGGAGGTCGTGCCGGAGATCGACCTGCCCGGCCACACCAACGCCGCCCTCGCCTCCTACGCCGAGCTGACCTGCGACGGGGTCGCCCCGCCCCTCTACACCGGCACCTCGGTCGGTTTCAGCTCGCTGTGCGTGCCCAAACCGGTGACGTACGACTTCGTGGACGACGTGCTGCGGGAACTCGCCGCCCTCACCCCGGGGAAGTACCTCCACATCGGGGGCGACGAGGCGCACGCCACCAGCCATCAGGACTACGTGACGTTCATGGCGAAGGCCCAGGCGGTCGTCGGGAAGTACGGCAAGACGGTGATGGGCTGGCACCAGCTGACCGGCGCGGTGCCGGTGAGGGGCGCGGTGGCGCAGTACTGGGGGTACGACCGCACCGGGGCCGCCGAGCGCAAGCAGGTGGCGGACGCGGCGAAGAACGGGACCCGGCTGGTGCTCTCACCGGCCGACCGGGTCTACCTGGACATGAAGTACACCAAGGACACGAAGCTGGGACTGAGCTGGGCCGGACTGGTGGAGGTGCGGCGGTCCTACGACTGGGACCCGGCGGGCTATCTGGAAGGAGCCCCGCGGGAGGCCGTCCTCGGTGTCGAGGCGCCCCTCTGGACCGAGACGCTCACCGACAGCACGGAGATCGAGCAGATGGCCTTCCCTCGGCTGCTGGGCGCCGCCGAGCTCGGCTGGTCACCCGCGGCGACCCACGACTGGGAGGCGTACAAGGTGCGCCTGGCCGCCCAGGGGCCGCGGCTGACCGCGCTGGGGATCGACTTCTACCGCTCCCCGCAGGTGCCCTGGGAGCGGTGAGGGAAGAGGTGAGCGCCCGGGGGACCGTCCTCGGGCGCTCACCGGTCTGTGCGGACCGCTCAGTACTTGGCGATCGGGTTGTTCAGCCGGCCAACCAACTGCAGCGCGCCGGCCGGGTCGTTGAGGTCGACCATCTGCTGGTTGTCGCGCAGCTGGAGGCGGTTGAGGCAGGAGAGCGCGAACTCCGGCTCGAAGAGGTCGTACTGCTGGAACTTGTCCGCGAGGTAGGGCGCCGACGCCTGGTAGTCGCGTACGCACGCGGCGACCGTCCGCCAGAAGGTGTCCTCGTCCAGGATTCCCTCGGTGGCGAGGCCCGCGCCCAGGAAGCGGAAGAAGCAGTCGAAGACATCGGTGAAGACCGACAGCAGCTTCATGTCCTCGGGGACCTCGGCGCGGATCCGGTCGACCGTCGGCGGCAGCACCGCGTCCGGGTCCATGACCGCGATCTCCTCGGCGATGTCCTTGAAGATCGTGCGGGTGACGATCCCGTCCTCCACGACCAGGATCACGTTCTCGCCGTGCGGCATGTAGACCAGGTCGTAGGCGTAGAAGCTGTGCAGCACCGGCACCAGGTAGGCGTCCAGGTAGTGCCGCAGCCACACCTGCGGGTCGAGCCCGGACTCCTCGATGAGCGCCCCGGCCACCGAGCGGCCCTCGTGGTCGGTGTGGAGCAGGGAGGCCATGGTGGCGCACCTCTCACCCGGCTCCAGGCCCGCGACCGGGCTCTCGCGCCAGAGCGCGGCCAGCATCTTCAGGTAGGGGGAGCCCTTGGCGGTGGCCGCCTCGTACGCCCGGTGGTGGTAGCCGATCGCGGCCCGCTCCCGGATGATCGAGAACCGGGCGCCGGTCAGCAGGCCGTCGCGCTCGATCAGAGCGGCCAGCCAGTCGTTGATGGCGGGCGTGGCCTCCATGTACGCGGCGGAGAGCCCGCGCATGAAGCCCATGTTCAGCACCGACAGGGCCGTCTTGACGTAGTGCTTCCCGGGATGGTCGGTGTTGAAGAACGTACGGATGGACTGCTGGGCGAGGTAGGCGTCCTCGCCCTCCCCGAGCACGACCAGATGGCGCTCGGCGAGCTCACCGGCGAAGGTGACGGCCAGCTTGTTCCACCACTGCCAGGGGTGGACGGGCAGCAGGAAGTACGCGTCCGGGTCCAGGCCCAGCGAGCGCAGGGTGGCGGCGAACCGCTCCCGGGTCTCCTCGCTCAACTCGCCCTCGACCAGAGTGTCGTAGTCAAGGCCGGCGCCCGCCGTGAAGGTGGCCCGGTCGCGGCGGGCGGCCAGCCACACCAGCCGGATCGGGGAGGCGGCCTCGGGGGCGTACGCGCGGTACTCGTCGACCCCGAAGCCGAGCCGGCCGTTGTTGGCCACGAAACAGGGGTGGCCCTCGGTCATCCCGGTCTCGACGGCCTGGAAGCCGGCCGCGACGAGCTGGCGGGAGGTGGCCGGTTCCTTGGTGAGTTTGTAGGCGGTTCCGGCCAGCGTGGAGGAGACCTCCTCCAGGTAGACCGGCAGGATCTCCTCGGTCAGCCCGAGCGCCACCCGCAGCTCGATGAAGAACTCCAGGGCGTCGACGGGTACTTCGGCCCCGTGCCGGTGGCGGGTGATCGACTCGGCCTCGATCTGCCAGTGGTCCAGCGCGAAGAGGTGTGCGGTGAAACGGTACTCCGTCGCCGCGTCGTCGCTACGGAGGGTGTAGCGGTCCTCGCCGAGGGGGGCAGGGCTCAGAAGGCGTTCGTGGCTGAATTCCGCCAGTGCTTTGCGGACCAGCAGTCGGTTTGCGGTGGCCCAGCGGGCCGGGGAGAGGTGGGCGACGCTGTCGGTGAGGGCGGTCGTCATCGGTCGGTTCCTCCGGTTGCTGCTTCGAACTGCTCGCGGGTGCAGGCGCTGAGCAGCGCGTCCTTCTCCGGTTTGGCGATCTCCCGCAGGACCTCGAAGCCGACCGCCTTGTTGAGGGCCTGCACGGCGCTGTTGGTGACATCGGGCTCGACGACGACCCGGCGCACCGAGGGGTCGGCGAAGAGGAACTCCATCACGGCGGTGATCACGGCACGGGTGAAGCCGTGCACCGGGGTGTCGGTCGGCGCGACCAGGAAGTGCATCCCGACATCCCCCGGCTCCGCCTCGTACAGCCCCTTCAACTCGACCTCGGTGGGGTCGTACCGCTCGATCAGGAACGCGGGTTCGCCCTCGTGCAGGCCGATGAACGCCTCGTGGTGCGGGTGGGCGGCGATCGCCATGTACTCCCGCTCCACGTCCTGGAGTTTCGCCTCGCCCATCAGCCAGAAGGCGGCCTTGGGGTGGGTGACCCAGCTGTGGACCAGCTCGGCGTCGGAGGTGGGATCGAGGGGGCGGACGGTGAAGGTGCCGAGTTCGCCGGGGGTGTTGCTGTGGGGGTGGTTCATACGGCGAACTCCTGGAAGGCGATGGACTTCTCGACCGGGTAGTACTCACGGCCGAGCAGTTCGCCGATGATGTACGCGTTGCGGTAGGCACCCATGCCCAGGTCGGGCGAGGTGATCGAGTGGGTGTGCACCCCGGCGTTCTGCAGGAAGATCCCGCGCCCGGTGGTGTCGATGCTGTAGTTGCGGGCCACGTCGAAGCGGCCCCGGCTGTCGTGGCGCAGCCGGCCGGCGACGGGTTCGAGGAAGGCGGGCGCCTCGTAGCGGTAGCCGGTGGCGAGGATGAGGCCCTCGGTGGTCAGGGAGTAGTCCTTGACCTGCTCCTCCTGGCGCAGTCCCAGGCTGTACGCGCCGCCCTCCTCGTCGTAACGCGCGGTGATGAGCGCGGAGTTGGTGAGCAGCCGGGTGGGCACCGGGCCGGGCAGGTTCTTCTGGTAGAGCAGGTCGAAGATCGCGTCGATCAGCTCCCCGTCGATGCCCTTGAACAGCCCCTTCTGCCCGGTCTCCAGCCGGTAGCGGGTCTCCTCCGGCAGCGCGTGGAAGTAGTCGATGTACTCCGGCGAGGTCATCTCCAGCGTGAGCTTGGTGTACTCCAGCGGGAAGAAGCGCGGCGAGCGCGTCACCCAGTTGAGCCGGTAGCCGTACACGTCGATCTCGGAGAGCAGGTCGTAGTAGATCTCCGCCGCGCTCTGCCCGCTGCCGACCAGGGTGATCGACTTCTTCTTCTGGAGGTCGGCCTTCCCCTCCAGATAACGCGAGTTGTGCAGGAAGTCCCCCCCGAGGCCGTGGCACGCCTCGGGGATGTACGGCGGGGTTCCGGTGCCGAGGACCAGGCGGGGGGAGCGCAGGACGGTCCCGGCGGCGGTGGTCACGGTGTAGAGCTCGGTGGACTCGTCGTACGTGACGCCCTCGACGGTCTCGTTGAACCGGATGCTGTTCAGTTTGGCGGCGGCCCAGCGGCAGTAGTCGTTGTACTCGGTCCGCAGCGGGTAGTAGTTCTCCCGGATGTAGAACGAGTAGAGCCTGCCGCGCTCCTTGAGGTAGTTCAGGAACGAGTAGGGCGAGGTCGGGTCGGCCATGGTGACCAGGTCCGACATGAACGGCGTCTGGAGATGGGCCCCTTCGAGGAACATCCCGGAGTGCCACTCGAAGTCCGGCTTGGACTCCAGGAAGACGCCGTTCAGTTCGTCGATCGGCTCGGTCAGGCAGGCCAGTCCGAGATTGAACGGGCCGAGCCCGATCCCGATGAAGTCGTGGGGTTCAGGAAGCGCGGTCAAGGGAGTCTCCCAGGTACTGCTCGGCGTGGCCGGAGATCAGGTCGAGGACCGCGGCGATGTCTTCCACGGTCGTTTCGGGGTTGAGGAGGGTGAACTTCAGGTACTGGCGGTCGCCGACCTTGGTGCCCGCGACGATCGCCTCGCCGGAGGCGAACAGCGCCTTGCGGACGTGCAGGTTGGCGAGGTCGATCCGGTCCGGGGAGGTGACGCCGGACGGGATGTGGCGGAAGACGAGCGTGGAGAGCTGCGGCTGGACCACCACGTCGAAGCGCGGGTCGGCCGCGAGCAGCTTCCACCCCTCGGCGGCCAGGTCGCAGACCTCGTCGAAGAGCTCGCCGATGCCGTCGGCACCCATGACGCGCAGCGTCATCCACAGCTTGAGCGCGTCGAACCGGCGGGTCGTCTGGAGGGACTTGTCGACCTGGTTGGGTATCCGCTCCTCGGCCATCCGGCGCGGGTTCAGATACTCCGCGTGGTACGTGGCGTGGCGCAGCGTCGCCCGGTCGCGGACCAGCAGGGCGGACGAACTCACCGGCTGGAAGAAGGACTTGTGGTAGTCGACGGTCACCGAGTCGGCGTGCGCGATGCCTTCGAGGAGGCCGCGGCGCTCACGTGAGGCCAGCAGGCCGCAGCCGTACGCGGCGTCCACGTGCATCCAGGTCGCGTACTGCTCGCAGAGTGCGGCGATCTCGGGCAGCGGGTCGATGGAGCCGAAGTCCGTGGTCCCGGCGGTCGCCACGACGGCCATCGGCACGGTGCCTTCGGCGACGCACCTCTCCAGGGCCTGGGCGAGGGCCACGGCCTGCATGCGCTTGTTGCTGTCGACAGGGACGGAGACGACCGCGTCCGGGCCGAGGCCGAGGAGTTTGGCGGACTTCTGCACGCTGAAGTGGCTGCACTCGGAGGTGAAGATCCGCAGCCGGGTGCAGTGCTCGGGCCGGATCTTCGCCTCCTCGCGGGCCAGCAGCAGGGCCTGGAGGTTGGACTGCGTACCGCCGCTGGTGAAGACGCCGTCGGCGGCCGGTCCGAGGCCGATGCGCTCGGTGGTCCAGTCGATCAGCCGGCGCTCGATGAGGGTGCCGCCGGCGCTCTGGTCCCAGGTGTCCAGGGAGGAGTTGACCGCGGAGAGCACGGCCTCGCCGAGGACGGCGGGGATGACCACCGGGCAGTTGAGGTGGCCCAGGTAGCGGGGGTGGTGGAAGTAGACCGCGTCGCGGAGGTAGACCTCGCCGAGCTCGTCGAGGGCGGCGCCGGCGTCGCCCAGCGGCCGGTCCAGGTCGATCGCGTCGACGACGGGGGAGAGCTCGTCGACACCGACCCCGCTGAAGGGGCGCTCGGTGGCGGCGAGTTTGGCCGCGACCCGTTCCACTCCTGCGGTGACGGTACGCCGGTAGTGCTCCGCAGTGGTGTTGTTGAGCAGGTGCGAACGCATGAAGGGGTCCTCCCGGGTGAGGGGAACTTCATCGCGTCCCTCCGGGCAGGGAAGGGGGGACGAGCGACGCGATGTCGAAGTGAGGTTAGCCTAACCTAACTCGATCAAGCGCTGTCCCTCGCCCCGGTGGATGTCGAGGCTGTCCGCTTTGCCGCCTGTTCCGGACTGTCCCGGGTGCCGGTGGAAGGGGTGAGCCGACTGGGGAAGGGGTGAGCCGGGTGGCTACCGCGCGGTCCCGGCCCGGGCGGTCGTCTCCGCCCGCAGCTGCTCCTCGCTGAGCCCGCGCCGCCAGTACCCGACGAAGGTGACCCGCTCGCGGTCGAAGCCGCGCTCCTGGACCAGGTGGCGGCGGAGCGCCCGCACCTGGGACGACTCGCCCGCGATCCAGACGTACGGGGTGCCCTCCGGCAGCTCGGCGGCCCGCACGGCCTCCACGGCGGGAAGCGCGCCCTCGCTCCGGACGAGCCAGCTGATCCGGGCCTTGGCCGCGGTGTTGAGGGCCTGCCGGTCCTCCGTTTTCGGTACCTCCAGCCAGACCCGGGCGGGCGTCCCCGCGGGCAGCCACTCCAGGGCGGCGGCCGCGGCCGGCAGGGCCGTCTCGTCGGCCCAGATCAGGACCCAGTCGGTGTCCTGCGGCGGCCGGAAGCGCACGGAGGTGTTGTCCTCGACCGCGGGCCCCAGCACCTTGAGCCGGTCGCCCGACGCGGCGGTGAGCGCCCAGCGGGAGGCCGGGCCGCCGTCACCGTGGAGCGCGAAGTCGATGTCCACCTCGGTGGAGCCGTCGGTCCGCACGCGCTGGGCCCGCACGGTGTACGACCGCATCACCGCCCGTACGTCCTCGGGCAGCGCCCGCCACTTCGGATACCAGGCCCCGTCCTCACCCTCCGGCACCACGGCCTCGCCCTGCCCGGGGTGCGGCAGGAAGACCGACAGGCTCTGGTCGCGGCCCCCGGCCCTGAACCCCTCGGCCCCGGGGCCGCCCAGGGTGATCCGGAGCATGGAGGGGCCGAGCCGCCTGGCCCGCAGGACGGTCAGGTCGAAGAACCGGAACGGGGCGACACGGGGAACGGCGGCAGTCGTCAACGAGGGCTCCTCCGGGCGGGCCGGAAGCGGCGGGCGGACGGGCCCGGCTGGCTCCGGCGAGGGCGTTTCGGAGGAAGGTGCCTAACCTTGCTACGTGGTCACGGTGCCGGGCGGGCCGGGCGCCGGAGCCGGCCCCGAGGAACGCCGGGGCGGGCACCCCTCGGCACCCCCGTCGCCGTCGGCGTCCCCCGCCGTGAGCGCCTCCGCCCCCCTGGGGACCCCGGGACCCCCTGGGAACCCGAGCCCCCCGGGACCCCGAGCCCCTGGGAACCCGAGCCCCCGGAGCCCCTGAGCCCCTGGGAACCCCGAGCCCCCCCGGGACCCCGAGCCCCTGGGAACCCCGAGCCCGGGACCCCGAGCCCCTGGGGACCCGAGCCCCCGGGGCCCGGAGCCCCCGCCCCCCCCCGAGTCCCCGGGACCTCACACCCCGAAGTCGGCACGGCAGGCGTCGAGCCCCTGCACGGTGACGTCGACGCCGCGGTGCTTCTCCCACGCCGTCCGGTCCAGCCGCAGCCGCTGCACGGTGACGGCGGCCCCGCGGACCACCGCCATCTCCAGGCCGTCCGGGCTGTACCCGAGCCGCCGCGAGACGCCGAGCGAGCGGGTGTTGTCCGTCAGGGCGTCGGAGACGGCGTACCGGGCGCCGAGTCCGTCGAAGGCCAGGTGGAGGGCGGCGGCCCGCATCTCCGTCCCGATGCCCTGCCCCTGATGGGCGATGCCGAGCCACGACCCGGTATGCACCTCGCGCCGTACACCGAACTCCCGGCCCGTCACGTCCTGCCGCCCCACGACCTTGCCCTCGTGGAGGACGGCGAGGGTCAGCGTCCACTCCTGGGCCGACCACCCGGCGACGGTGCCCAGCACGTGCTGGAACACGGCCCTGCCGACGGCGTCGGGCCCACCGTCCGTCCACGGCACGATGAACGGCATACGGTCCGGCGTGTGCACTCCGTCGGCCGCGACGGAGGCCAGGTCGTCGAGCAGCTCCTCGTCGGGCAGGCGCAGCTCGAGGCGGGGTGTGCGGACGCGGAGACCGCGGAGGGGCCAGTGCCGGTGGTTCATGCGGGGACTCTGCCGGATGGGCGGCCGGCTTGTCGAACCGATTCCGGGGCGGTGTCGAACGGGCTCCGTCGAGCAGCGCGGCCGGCGAAGTCCCCGCGGTCGCGGCGGTGTTGACGGCGGCGACGGAGGAGACGCCGAAGAAACGGTCTATCCGGTCGTGCCGCCGCGCGTCGAGTACGAGCTGACGCCGATGGGCGCGACCCCGCACACGACGATCCGGACCCTGGTCGACTGGACCGAGGACCACCAGCAGAAGATCGCATGGGCACGCGCGGAGTACGACGGCCGTCAGGGCTCGGAGAGCCCCGCAGCCTGAGGCGTCGGCCCTCGGCCCGTCCAGGGGGTGCCACCGCCGGTACCCCCGGAGGGCAACCGACCCTGTCCTCAGTCGTGGCCCTGGCGCCCTGCCGCCGCCGGGCGCGGCGCCCTAGCGTGGTCCTCTCCGCGCGCCTTCGCGCGGGATCGCCGTACCGAGGGGAGTGGCGCATGCGCACGCGGGAAGAGGCGGAAGAGGGCCCCCGATCGCCCGGCCGGCCGCCGTTGGCAACGCGTGGGGCACCCGCGTCCGTGTCCTCGGCGTCGGCGCAGGCGGCCGGCAGCGGCCTCATGCGGCTCCAGCGCTCGGTCGGGAATGCCCAGGTGTGCCGCATGCTGGACAGCCGGGCGGCGCTGCCGGTGCAGCGGATGCCGGGGGAGAACACCGAGGAGCCGTCGGCCGGCACGGGCAGCCGGAACTCCACCGTGCTCAGCGGCCACGGCCGGTTCGGCGACAACCAGCGGCTGCCCAAGAACCCCGACAATCCGCGTAGCCGTGCGCTCAAGGCGACCTTCACCGTGCCGGCGGGCATCGAGCTGGTCGTCTACGCCCCGCCCGGCGCGTGGCTGGAGAACGAGGTGGCGAAGCTCGTCGAGTCCGGGACGCCGCCGGCGTCGGAGGATCTCGAACTGGTCGGGAACAACAACAAGCGCAAGCCGATGCCAGCCGACTTCCCCAAGACCTACACCGCGGGTGACGAAGTCATCAACTACAAGCTGATGCCTCTGGACGCCAAGCACCTGGCCGAGGGCGCGACCTCGGTCGAGGGCGGCACCCTGCGCGACAAGGTGGCCGAACTCGCGGCGGCCCACGCGGAGCAGGAGGACGACGAAACCCCCCTGACCGTGCACTACGCCTGCTGCGGGGTGGGCTCCTCCAGCGTCCCGGAGATCGACCGCCTCTTCGAGCACCGCAACTACACGGTCATGCTCCGCGCCACGTCCACGTCCCCGAGCCCGGAACCCGAGAAGCCGCCGAAGCGGCGCAGGTAGTCCACGGCGCCACCGCGCCCCGACCGCCGTGGAACGCACCACGGCGGCCGGGACGACGGCACTCAGCGCACCGGGCCGGGCATCAGCGCACCGGGCCGGGCATCAGGGCAGCGGCCCGGCAGTCAGGGCAGGGCAGGGCAGGGCAGCGGTCAGGGGATCGGGCAACGGCCCGGGGATCGGCAACGGGCGGCGTGGATCAGCCCGGAAGCCCCAACTCGCGTGCGATCAGCATCCGCTGCACCTCGCTCGTCCCCTCGCCGATCTCCAGGATCTTCGAGTCCCGCCACATCCGCGCCACCGGGTACTCGTTCATGAAGCCGTAGCCGCCGTGGATCTGCGTCGCCTCACGGGCGTTGTCCACCGCCACCGTGGAGGAGTACAGCTTGGCGATCGCCGCCTCCTTCTTGAACGGTTCGCCCGCCACCAGCCGCGAGGCCGCGTCGCGCCAGCCCACGCGCGCCATATGGGCCCGCATCTCCATGTCGGCGATCTTGAACTGGATCGCCTGGTTCGCGCCGATCGGCCTGCCGAACGCGTGGCGCTCGGCCGCGTACTTCACCGACTCGTCCACGCAGCCCTGCGCCAGGCCCGTGGCCAGGGCCGAGATCGCGACCCGGCCCTCGTCCAGGATCCGCAGGAACTGCGCGTAGCCGCGGCCCTCCTCGCCCAGCAGGTTCGCCGCCGGGACGCGGACGTCGGAGAAGGACAGCTCGCGGGTGTCGGAGGCGTTCCAGCCGACCTTGGAGTAGGGGGCCGCGACCGTGAAGCCGGGGGTGCCGGAGGGGACGATGATCGCGGAGATCCGGGGGCGCCCGTCCTCCTTGCGGCCCGTCACCGCCGTCACGGTCACCAGCTCGGTGATGTCCGTACCGGAGTTGGTGATGAAGCACTTCGAGCCGTTGATCACCCACTCGTCTCTCGCCTCGTCCAGCACCGCCGTCGTCCGCGTGCCGCCCGCGTCCGAGCCGCCGTCCGGCTCGGTCAGGCCGAACGCGCCCAGCGCCTCGCCCGCACAGAGCTTGGGCAGCCACTGGCGCTTCTGCTCCTCCGTGCCGAAGAGGTGGAGCGGCATCGCACCCAGCGAGACCCCGGCCTCCAGGGTGATAGCCACCGATGAGTCGACCCGGGCCAGCTCCTCCAGGGCGATCCCGAGCGCGAGGTAGTCGCCGCCCATGCCGCCGTACTCCTCCGGGAACGGCAGCCCGAACAGGCCCATCCGCCCCATCTCGCGCACGATCTCGTACGGGAACTCATGGCGCTCGTAGAAGTCGCCGATCTTCGGCGCGATCACCTCGTGCGCGAACTCCTCCACCGTGCGGCGCAGTTCCTCGTGCTCGGCGGTCAGCCGGTGGTCCAGGGACATGGTGTGACTCACTCCTTGTGGGAGGCGGGGGAAGAGGAAGGGGAAAGGGCGCGGACCGTGCGGGACGGGCTCGGCCGGCCCAGCTGTCCGGCCAGCCAGATGCTGGTGGCGGCCAACTCGTCGAGGTCGACGCCGGTTTCGATGCCCAGGCCGTCGAGCATCCACACGAGGTCCTCGGTGGCGAGGTTGCCCGTGGCGCTCTTCGCGTACGGGCAGCCGCCCAGGCCGCCCGCCGAGGCGTCCACCGTCGTCACCCCGTGCTGGAGGGCGGCCAGGGTGTTGGACAGCGCCTGGCCGTAGGTGTCGTGGAAGTGCACGCCGATGGCGGCCGTCGCCACGCCCGCCTCGTTCAGGGCCGTCAGCAGAGCCGTTACGTGTCCCGGCGTCGCCACCCCGATCGTGTCGCCGAGCGACAGCTCGTCGCAGCCCAGCTCCATCAGGGACTTGGCGACCCCGACCACCTGCGCCACCGGCACCGCGCCCTCCCACGGGTCGCCGAAGCACATCGACAGATACCCGCGCACCCGCACCTTCTCGGCCCTGGCGCGGGCCACCACCGGCGCGAACATGGCCAGCGACCCCTCGACGGTCCGGTTCAGGTTGCGCGCGGCGAACGTCTCCGTGGCCGAGCCGAACACCGCGATCGACCGGGCCCCGAGCGCCAGCGCCCGGTCCAGACCGCGTTCGTTCGGTACGAGGACCGGGAGGGTGACGTCGCCGATGTCCGCGACCTCGCCGAGCAACGGGAACAGCTGCTCGGCGTCGGCCAGTTGGGGCACCCACTTCGGGTGCACGAAGCTCGTCGCCTCGATGGTGGTGAGCCCGGCCACGGCCAGCCGGCGGATGAACTCCGCCTTCACCTCCGTCGGCACGACCCCCTTCTCGTTCTGCAGGCCGTCCCGCGCCCCCACCTCGTGGATACGGACCCGGGCCGGCAGCCCGGGGGCCGGGACCTTCATGGGCAGTGCTCGCGTGGTCATGCGTCCTCCCCGGGGGCCACGACCGCCAGGATCTGGTCCATGGCCACCGTCGAGCCCGCCGTGACGTCCAGCTCGGTCACGGTCCCCGCGTGCGGGGCGGAGATCACGTGCTCCATCTTCATCGCCTCCACCACGAGCAGGCTCTGCCCCGCCACGACCTCGTCCCCGACGGCCACCTTCACCACCGTGACCGTGCCGGGCATCGGTGCCGCCAGCGTGTCCTTCCCGCTGCGGCCCGCTCCGCTCAGGGAGGCCTCCACCGGGTCGTGGTCCTGGACGTGCCAGGTGTCACCGTCCCGGCCGAGCCAATCGCCGCAGCGGTGGAAGTGGCCGACCGTGCCGTCGGCTTCCACCGTGACCCGGTCCGCCGTGACGGTCGCGGAGACCGGGGAGCTCCGCGTGACGGGTTCACGTGCCCCGACGCGCAGGGGGAAGAGCAGCGGCGCCGGCGCACCCCCCGTCCGCCACCCGCTCGGCACCGAGAACGGGTCCGTCCAGCCCTCCGCGTCCGGCCGGGGCTCCAGCGCCTCCCGGCGGACCGCCGCCGCCGCCGCGTACACCTCGTCCGGAACCCCGTCCGGCACCAGGCCCTCCGCCTCGCGCTCCACCAGCCCCGTGTCCAGTTTCCCGGCGACCACGTCCGGGTGGGCCAGCAGCCGGCGCAGGAAGCCCGCGTTGGTCGGGACTCCCAGGATCACCGTGTCCGCCAGGGCCGCCCGCAGCTTGCGCAGGGCACTCGCGCGGTCGGGGCCGTACGCGATGACCTTCGACAGCATCGGGTCGTACAGGCTGCCCACCGGCACGCCCTCGCTGAGCCCCGAGTCCGTGCGCACCCCGCCGCCCTGCGGCTCGCGCAGCGCCAGCACCGTACCGCCGGAGGGCAGGAAGCCGCGGGAGGGGTCCTCGGCGCAGACCCGGGCCTCGATGGCGTGGCCCGTCAGGCTGATGTCCTCCTGCACGTACGGGAGTTGCTCGCCCGACGCCACCCGCAGCTGCCACTCCACCAGGTCCAGGCCGGTGATCAGCTCGGTGACCGGGTGCTCGACCTGGAGGCGGGTGTTCATCTCCATGAAGTAGTACGACGCCGGGTCGTTGCCCGGGACGATGAACTCCACGGTCCCCGCGCCGACATAGCCGCAACTGCGTGCCGCCTGCACGGCCGCCTCGCCCATCGCCGCCCGGGTCTCCTCGTCGAGCAGGACCGAGGGCGCCTCCTCGATGATCTTCTGGTGGCGGCGCTGGAGCGAGCACTCCCGCTCGCCCAGGTGGATCACGTTGCCGTGGGCGTCGGCCAGCACCTGGATCTCGATGTGGCGCGGGCGGTCGATCCACCGCTCCACCAGGAGCGTGTCGTCGCCGAACGAGGCCTGGGCCTCGCGGCGGGCCGCCGCGATCTCCTCGGCCAGCACCGCCGCGTCACGGACCAGGCGCATGCCCTTGCCGCCGCCGCCCGCCGAGGGCTTCAGGAGGACCGGCGTGCCGATCTCCCGTGCCGCGGCGTCCAGTTGGGCATCGGTCAGACCGCTGCCCGAGGAGCCCGGGACCACCGGGACGCCGGCCGCCGCGACCGTCTCCTTGGCCCGGATCTTGTCGCCCATGAGGGAGATCGCGGAGGCGGGCGGGCCGATGAAGACCAACCCCGCGTCCGTACAGGCCTGCGCGAAGGCCGCGTTCTCCGCGAGGAAGCCGTAGCCGGGGTGCACGGCCTGCGCACCCGTGCGGCGGGCCGCCTGAAGGATCTTCTCCACGGACAGGTAGCTCAGCGCGGCCGGCGGCGGGCCGATCCGTACCGCCGTGTCCGCCTCCCGGACATGCCGGGCGTCCGCGTCCGCGTCGCTGAAGACCGCGACCGAGCGCACCCCCAGCTCGCGCAGGGTCCGGATCACCCGGACGGCGATCTCGCCGCGGTTGGCGACCAGAACGGTGTCGAACATCGTCATCTGTTCCTCACATCCGGAAGACGCCGAAGCCGGGCCCGGCCGGGTCCTTCTGGGGCAGCGGGGCATTGGCGCAGGCGGTCAGGGCGAGGCCCAGCACCTGCCGGGTGTCCACCGGGTCGATCACGCCGTCGTCCCAGAGCCGGGCGGTGGCGTAGTACGCGTTGCCCTGGGTCTCGTACTGGGCGCGGATCGAGTCCCGGAACGTTTCCTCGTCCTCGGTGGGCCACGCGTCGCCGAGCTGGTCGCGCTTGACGGTCGCCAGGACCGACGCGGCCTGCTCGCCGCCCATCACCGAGATCTTGGCGTTGGGCCACATCCACAGGAAGCGCGGGCTGTACGCCCGGCCGCACATGGAGTAGTTGCCCGCCCCGTACGAACCGCCGACCACGACCGTCAGCTTCGGCACCCGCGTGCAGGCCACCGCCGTGACCATCTTCGCGCCGTGCTTGGCGATGCCGCCCGCCTCGTAGTCCCGGCCGACCATGAAGCCGGAGATGTTCTGGAGGAAGACGAGCGGGATGCCGCGCTGGTCGCACAGCTCGATGAAGTGCGCGCCCTTCTGGGCCGACTCGGCGAACAGGATGCCGTTGTTCGCCACGATCCCGACGGGGTGGCCGTGGATACGGGCGAAGCCGGTGATCAGCGTCGTACCGTACTCCGCCTTGAACTCCTGGAACCGTGAGCCGTCCACCACCCGGGCGATGACCTCGCGTACGTCGTAGGGAGTCCGGGAGTCGACCGGCACCACCCCGTACAGTCCGGCCGGGTCCACCTTCGGCTCCTCGGCCGGCTCGACCGACCAGGGGAGCGGGGCGCGGTCCGGCAGGGTGGCCACGATGTTGCGGACGATGCGCAGAGCGTGCGCGTCGTCCTCCGCGAGGTGGTCGGTGACCCCCGACGTACGGGAGTGGACCTCGCCGCCGCCCAGCTCCTCCGCCGTGACGACCTCACCGGTCGCGGCCTTCACCAGTGGCGGGCCGCCGAGGAAGATCGTGCCCTGGTTGCGGACGATCACGGCCTCGTCGCTCATCGCCGGGACGTACGCCCCGCCCGCCGTGCAGGAGCCCAGCACGGCCGCGATCTGCGGGATGCCCGCCCCCGACATGCGGGCCTGGTTGTAGAAGATCCGCCCGAAGTGCTCCCGGTCGGGGAAGACCTCGTCCTGCATCGGCAGGAAGGCGCCGCCCGAGTCGACCAGATAGAGGCAGGGGAGCCGGTTCTCCAGCGCCACCTCCTGCGCGCGCAGGTGCTTCTTCACCGTCATCGGGTAGTACGTGCCGCCCTTGACGGTCGCGTCGTTGGCGACGATCACGCACTCGCGCCCGCTGACCCGGCCGATCCCGGCGATCACCCCGGCCGCCGGGGCGGCGCCCCCGTACAGCCCCTCGGCCGCCAGCGGGGCCAGCTCCAGGAACGGGGAGCCCGGGTCGAGGAGGGTGTCGACCCGGTCCCGGGGGAGCAGCTTGCCGCGGGCCTCGTGGCGGGCGCGCGCCTTCTCACCCCCGCCCAGCCGTGCCGTGGCGAGCCGTGCCGCCAGCTCGTCGGCGAGCGCGAGATGCGCCGCCTCGTTGGCCTGCCAGGCCTCCGAGGCGGGATCGCCCGCGCTCGCCAGGACCGGTGCCTGCTGCATCGTGTCGAGCCCCCTTGCCCGTGCCGCGCCCGTCAGCTGCTGTTGACGACGGTGAGCTGTTGTTAATGGCCGTTAACGCGTTTCCCTCAGGTTAACGACCGCTAACGACCCTGTCTAGAATGAATCCTCATGAGCACCCATGCCGCCGCCCGCGTCGCGGCCCCCACCCGCCGCGAGCAGATCCTGCGGGAGGCCGCACGCCTCTTCGCCGAGCGCGGCTTCCACGGTGTCGGCGTCGACGAGATAGGCGCCGCCGTCGGCATCAGCGGCCCCGGCCTGTACCGCCACTTCCCCGGCAAGGACGCGATGCTCGCCGAACTGCTGGTCGGCATCAGCGAACGGCTGCTGGCGGGCGGCCGCCTGCGGGTGTCGGAGGACGCCGCGCGCGGCCACGGCTCCCCGGAGGCCCTCCTGGACGCGCTCATCGAGGGCCACATCGACTTCGCCCTCGACGACCGCCCCCTCATCACCCTCCACGACCGCGAGCTCGACCGGCTGCGCGACACGGACCGCAAGCGGGTGCGCCGGCTCCAGCGCGAGTACGTGGAGGTCTGGGTGGGCGTCGTCCGCGCCCTCTACCCCGGCCTGCCCGAGAACGAGGCCCGTGTCACCGTGCACGCCGTCTTCGGCCTGCTGAACTCGACCCCGCACCTGGCCCGCCCGGAGGCCCGCCCCGGCCGCGAGGCCACCGCCGCGCTGCTGCACCGGCTGGCGCGGGGGGCGTTCGCGGCCGCCGAGGACCTATCCTGAGCAACGTCTTCCTCTCCTGTTCCTCTCCTGAGCAGAGATTTCCTCTCCTGAGGAACCTGGAGCGGGATCGGCACGTCTGTCCGGTCAGGACGAAGAGATACGGGAGTGCCTGACCATGGCCGTCTCACTGGGCGAAGAGATCATGCTGCTGTCGCTGGACGACACGACCGGCGCGGCGAAGGGGGAGTCGGCGGCGCGCTGGGGCGTGGCCGCGGGCATGCTCCTGGAACTGGTCATGGCGGGCCGCGTCACGGTGAAGGGCGGCCGTGTCGAGGTCTTCGACCCGTCCCCGACCGGCGACGCCCTCCTGGACGGACGGCTCGACCGGCTGGCGCGCTGGGTCCACGGGGCCTCCAGCAGCCGCAAGGTGGTCGACTGGCTGAGCCGCGACCACGCGAAGGGCTCGCAGGACGTCGTGGCCGGCCTCTGCGCCCGCGGCCTGGTGACCGAGGAGAGACACCGGGCCCTCGGCGTCTTCCCGGTGCGGCGCTACCCGGAGGCCGACGGATCCGTGGAACGGGAGCTGCGCGAACGGCTGTCCGCCGTGGTGCTGCACGGGGCCGAGCCGGACGTCCGCACCACCGCGCTGGTCGCCCTGCTGCACGCCACGGGGATGCACGCGCAGGCCTTCTCCGGCCTGCCGAAGAAGCAGGTGGCCCCGCGCATGTCGGAGATCGCCGACGGCCACTGGGCGGGGGTCAGCGTGCGGGAGGCGATCCGCAACCTCCAGGCGGCGATCTCGACGGTGACCGTGGTGACGGTGCTCTCCGTCGTGCCCTGAGCCCGGGTCCACGGGCACCGCACCGCAAGTCGCGCCGGCGGCCGTGTCCGCCGTCCGGGACGCCGGGCGCGCCCCGCACCCCGGACGGCACAATGGGCCCATGCCGATACCCAGCCGCGCCGCCCTCGTCGACCACCTCGTCCGTTCGCGTATCGCGGGGGACGTCGCCACCCCGCGCGACAACAACCTCTCCCACTACCGCAAGCTCGCCAACGGTGACCGCCACTACTGGCTGGGCCTGGAGCTCGGCGACCGCTGGACCGACGAGCAGGACGTGCTCGCGGTGATGGCCGAGCGCTGCGGAGTGAACGACGACCCCGCGCACCGGACGGGCCAGGACACCATCGACCCGGAGCTGACCGTGGACGGCCTGGAGCGGATGGCGGCCCGCCTGCGCAAGGCCGCGGCCGGCCGTGAGCGGGTCCTTTTCGCCACCGGCCACCCCGGTGGCCTGCTGGACGTGCACCGGCAGACGGCGGACGCCCTGCGCCGGGCGGGCTGCGAGACCGTCCGCGTCCCCACCGGGCTGATGGCCGACGAGGGCATGGTCTTCCAGTTCGCCGATGTGGCGATGCTGGAGCGCGGGGCGACCCTCTGGCACACCCACTCCCCGGCCCCCATGGCGGCCATCCTGGACGCCATGGAGCACCTGGGCCGCCCGCTGCCCGACCTCGTCGTCGCGGACCACGGCTGGGCGGGATGCGCCGGCCAGCGCGGACTGGACGCGATCGGCTACGCGGACTGCAACGACCCGGCCCTCTTCCTCGGCGAGTCGGAGGGCACCCTCCAGGTCACCGTGCCGCTGGACGACCACGTCACCGACCCGCGCTTCTACGACCCGATGACCGAGTACCTGCTGCACGCGGCGGGGCTGCTGGAGGAGGGGCCCGCGGAGCCGGAGGCGGACGGGTCCGCCGCGTAGGCTCCCCGGCCGCGGTGTCTTCCCGGGCCCAGCGGCAGGGGCAGGGGCTGGGCTGCCGGCCACGCCGGGCCCGGGGTCTCAGAGGCTGGGTTGCCGGCCACGCCGGGCCCGGGGTCTCAGAGGCTGGGTTGCCGGCCACGCCCCGGCGTCGGGTCCAGATATACCCGCTGGATCGAAGGGAACCGCTCCCGCAGCCGCGCCTCCGCCTCCTCGCAGGCCCACTCGACCTCCTCGGCGGTGGCCATGTCCCGGAAGTCGACCTTCGCGGCGATCAGGATCTCGGTCGGCCCCTGGATGAGTGTGGTCAGCTCCAGTACGTCGACGATGTGCGGGACGGACATCAGCTCGTCCCGCACCCCCGCCCGCACCGCCGGGGGCAGCGGCCGGCCGATGAGCAGCTGGGCGTTGGACCGACCGAGCACCCAGGCCACGTACACGAGCAGCAGGCCGATCAGGCAGGACGCGATCCCGTCCCACACCCCCGACCCCGTCAGCTGCCCGCCGAGCAGCCCGCCCGCCGCCAGCAGCAGCCCGATCATGGCCGCCGAGTCCTCCATGACAACGGCCTTCACGGCGGTGTCGGGGGTGTGACGCAGGTAGTACGTGTCCGGCACCCGCAGCCGTGACGCCTCACGCCGCACCTGCTTGACGCCGGTGCGCAGGGAGTAGCCCTCCAGGAGGAAGGCGACGCCGAGGACGACGTAGGAGACGACCGGGTTGCCCAGCTCCTCGCCCGCGACCAGGGTGTGCACCCCGTCGTAGATCGAGAAGACCGCACCGCCGACGAAGGTGGCGATGGAGGCGAGCATGGCCCAGATGTACCGCTCGGGGCCGTAACCGAGGGGATGGTCCTCGTCGGCCGGCTTCCCGCTCCGCTTGAGCGCGGCGAGGAGCATGACCTCGGTGACGGTGTCCGCGACCGAGTGGGCCGCCTCGGAGAGCATCGCGCTCGATCCGCTGATCAGCCCCGCGACGGCTTTCGCCACGGCGATGCCGAGATTGGCGAGGGCCGCCACGATCACCGTGAAGGTGGACTCCCCGCCCTCGGTTCCGCTCTCCACTTGCGCGTCAGTCATGCAGGGGAGTATGTCCGGAACGCCGCGTCACATGCCGTTCATCCCCGGGGGACGCGGACGACGCCCTCCTGGATGACGGTGATGGCGAGGCGCCCGTCGGCGGTATGGATGCGGGCCTGGCCCAGGCCACGTCCGCCGGAGGCCGACGGCGACTCCTGGTCGTACAGCAGCCACTCGTCCGCCCGGAAGGGCCGGTGGAACCACATCGCGTGGTCCAGGCTCGCGCCGACCACGTCCCCCACCGCCCAGCCGCCCCGCCCGTGGGCCAGGAGCACCGAGTCCAGCAGGGTCATGTCGGAGACGTACGTGGCCATGCAGACGTGCAGCAGCGGATCGTCCGCGAGCTTGCCGTTGGTCCGGAACCAGACCTGCGAGCGCGGCTCCCGCGCCTGGCCCACCGTGCCGAACGGCGGCGCGTCCACGTACCGCAGGTCCACCGCGGCCCGCGCCTCGATCAGCCGGTCCACCATCCCCGGGTCGCTGAAGCGGTCCGCGTACCGGGGCAGCATCTCGGCGGCCGTGGGCAGCGTCTCCGGATCGGGGGAGTCCGGCATGTCCGCCTGGTGCTCCAGCCCCTCCTCGTGACTCTGGAAGGACGCGGAGAGGTGGAAGATCGGCTGCCCGTGCTGCACGGCGACGACCCGGCGGGTGGTGAAGGACCTCCCGTCGCGGATGCGGTCCACGCTGTAGACGATCGGCGCGCCCGGGTCGCCCGCCCGCAGGAAGTAGGCGTGCAGGGAGTGGGCCGCGCGTTCGGCGGGGACGGTACGGCCCGCGGCGACCAGCGCCTGGGCCGCGACCTGTCCGCCGAACACCCGGGGCACGACCGCGCTGCGGCTCGTGCCCCGGAAGATGTCCCGCTCGATCTGCTCCAGGTCGAGCAGATCGAGCAGGGAATCGAGTGCTGCGCTCATGAAGAGAACGTCGTCCTTACAGTCCTTACAGTCCTTGCAGAAGCGCGCGCTTCTCTACAGACCCATCGACTTGGCGATGATCGACTTCATGACCTCGCTGGTGCCGCCGTAGATGCGGTTGACGCGGTTGTCCGCGTACAGGCGGGCGATCGGGTACTCGTTCATGAAGCCGTAGCCGCCGTGCAGCTGGAGGCAGCGGTCGATCACGCGGTGGGCGACCTCGGTGCAGAACAGCTTGGCGGACGCGGCCTCCGCCGCCGTCAGCTCACCGGCGTCCAGCGCCTCCAGCGCGCGGTCGGCGACGGCCTGGGCCGCGTCCACCTCGGCCTGGCAGGCGGCCAGCTCGAACTTGGTGTTCTGGAACGAGGCGACGGTCTTGCCGAAGACCGTGCGCTCCTGGACGTACTCCTTGGCGAACCGGACGGCGGCCGCGGCCTGCGCGTACGCGCCGAAGGCGATGCCCCAGCGCTCGGAGGCCAGGTTGGTGCCGAGGTAGCCGAAGCCCTTGTTCTCCTCGCCGAGGAGGTCCTCGGCCGGGACCTTGACGTCGACGAACGCCAGCTCGGCGGTGTCGGAGGTCTTCAGGCCGAGCTTGTCCAGCTTGCGGCCCACCGAGTAGCCCGCGGACTTGGTGTCGACGGCGAACAGGGAGATGCCGAAGCGGCGGTCGTCCTCGCGCGGGGCGGCGGTGCGGGCGCAGACGATCACGCGGTCGGCGTGGACGCCACCGGTGATGAAGGTCTTCGCACCGTTGAGGACGTAGTGCGTGCCGTCCTCGGAGAGCTTGGCGGTGGTCTTCATGCCCGCGACGTCGGAGCCGGTGCCCGGCTCGGTCATCGCCAGGGCCCACATCTCCTCGCCGGTGGCGAACTTCGGCAGCCAGCGCTTCTTCTGCTCGTCGGTGGCGAGCATCTTGACGTAGGGGAGGCCGAGCAGCGTGTGCACGCCGGAGCCGCCGAAGGAGACACCCGCGCGCGCGGTCTCCTCGTAGATGACGGCCTCGTACTTGTGCGAGTCGATGCCCGCGCCGCCGTACTCCTCGTCGACCTCGATGCCGAAGATGCCCAGCTCACCGAGTTTGAGGTAGAACTCGCGCGGCACCACACCCGCGGCGAACCACTCGTCGTACACCGGCACGACCTCGGCGGCGATGAAGGCGCGGATGGTCTCCCGGAACGCCTCGTGGTCCTCGTTGAATACCGTACGGCGCACGGGGTGCCTCCTTGGTCGGCTGGTGTGGTCGCTCACCGGGCATGGCTAAGCGCTTGCTCATTCCCTCTCGAAGTTACCGGTCGGTCACGGAGCTGTCCAGGGTGATGCTGAGCACGCGCGGGAGGCCGAGCCGGTGGTGGGCCTACGCCTTCACGTGATGCGGACGCGCATGCGGCCCCGCACCCGCGGAGGTCAACCCGTACGCCGCGCCGGTCCGGCGTCCGGTGGGCGTTCCGCGCCGGAGGGCGCTGGGCGTTCCGCGCCGTAGCCTGGCGGGCGCTCCGTGGCGGAGGGCGAAGGGCGTCGTTCCGTGGCCGGGTCGGAGGCCGGCGGTTGTGCCTGGGCGGCGGTGAGTGCGGCGCGGATGGCCGCCACGGCCTCCATGAGCCGCGCCCGCGAGGCCGGCGACGCCCGGGCCAGGGCGGCTGCCAGCCGCTCCTCGCGCCGGGCCCGCAGCCGTTCGAGGTGCGCCCGCCCCTGCACGGTCAGCCGTAGCTCGACCTCGCGCCGGCTGGCCGGGCTGGAGGACCGCCGTACGAAGCCGAGGGCTTCCAGCCGGTCGCACAGTCGGCTGACCGACGACGGTGCGGCATCGAGGTCCGCGCCCAACTGCCGCAGATTGATGCCCTCCCGGCGTTCGATCACGTACATGACCCGAAGCTGCGGAGCGGAGACGGTGACGGGCGAGAACCCGTCGGGAACCCGTGTCCAGTAGACCTCCAGCAGCTCGATGATCCCGCGCATCGCCTCCGCCACTTCGCGGAGACCGTGGTCAGGGCCGGAATGCTCTTCGCCCATGCTGGGACACCCTTGGTCGAGCTTGCGGCCCTGTGCCGCGCCGTGCGGGTGGTCCAGTGCGCGGCCACCGCCGCTACGGCACAGCTCAGGGCGGGTCTTCCCTAGCGTTGACGCCCCAGCCGTTCCGAAACCTACGATTCTTCCCGGCCACCCGAAATGGTGCGTGTCCGCGAGCCGCGCGGCGGCATCGAATTCCCCCTAAACGGATCGGAAAACACACGAGTTCGCAGACATGGGGGCCGTAGTGCGGGGCACGAGGCTGTCAGCGGTTGCCCAGCGATGGAGCAGCCCGCCGGGATCGCTGGTGAGAGCGCGGTCCACCTGACGGCAGACCGGTCGGAGCGCATGCGCTCCGGGCTCCTGCTTTCCCGGCACCTGACTTTCGGAATCCTGGAAGTGGGCACGGTGGAATGCACACCTTTTCGGAGGTGTGCGGGCCGCCGAGTCAATAGACATTCATTGTGCGATCGAAGGAGTTTTCATGAGTGAGAACCTGTGGGGCTACCAGCCGACCGCCGGCCACACCGCTGGCACCGACCTGATCGGTTACAAGGTCGAGGCGACCGACGGCAGCATCGGCAAGGTCGACAAGCACTCCGACGACGTCACCTCCTCGTACCTGGTGGTCGACACCGGCGTATGGATCTTCGGCAAGCACGTCCTGCTCCCGGCGGGCACGGTGAACCGGATCGACTCCGACGACAAGAAGGTCTACATCGACCTCACGAAGGACCAGATCAAGGACGCCCCGGAGTTCGACAAGGACAAGCATGTCGCCGACGCGGACTTCCACCGCACGACCGGTGAGTACTACGGCCGCCACCGTCGCGTCTGATTCGACGGCGACGCCGGCGGAACAGCCGTAGCAGCGGGCGGGGCGGGACGCGAACGATCGCGTCCCGCCCCGCCCGCGTGCGCGTGGCGGGGCGGCTGCAACGGCCGGTTGCCTTCGCCCGCCCGCCGATCGGGGGCCGCCTAACATCATCTGCCATGACGACTCTGATCGTGACCGTCGCTCTGGCACTCGTCGGCTACTTGGCGACGTACCTCAACGGTGTGCGACTGGCGCAGCGGCAAGCTCGTCTGGAACGCGTCAACCTGCAGTTGAGCGACTTCTACGGGCCCTTGTTCGCGCTGATGGAAGCCAACAGCAGGACCTACGACACCTTCGCCGAGCGGCATGCCCGGCCCGACGGCCGCGACCCCTTCGATCACGACATACCGCCCACGGAGCAGGAACTCGCCGAGTGGCGCACGTGGGCCGGCACGGTCTTCATCCCCAACATCCGGGCGATGCGCGATGTGGTGGTCACCAAGGCGGATCTCCTCATCGAGCAGGAGATGCCCCCGGCCCTGCTCCAGCTCTGCGCCCACGTCTCGGGTTACGAGATCACCGCTGCGCGATGGGCACAGGGCCGCTACGAGGAGCACCTGTCGGTCATACCCTTCCCCGGCCGGGAGTTGCTGGACTACACCCGTGACAGGTTCACGCGGCTCAAGAAGGAACAGGCGGTTCTCCTCGGCCGCGCCGCAACGGAGGGCCGTCGGGCGGGGCTGTTCGGCCGCCCGCGATGAAACCCGCTTCCCCTGAGGTGGGTTCGTCGGCCGGCCGGGCCCTGCCGGTCTCCTTCATCGCGGTGGGCAAGGGGGTGCGGCGTCAGCTGTCCGGGGCCGTACCCCGTCGTGGTTCTCGCGGACGACGGTGAAGCCGGCCGAGCGGTAGAGCGCCACCGCCGCCTCGTTCCTGGCCGGGGTCAGGACCGCGACCGCGCTCGCGCCCCGGTGGGCCAGTGCCTGGCAGGCGCCCAGGACGGCGTCGCGGCCGTAGCCGTGGCCGTGATGGTCCGGGTGGGTGCCGACCGGTTCGAGCAGCCCGCACCTGCCTTCGCCGGCGAACCATCCGGTCGCGGTCGCCGCCGGGTCCCCCGAGGGGGTGCGTACCCGTCGGACCAGTCGTTGCCGGGTACGAGCAGGTCTTCGGCATCCGCCGCGAGCGCCCCGGCATCGGCGCCGGGAGCGGCGGTCACCCGCAGTACGGGGCCGTCGAGGAAGCCGACCGCCACGGGTGTCCCCGCATCGGCCCAGAGATGGACGGTCGCGTCGTCGAATCGCAGGAGCCAGCCCACGTCTCCTGGATGGAGGCCGCCGCCCGGGGCATCGGCCGGCGGCCACTCACCGAGTGCGCGCAGTGCCGGGGCGGTTTCGGCGGGGGACAGGCGGTGTCGCGCGAGCGAGGTCATGGGTGGCACGGTAGCGAGCGCGGTCGCGGTGGTGCGAACGTATTTCCCCACTCCTCGCGCAGCTACTCCCGTCGCAGCGCGAGCCACAACTCCGCCCTCACGTCCATGTCGTTCAGGTCTGCGGCGAGCAACTCCGCACATCGCCGGATGCGTTGGCGGACGGTGTTGCGGTGGACGGCCAGCGCCACCGCCGTACGGTCCCAACTGCCGTGCAGGGAGAGCCAGCAGCGCAGGGTGTCGGCCAGGGGTGGGGTCAGCGGGTCGAGAAGCAGGCGGGCGTGGGCGGCCGCCTGGTCGGGTGGGATCAGGGCGGCCAGGCCGGTGAGGGGGGTGTCCACCGCCAGGGGGGTGCGGGTCGCCTCCGCGTGGGCGAGGGCGCGGGCCGCCCGGAGGTCGGCGGCGCCGAGGGCGGCGAGCGGGGTGGGGGTGGAGACGCCCAGGGTCCAGCCCGGTTGCGGGGTGACGGTGGGGGCGGGCGGGGCCGGGTCCGTCTGGTCGCCGTCCGGTCGGGGCGTCGCGTGGTCGCCGTCCGGTCGCTGGGTTGCCTGGTCGCCGTCCAGGCGCGGGGTCGCTTCGCGGTCGTCCGGTCGCCGGGTCGCCGTCTCGCTGTCCGGTCGCCGGGGCGCCGTCTCGCTGTCCGGTCGCCGGGTCGCCGCCGCGCTGTCCGGTCGCCGGGTCGCCGCCGCGCTGTCCGGTCGCCGGGTCGCCGTCCCGCCGCCCGGTCGCCGGGTCGCCACCTCGTCGGCGGGGAGCAGTACCCGTACCGCGTCCGCGTCCTCGCCCGCGTCCACCAGTGCCGAACCGAGCGAGGCTCCGAGCGCCCCGGCGGTCAGGGCGTCCGCCCTCATGCCGTCCGTGCGTCGGGCGTGGACCACCGTCCACGAGGCGGCCGCCCCTTGCGCTCCGCCCGCCCCCAGCAGCGGGGCCACCTCGGCCGGGGACGCGCCGAGCAGCAGCCGTACCAGCGCCGCCGAGCGGTCCGCCGCGCCGGCGCCCTGGTGCGGGGCGGCCAGCAGGGAGAGCAGAACCACCGCGATCCCGGCCACCGTGTGGTCGCCCGCCTCCCGCCGCCGGGTCGCCAGGGCCAGGACGAGGCCCTCGCCGCCGCCCAGCGCGTACGCCCACAGGTGTGCCTCGCCGTGGGTGTCGGTGGCCGAGGCGGGGGCGCCGGGGCGTTCTCGGGCGACCACCCGGGCCAGCCGCGCCAGTGCCGCCGCCGCCTCCGGGGGCGGGCGGCGGCCCGCCGCGTGGACCTCCTCGCCCCTCGCCGTCAGCAGCGCCGCCCGGCCGCTCAGCTGCGTGGCGAGCTGGTGCAGGACCGCCGGTACGGGGTCGGGGCGCGCCGCCGCCGTCGCCAGGGCCTGCTGGGCCCGGGTCACCCGGCGCAGCTCCCGGTGGCGGGCCTCGGCCATCAGGCGCCACACCGCCCGCGCGATCGTGGTGAACGGGGTCTCGGGCGGCACCTCGACCAACGGCAGCCCATGCCGGTCGCACGCCTCGACCAGCGCCTCCGGGACGCTCTCGTGCACCGGCCGCACCCCGAAACCGAGCGCCGCCGCCCCCGCCTCCACCAGCCGCGCCACGTAATGGTCCGGGTCCGTGAGCAGCACCCCGGCGCTCAGCAGCAGCTCACCGCCGAGGAGGTACGGGTAGGGGTCGGCCATCTCCGAGGTGTGCACCCAGAGGAGGTCGGCGTCGGCCGGGCCGGCGATCCGGCGCAGGCCCAGCTCCTCCCGGGCCAGGAGTTCGGCAAGGGGGATCGGCGGTGCTGGTGGGCCCGGGGTCCGCGGTCCGGTGGCGGGTGTCGGCATGGACGGTTCATCCATTCGGTGCGGCGGAAGTGGAGGAAACGTACACTTCAGCGTCGCCTTCCGGCCACCTACCGTCTTCCTCGCACCTACATCTGCGCGAGACGGAGGGAAGCCCATGGCTGTCGACTACGCCGTGATCGTCGTCTACCTGGCCGGCATGCTCGCCATGGGCTGGTGGGGCATGCGCCGCGCCAGGTCCAAGAGCGAATTCCTGGTCGCCGGCCGCCGCCTCGGGCCCTGGATGTACTCCGGCACCATGGCCGCCATCGTCCTCGGCGGCGCGTCCACCATCGGCGGTGTCGGCCTCGGCTACCAGTACGGGCTCTCCGGCGCCTGGATGGTCTTCACCATCGGCCTCGGCCTGCTGGCGCTCTCCGTCTTCTTCTCCGCGCGCATCGCCCGGCTGAAGGTCTACACCGTCTCCGAGAGGCTCGACCTGCGCTACGGCGGGCGGGCCGGGATCATCTCCGGCGTCGTCATGTGGGCGTACACGCTGATGCTCGCGGTCACCTCGACCATCGCGTACGCCACCATCTTCGACGTCCTCTTCGACGTGAACCGCACGGTGGCCATCGTCCT
The DNA here is from genome assembly GCF_044752765.1 of Streptomyces sp. NPDC088706. Taxonomy (NCBI): domain Bacteria; kingdom Bacillati; phylum Actinomycetota; class Actinomycetes; order Kitasatosporales; family Streptomycetaceae; genus Streptomyces; species Streptomyces sp. NPDC088706. Next base: position 269,479 of record NZ_JBIVLW010000002.1, read on the forward strand.
GGGCGGCGCCATCGTCGTCGCGTACTCGACGCTCGGCGGCATGTGGTCGATCACGCTCACCGACATGGTCCAGTTCGTCGTCAAGACCATCGGGGTGCTGCTGCTCCTGCTGCCCATCGCGGTGGTCAAGGCGGGCGGCTTCAGCGAGATGAAGGCCCAGCTGCCCACCGAGTACTTCGACCCGCTCGGCATCGGCGGCGAGACGATCTTCACGTACGTCCTGATCTACACCTTCGGCATGCTCATCGGTCAGGACATCTGGCAGCGGGTGTTCACCGCGCGCAGCGACCGCACGGCGCGGTGGGGCGGGACGGTCGCCGGTACGTACTGCCTCGTGTACGCCATCGCCGGAGCCGTCATCGGCACGGCCGCCAAGGTGATGTACCCGAACCTGGCGAGCGCGGACGCGGCCTTCGCCACGATCGTCAAGGACGAGCTGCCGGTGGGGGTGCGGGGGCTGGTGCTGGCCGCGGCCCTGGCCGCCGTGATGTCGACCTCGTCCGGGGCGCTGATCGCCTGCGCGACCGTCGCCAACAACGACATCTGGTCGCGGTTGCGGGGGGCCGTGGTGAGCGGTGGAGGCGGTGGCGAGCCGCATGACGAGGTCAAGGGGAACCGGGCGTTCATCCTCATCATGGGGATCGCGGTCATCCTCATCGCCATCGCGCTGAACGACGTGGTCGAGGCGCTGACCGTCGCGTACAACCTGCTGGTGGGCGGCCTGCTCGTGCCGATCCTGGGCGGACTGCTGTGGCGGCGCGGGACGGCGGCGGGGGCGCTGGCGGCGGTGTGCGTGGGCGGGGTCGCGGTGATCGGGCTGATGGCGTACTACGGGATTCTCGCCAACCAGCCGATCTACTACGGGCTGCTGTCGTCGCTGGCCGTGTACGTCGTCGTCTCGCTGGCCACGCCGCCCACGGACGCGGCCGTGCTGGCCGCCTGGCGCGAGCGGCTGGCGGGGCGCGAATCCAGCCCGTCCGGCGTTTGAGGAAGGAACCCTCGCGCCCGGGTCCGGCGGGCGCGAAAGATGCCCTCGATCGCCGGTCGGGCTGAGTTCGACGGAGCCGGCCACCCCCTGACCGGTTCCGTCCTCAAACGCCGGACGGGCCTGAGGTGACGGGCCGGGTCCGAGGGTCCCGCACACTTGACACCGTACGAAACCCGTACGAATTCTGAAACGAAAGGCTCCCCACCCCCATGAGCAGCACCGAATCGCCGCGCGGTCCCGTCGACTCCTCCCGCGTCCCGCGGTACGCCGGGCCCGCGACGTTCGCCCGGCTGCCCCGGCTCGACGAGGTCGGGCGCACCGATGTCGCCGTCGTCGGCGTGCCCTTCGACAGCGGGGTCTCCTACCGGCCCGGCGCCCGGTTCGGCGGCAACGCCATCCGCGAGGCCTCCCGGCTGCTGCGCCCGTACAACCCGGCCCAGGACGCCTCCCCGTTCGCCCTCGCGCAGGTCGCGGACGCCGGGGACATCGCGGCGAACCCGTTCAACATCAACGAGGCCGTCGAGACCGTCGAGGCAGCCGCCGACGACCTGCTGAACACCGGCGCGCGCCTGATGACGCTCGGCGGCGACCACACCATCGCCCTGCCCCTGCTGCGCTCCGTCGCCAAGAAGCACGGGCCCGTCGCCCTGCTCCACTTCGACGCGCACCTGGACACCTGGGACACCTACTTCGGCGCCGAGTACACCCACGGCACCCCCTTCCGCCGGGCCGTCGAGGAGGGCATCCTCGACACCTCCGCGCTCTCCCACGTCGGCACCCGCGGCCCGCTCTACGGCAAGCGGGACCTGACCGACGACGAGAAGATGGGCTTCGGCATCGTCACCTCCGCCGACGTCATGCGGCGCGGCGTCGACGAGATCGCCGACCAGCTGCGCCAGCGCATCGGCGACCGGCCGCTCTACATCTCCATCGACATCGACGTCCTGGACCCGGCGCACGCTCCCGGCACCGGCACCCCCGAGGCCGGCGGCCTCACCTCCCGCGAGCTGCTGGAGATCCTGCGCGGCCTGGCCTCCTGCCACCTGGTCTCCGCCGACCTGGTCGAGGTGGCCCCCGCGTACGACCACGCCGAGATCACTTCCGTGGCCGCCTCCCACACCGCGTACGAGCTGACGACGATCATGTCCCGGCAGATCGCCGCCTCGAAGGACGCCAAGGACGCCAAGGACACGAAGTGAGCCACGATCACGACGACCGGCCGCAGCTGACCCCCGCCCAGGCCGCCGCCGTACTGAACCCGCCGCCCGGCCGCAACGGCGGTGACCTCGTCGTCGAGTCCCTCCAGGGGCTCGGCGCGACCACCGTCTTCGGGCTGCCCGGCCAGCACGCGCTCGGCATGTTCGACGCGCTGCGCCGCTCCTGCCTGTCGTACGTCGGACTCCGCGTCGAGAACAACGCGGGCTTCGCCGCCGACGCGTACGGCCGGATCACCGGCGAGGTCGCGCCGCTGCTCCTGTCCACCGGGCCCGGCGCGCTCACCTCGCTCGCCGCGCTCCAGGAGGCCGCCGCCGCCTCCGCCCCCGTCCTCGCGATCTCCAGCCAGATCCCCACGGCGGGGCTCGGCGGCGGGCGGCACGGCTATCTGCACGAGCTGCGCGACCAGCAGGCCTCCGTCCGCGACATCGTCAAGTCCGTCCACACCGTGCGCAGCGCTTCCCAGATCCCCTCCGCGATCGCCGCCGCCTGGGAGTCCGCGCTGACCGCCCCGCACGGGCCGGTCTGGGTGGAGATCCCGCAGGACGTGCTGCTGGCCGGGACGACCCTGCCGGTCGTCAGCGCCATGGACGCCACCCCGCGCGAGCTCTACCCGCGCCCCGAGCTGACGATCGCCGCAGCCCACCTGCTGTCGAACGCCGAGCGGCCGGTGATCATCGCGGGCGGCGGAGTCGTACGCTCCGACGCCTCCGGCAAGCTGCTCGCGCTGGCCGAGAAGATCGACGCGCCCGTCGTCACCACCTTCGGCGGCAAGGGCGCCTTCCCCTGGGAGCACCCGCTGTCGCTCCGCTCCTGGCTGGAGGACCGGCGCACCACCGACTTCCTGGAGGACGCGGACGTCCTGCTCGTCGTCGGCTCGGGCCTCGGCGAACTCTCCTCGAACTACCACACCTTCCGGCCACGCGGCCGGGTGATCCAGATCGAGGCGGACGCCGGGAAGCTGGAATCCAACCATCCCGCCCTGGGCATCCACTCCGACGCCCGGGAGGCGCTGGCCGACCTGCTGGAGGCCGTGGAGCCGCGCGAGGACGCGGGGGCGGCGGAGCGCGTACGCACGGTGCTGGAGAAGGTACGGGTCCGGATCGACGCCCAGGAGCTCACCCTGGAGCAGCAGGTCCTCGCCGCCGTCCGCGAGGCGCTGCCCGACGCGTCGCCCAGCTTCTGGGACATGACGATCCTGGCCTACTGGGCGTGGTCCGCGTTCGACGCGCGGCGCCCCAACACCATGCACTCCGCCCAGGGCGCGGGCGGTCTCGGCTACGGCTTCCCGGCGGCCATCGGCGCCGCCTCCGCCGACCCGACGACCCCGGTGCTCGCGGTCTCCGGCGACGGCGGCGCGATGTACTCCATCGCGGAGCTGGCCACCGCCCGCCAGTACGACCTGCCGCTGACCTGGCTGATCGTCGACGACGGGGGCTACGGCATCCTGCGCGAGTACATGACGGGCGCCTTCGGCGAGGCCTCGGCCACCGAACTGTCCCGCCCGGACTTCGTCGCCCTGGCCGAGTCCTTCGGCGTGCCGGCCGTCCGTACGACACCGGAGTCGCTCGCCGCGGATCTGGGCAAGGCCCTGGCCGAGCCCGGACCGTCCGTCGTCGTGCTCCCGGCCCTGCTCCGGATGTTCGAACCGACGCATCTGTAGGCCGCTACGGCGGGGCCCTCGGCCCGTGGCCGCCGCCCTCCCCGCGCTCGCGTCCGCTTCCGCCTCCGCTTCGGCGGCGGAGGCGGAGGCGGGTGCGTCGGGTTCGATCTCGATCACCTAGGGCGTATCCATATATCGAAACGCACAGATGCTCCAGTGTTCGCCGCCCTGTCTTCGCCGCGCAGTCACCCGAAGGGGTGATCTCCTCTCGGCGGTCGTCGTGGTGCCGAAGCGCCTCCTTCTTTGTTGCGGAGGGATGAAATCCGCTCCCCGCCGTGTTGGTGCCTTCCGGAAGATCAGGTCGGACGGCTCGGAAGCAGGAGGCAACGCGTGACGGGCGCAGAGCAACAGGGGTGGGGCCGACGGCTGACCGGGTACGCGTGGCGGTACCGGCGCAACGTCGTGCTCGCGCTCGGTTCCTCGCTCGCCGGGATGGCGGTCATGGCCCTCGTCCCGCTGATCACCAAGGTGATCATCGACGACGTGGTCACCGACCACACGCGCTCCCTCGCGCTCTGGACCGGCCTCCTCGTCGGCGCCGCCGTCCTCGTCTACATCGCCACCTACATCCGCCGCTACTACGGCGGCCGGCTCGCTCTCGACGTGCAGCACGACCTGCGTACGGACATGTACACGACGATCACCAGGCTCGACGGCAAACGGCAGGACGAGCTCTCCACCGGACAGGTCGTCGGCCGGGCCACCAGCGACCTCCAGCTCATCCAGGGGCTGCTGTTCATGCTCCCGATGACCATCGGGAACGTCCTGCTCTTCCTGCTCTCCCTGGTGATCATGGCGTGGCTCTCCCTGCCGCTCACCCTGGTCGCCCTCGCCGTCGCCCCCGCCCTCTGGTTCATCGCCCGCCGTTCAAAGACCCGCCTCTTCCCCGCCACCTGGTACGCCCAGGGCCAGGCCGCCGCCGTCGCCGGGGTCGTCGACGGGGCCGTCTCCGGGGTCCGGGTCGTCAAGGGGTTCGGCCAGGAGGACCAGGAGACCGGCAAGCTCCGCGAGGTCAGCCGGCGGCTCTTCGCCGGGCGGCTGCGCACCATCCGGCTGAACTCCCGCTACACCCCCGCCCTCCAGGCGGTCCCCGCGCTCGGCCAGGTCGCCATGCTCGCCCTCGGCGGCTGGCTGGCCACCCGGGGCGAGATCACGCTCGGCACGTTCGTCGCCTTCTCCACCTACCTCGCCCAGCTCGTCGGCCCGGTCCGGATGCTCGCCATGGTCCTCACCGTCGGCCAGCAGGCCCGCGCCGGTGTGGAACGCGTCCTGGAGCTCATCGACACCGAGCCCTCCATGCAGGACGGCACCAAGGAACTGCCCGCCGACGCCCCGGCCGGCATCGAGTTCGACGACGTACGGTTCGGCTACGCTCCGCTTCGCTCCGCCTCCGCCACAGACACAGACCTCGGAAGCGGAGCCTCGGACCGCCCGGTCCTCGACGGCTTCTCGCTCACCGTCGAACCCGGCGAGACCGTCGCGATCGTCGGCGCGTCCGGCAGCGGCAAGTCCACCGTCTCGCTCCTGGTGCCCCGCTTCTACGACGTCTCCCACGGCGCCGTCCTGATCGGCGGCCACGACGTCCGCGAGCTCACCCAGGCGTCCCTGCGCTCCGCCATCGGCCTCGTCCCCGAGGACAGCTTCCTCTTCTCCGACACCGTCCGCGCCAACATCGCCTACGGCTTCCCCGAAGCCACCCAGGACCAGATCGAGCAGGCCGCGCGCGCCGCCCAGGCGCACGGCTTCATCGCCGCGCTGCCCGACGGGTACGACACCACCGTCGGCGAGCACGGCCTCACCCTCTCCGGCGGCCAGCGCCAGCGCGTCGCGCTCGCCCGCGCCATCCTCACCGACCCCCGCCTCCTGCTCCTGGACGACGCCACCTCCGCCGTCGACGCCCGTGTCGAGCACGAGATCCACGAGGCACTCAAGCAGGTGATGCGGGGCCGGACCACGCTCCTCATCGCCCACCGCCGCTCCACCCTCCAGCTCGCGGACCGCATCGCCGTCCTGGACGGCGGAAAGCTCGCCGCCCTCGGCACCCATGAGGAGCTGGAGCGCACCTCCCCGCTCTACCGCCGCCTGCTCACCGACCCCGACGAGCTCGGTGGCACCTCCCCGGGCCATCGGCCGCTGCACACCGAAGCGGACCCCGACGGCGACCGCGCCCTCCAGAAGGAGTTGGACGCCGAGTTCGACGCCGAGCGCGGGGTCACGCCCGAGCTGTGGATCCGCAAGGAGGAGGGGCGGGACGCCACGGTCGCCGGGATGCCCGCCACCCCCGAGCTGCTCGCCCAGGTCGAGGCGCTGCCGCCCGCCACGGACACCCCCCGGGTCGACGAGGCGCGTGCCGTGCGGTCCGAGGACTCCTACGGGCTGCGCCGGCTGCTGGGCGGCTTCGGCGCCGCCCTGCTCATCAGCCTCGGGCTCGTCGCCGTCGACGCCGGGATGGGCCTGCTGCTGCCGGTCCTGATCCGGTACGGGATCGACGAGGGCGTCAACCAGGTGGCGATGGGCGCGGTGTGGGCGGCCTCCGCGATCGCCCTGGCCGTCGTGGTCGTCCAGTGGGTGGCCCAGACCGGCGAGATCCGGATGACCGGCCGGACCGGCGAGCGGGTGCTCTACTCGCTCCGCCTGAAGATCTTCGCCCAGCTCCAGCGGCTCGGCCTCGACTACTACGAGCGCGAGCTGACCGGCCGGATCATGACCCGGATGACCACGGACGTGGACGCGCTCTCCACGTTCCTCCAGACCGGCCTGGTCACCGCGTTCGTCTCGGTCGTCACCTTCTTCGGCATCATGGTCGCCCTGCTCGTCCTGGACATCCAGCTCGCCCTGGTCGTCTTCGCCACCCTGCCCGTGCTGGTCGTCGGCACCTTCTTCTTCCGCCGCAGCAGCGTCAAGGCGTACGAACTGGCCCGCGAGCGCATCAGCGGGGTCAACGCCGACCTCCAGGAGTCCGTCTCCGGCCTCCGGATCGTCCAGGCCTTCGGCCGGGAGCACGCCGGCGCCGCCCGGTACGCCGAGCGCAGCGACAGCTACCGCCAGGCCCGGGTACGCGGCCAGTGGCTGATCTCCGTCTACTTCCCGTTCGTCCAGTTGCTGGCCTCGGTCGCCGCGGCCGCCGTGATCATCGTCGGCGCGGGCCGGGTCGACGACGGCACGCTGACCACCGGCGCCCTGGTCGCCTACCTCCTGTACATCGAGCTGTTCTTCGCCCCCGTCCAGCAGCTCTCCCAGGTCTTCGACGGCTACCAGCAGGCCACCGTCTCCCTCGGCCGCATCCAGGAGCTGCTGCGCGAGCCCACCTCCACCGCCGACCCGGACGAACCGCTCGACGTGCTCTCGCTGCGCGGCGAGATCGCGTTCGAGGACGTCTCCTTCTCGTACGACAGGGAGGACGCGGCGGAGGAGGCCCTCACCGGCATCGACCTGCGCATCCCGGCCGGACAGACGGTCGCCTTCGTGGGCGAGACGGGCGCGGGCAAGTCGACCCTGGTCAAGCTCGTCGCCCGGTTCTACGACCCCACCAGCGGCCGGGTCACCGCCGACGGCACGGACCTGCGCCGGCTCGACATGACCGCCTACCGCCACCGCCTCGGCGTCGTCCCCCAGGAGGCGTACCTCTTCGCCGGCACGGTCCGCGACGCCATCGCCTACGGGCTGCCCGACGCCACCGACGCGCAGGTGGAGGCCGCCGCCCGCGCGGTCGGCGCGCACGAGATGATCGCCACGCTGGAGGACGGCTACCTCCACGAGGTCGCCGAGCGCGGCCGCAACCTCTCCGCCGGGCAGCGCCAGCTCATCGCGCTCGCCCGCGCCGAGCTCGTCGACCCGGACATCCTGCTCCTCGACGAGGCCACCGCCGCCCTCGACCTCGCCACCGAGGCCCTGGTCAACCAGGCCACGGACCGGCTGGCCGGTCGCCGCACCACGCTGGTGGTGGCCCACCGCCTGACCACCGCCGCCCGCGCCGACCGGGTCGTGGTGATGGACCAGGGGCGCGTCGCCGAGGACGGCACGCACGACGAGCTGCTGGCGCTGGACGGCCGGTACGCCCGGCTGTGGCGCGCGTTCATAGGAGAGGACATAGGCGAGGACGAGCCTGCGGGCGTCTGAGCTTCCTCCCGAGGCAACCTCCCGACGCAACCTGCCGGACGCAACCTCCCGGACGCGGCCTCCCGGATGCAACCTCCGGGAGGTCTGCTGCGTCGTAGCCAGGAGCGCACCGGTGCGTACAGATGTCAGGTGGGGGCGAAAGTGTTCGACAGGGCGGCGGAATCCCGGGGGCCGCGGGCGCGGTCCCGACCCGAGCGGGCGGCGGTACCGGTGCGCCCGGTGCTGGCGCGGCTGCTCGTCCTGCCGCTGCTGGCCGGCCTCGTACTCCTGCTCGGCGCCCCGGCCACCGCGGCCCAGGCCGCCCCCGCCTGCGCCGGCCGCCCGGCGAAGACCGTGGCGTTCGCGACGGGGGAGCTGCGCGTCTACAAGAGCCGCGCCCACGTGTGCGCCGTCACGGTGGCCAAGAAGCCGGGCCGGAAGCGGGCGATGAGCGTCACGCTCCAGCCGCGCGGCGGACGCGTGGTCAGGGACAGCGGTTCGTTCACCAAGATGGCCGGTCCGGTGACGGTGAACGCCCTCAACCGCTGTGTGCGGGCCACCGGAGCGGTCGCCGGGAAATCGGGCTCCACCGGCTGGATCCTGTGCTGACCGCCCGGTAGGCGAACGCGTGCGGAATACAGGACACGCGCAACTGGGTCTGGCGCTCACTGTGTTGCCCTCGCTAAGTTCACGGCGACTGTTGTGAATCAAGGGGAGGGTGCATGCGCAAGGCGCTCACAGGGGTTCTGTCGCTCGCGGTGCTCATCGGCACGGTGGGAGCGGCGGGAGCCTCGGCCGGTGCGGCCACCGCCGCGGAGCCGGACACGAAGCGGAGCCATGGCGCCGCCGCGATCGGCGGCGAGGCGAGCAACGAGGACATCAAGGACCGCATACTGGCGATCCCGGGAATGAGTCTGATCGAGGAGAAGCCGTACGCGGGCTACCGCTACTTCGTCCTCAACTACACCCAGCCGGTCGACCACCGGCGGCCGTCCAAGGGCACGTTCCAGCAGCGCATCACCGTGCTGCACAAGGACACCGCCCGCCCGACGGTCTTCTCCACCAGCGGCTACAACGTCTCGACCAACCCGAGCCGCAGCGAGCCGACACAGATCATCGACGGCAACCAGGTCTCCCTGGAGTATCGCTTCTTCACCCCGTCCCGCCCGGCACCCGCCGACTGGACCAAGCTCGACATCTGGCAGGCGGCCAGCGACCAGCACCGGGTGTTCACGGCGCTCAAGAAGATCTACCCGAAGAAGTGGCTGGCCACCGGCGGCTCCAAGGGCGGCATGACCGCCACCTACTTCGAGCGGTTCTACCCGAAGGACATGGACGGCATCGTCGCGTACGTCGCGCCCAACGACGTCGTCGACCACGAGGACTCCGCGTACGACCGGTTCTTCCGGAACGTCGGCACCAAGGAGTGCCGCGACACGCTGGCCGGGGTGCAGCGCGAGGCACTCGTCCGCCGGGCCCCGCTCCAGGAGAAGTTCAAGGAGTTCGCCGCCGCCAACGGCCTCACCTTCACCACCGTCGGCTCGCTGGATCGGGCCTACGAGGCCACCGTCATGGACTACGTGTGGGCGTTCTGGCAGTACAGCCTGCTCGCCGACTGCGCGGACCTCCCGGCCGACGCCGGGAAGGCCACGGACGACGACATCTGGAACTCCGTCGACGCCATCTCCGGCTTCGCCGCCTACTCCGACCAGAGCCTGGCGACGTACACCCCGTACTACTACCAGGCGGGCACCCAGCTCGGGTCGCCGGACATCGAGCAGCCCTGGCTCGGCAACCTGAGCCGCTACGGCTACCAGCCCCCGCGCAACTTCGTGCCCCGCTCCATCCCCATGAAGTTCGACCGGGGTGCGATGCGGGACGTGGACCGCTGGGTCCGGAACAACGCCCGGCAGATGATGTACGTCTACGGGGAGAACGACCCGTGGGGCGCGGAGCCCTTCCGCCTCGGCCGCGGCGCCAAGGACAGCCACGTCTACACCGTCCCCGGCGGCAACCACGGTGCGCGGGTCTCCGGCCTCGTCGAGGACCAGAAGGCGCGGGCCACCGCCGCGATCCAGCGCTGGGCGGGGGTCGCACCGGCGGCCGTCCAGGCGGACCCGGGCAAGGCGAAGCCGCTGGCGAAGTTCGACATGAAGCTGGACCAGCGCAACGGCGAGATCGAGCGCGACGAGACGGTCCTGCGCCCGTAACGGCCCGAGCGGCCTCTGGCAGCGCGAGCGGCCCGAGCAGCCCGAGGCCCGAGCGGCCTCTGGCAGCGCGAGCGGCCCGAGCCGCCCCTGGCAGCCCGAGCCGCCCGTATCAGCCGGTAGCAGCCTCGAACCGCCCGCAGCCGCCCGTAATTCCGGAGCGATCCGTGCCCGCCGACTCCTTCGCAGGAGTCGGCGGGCACGGCGCTGCCGGCAGAACGCGTCAGTACGACAGCCCGTGGCCCACCGGGTACAGCACCCGCGCCGGGTCGTCCGCCCGCTGGACCGGGACCGGGAGCGTGCCCTCCGGACGGGCGCGGCCCGCGATCACCCGGGCGGCGGCGCGGAGTTCGACGTCCGTCCAGGAGTAGGACGCCAGGATCGCGGCGACTCCCCGGCCCGTGAGGTGGGCGGCGTCGTACGGGTTGCGGACCGCGACGGCGACCACCGGGACGCCGGTCGCCACGAGGGCGTCGACGAGGGTCCGCTGCGGACTGGCCGCCGTGATGTTGTACGTGGCCACGACCACCGCGTCCCTGCCCTGTGCGGCGGCGACGGCTTCGGCGATCTTCGCCTGGTTCGGGGCCGTACCGGTGGACAACGCCGTTGCCGCGAAGCCCAGTTCGGTGAAGGCGCCCGCCAGGGTGCTGGTCGGCGGGCCCGTCGTGCCGGACGGGGACGCCGGGTCGGCGCCCACCACCAGCAGCCGGCGGTGGGTGCGGCGGGAGAGCGGGAGCAGGGCGCCGGGGTCGGCGAGCAGGGTCGTCGTGCGCTCGGCGATCCGGTCGGCGTCGAGGAGGTGCTTGCGGACGCCGACCACGCGGTCGATGTCCCGGGTGCTGACGAACGGGTCGCGGAACAGACCGAGTTTCGTCTTGAGCCGCAGAATGCGCAGGACCGACTCCTCGATCCGCGCCTCGCCGATCTCACCGCCCCGCACCGCCGCCAGCACGGCCTTCCAGGCGACGGAGAGGTTCGGCGGGTTCAGCAGCTGGTCCACCCCGGCCAGCAGCGCGAGGACCGGGACGCGGTCGTCGCCGTACTTCGTCCGCACCCCCTCCATGCCGAGCGAGTCCGTGACCACCACCCCGTCGTAGCCCAGCTCCTCGCGGAGGATGCCGGTGAGGATCGGCCGGGAGAGGGTGGCCGGGTCCTCGGTGGGGTCGAGCGCCGGGACCACGATGTGCGCGGTCATGATCGAGTCGATGCGGGCCCGGATCGCGGCCCGGAACGGCGGGGCGTCCAGCTCCTCCCACTGCGCCCGGGTGTGCGCGATGACGGGCAGCCCGGTGTGGCTGTCGGTGCTGGTGTCGCCGTGGCCGGGGAAGTGCTTGGCGGTGGCCGCGATCCCGGCGCCCTGAGCCCCCTTCACCTGCGCCGCGACCAGCTCGGCCACCGACTCGGGGTCGGAGCCGAAGGAGCGGACGCCGATGACGGGGTTGGCCGGGTTGACGTTGACGTCGGCGTCCGGTGCGTAGTTCTGGTTGATGCCGAGCGCGGCCAGTTCGGCGCCCGCGATCCAGGCCGCCCGCCGGGTGTCGGAGCGCGAACCGCCCGCACCGAGCGCCATCGCGCCCGGCAGCAGCGTGGCGGGCTCGCCGACCCGGCAGACGATGCCGTGTTCCTGGTCGGTGGAGATGAGCAGCGGTACGCGGGAGCGCCCGGCCAGGGCGGCGTGCTGGATGCCGTTGGAGAGGCCGGCGATCTGGTGCGGGTCGCGGGTGTTGTGCGCCCAGGCGAAGTAGATGATCCCGCCGACGTGGTACGTGGAGACCAGCTCGGCCGCCGTACGGACCCCGATCTCCTTGAGGTTCGCGTCGATGTCGGCCTGGTCGGGGTCGGTGGCGGAGTGCCCGTACACCCGCATCACGAAGAGCTGGCCGACCTTCTCCTCCAGGCTCATCCCGGCGATGATCCGCCGCAGCCGGCGGTCGGTGGCGGCGTTCGTGGGGTGTGCTGAGGCGGTGCCGGTGGCGGGGAGGACGCCGGTGGCCGCGGCGGCGGTGGCGGCGGCCGAGGCGGTGAGGAGGGTGCGTCGTGAGGTGCGGTGGGGCACGTGAGCTCCTTCCCTGGAGTGAAAGAAACTTCCAAGGAAGTACGCTTATAGGGAAAGTAACTTCCGGTCAAGGGTCCGGGCCGCCGCCGCGACGGCTGGAACGCGAACGGGCGGCCCCGGAACCCCTACCCCCGGCCCTCCCGCGGACCCCGCCGGCTACTGCTTCGGCGCCCCGAGCCGCAGCAGGTGGTCGCGGCCCGCGCTCAGCAGCTCCGGCAGCTCCGCCGCCCGCGGGTGCCAGCGCTTCTCGTACTCCCAGCACACCCACGTCTGCGGGTCCAGCGGCTCCAGGCAGGCCGCCAGCGGCAGCACCCCCGCCCCCAGCGGCAGCGGGGTGAGGTCGTCCGCCGACGCGACGTCCTTCACCTGTACGTAGCCGAGGTGCGGGGCGAGCACCGCGTGCCCGGCGGCGGGCTCCTCACCGGCCAGCCAGGTGTGCAGGACGTCCCAGACGGCCCCGATCCGGGGGTGGCCGACCGTGCCCACCACCCGGGCCACGTCGGCGCCCGCGCGGTGCGAGTCATGGGTCTCCAGCAGGATGCCGACGCCCATGTCGGCGGCGGCCGGCGCGGCGGCCCCCAGCCGGCGGGCGGCGCTCGCGTCGGCGTCCGCCGGGTCCTGGTCGCCGCCGCCCGGGAAGACGCGGACGTACCGGGCGCCCAGGTCCCGGGCGAGCTTCACCAGCTCGGCCAGTTCGGCGGAGACGGCCTCGTCGTCGCCCTCGGATGCCACCTCCACGTACCCGGCCACGGCCAGGATCTCCACCCCGGCCGCCTTGAACTCCTCGACCACATCGGCCCGCTCCAGCGGCGAGAGCCCCAGGTGTACGGGCTCCTCGGGGTGGGCGCGCAGCTCCACGCCCCGGTAACCGTGCTCGGCGGCGAGCCGGACGACCTCGGCCACCGGCATTCCCGGCACCCCGAGAGTGGAGAAAGCGAGCTTCACGTGCGTGTCCTTCCCATCGTCACCGCGCGGGAGCGTCTCCGGCGCCTTGTCCGGGCTCCTGCCCGCCGCACCGGCCGCTACGCGTACGGGAGGAGTCTGTCAGCCGGTGCCCCGCAACACCTGCTCCAGGCTGCCGAGCAGCCGCAGCGCGTCCTCCCGCGCCGCCGCCTCCAGCGCCCGCCCGGCGGAGGCGGCGGCCACCGGCTCCGGGGTGATCACCCGCAGGGCCGCCGCCGCCTGCCGGGCGAACATCGCCAGCAGGTCCAGCTCGGCCACCCCGGAGCGGGCCTGCGGTGAGGCGTCCAGCACCTCCAGGACGCCCAGCACGCGGGAGTCGCTGATCAGCGGCGCCGCCATCAGGGAGTTCGGGACGTACGCGGTCGACTCGGCCAGCGACCGGTCGAAGGACGGGTCGGCGGCCAGGTCGTCCACCACCATCGGCTCGCCCGAGGTCGCCACCCAGCCGGCGATGCCCCGCCCGGCGGGGAACCTGCGGCCCACCAGGAACTCCTGGCCCTCCCCGGAGACCGCCCGGAAGACCAGCTCGTCCGCCTCCTCGTCGAGCAGGAGGACCGAGCCGGCCGCCGCGCCGAAGATGGCGCGGGCCACATCGACGACCGACTGGAGCAGCTCGTTGCGGGGTGCGTCGAGAGAGGCCGGGGCGGACAGGGGGGCGGATTCAGTTCTCGGAGTCATCGCGGTTGTCTCCTGCCGCTGTTGAGGGACGCGGGTGTGAAGGGCTCGGGTCGTGCCGCACATTGGCCGCCGACAGATAGAGGGCGTTCTTCAGCTGGAAGGCCGTCATCCGGGGATGCTCGGACAGGATGCGCGCGCAGAGCCCGGCGACGTACGGCGTGGCGAAACTGTTCCCGGTGGTGCGGATCGTCCGGCCGCCCAGCCACGGCACGGACACGTTCTGGCCCGGCCCGAAGAACTCCACGGGCGGGTCCGGGTTGTAGAGGTGCAGGGCCGGGTCGTCCTCCTGGTGGCTGCCGACGGAGATCACCGAGGCGAACCGCCAGGGGAAGCTCTCCACCGGGGTGTTGTGGGCCGAGGCGACGATCACCGTACGGGCGAAGTAGGCGCTGTCGGCGAGGGAGTGCAGCTCCTGCGCGAACCGGGTGCGGGTGGTCGACAGGCTCAGGTTCACCACGTCGAAGCGCTGCTCGACCGCCCAGCGCAGACCGGCCATCAGGATGTCCCCGGTGCCGGAGAACCGCTCGCCCAGCACCCGGACGCTGTGGATCTCGCACTCCGGCGCGGTCCGGCGGATGATGCCCGCGCACGCGGTGCCGTGCCCGCAGGTGTCGCCGGTGGTCGTCGGCTCAACCGTGATCTCGCCGCTCTCCTCGTCCTTGACGACCACCCAGGAACCGGCCGGCTCCCCGACCAGCGGATGGTCGCGCTCCACCCCCGAGTCCACCACGCAGACGCGTACGCCGCGCCCGGTGGCGGGCCCGGCGGGATGTCCGCCCGGCGGCCCGGGGTCGCCGAGGACGGGTACGTCCTCGGGGCCGCGCCCGCGCAGGCTCCAGGTGAGGCCCAGCCCTGGGGCGGGTCCCGGGCCGGCTGTCGCTGCTGTCTCTCCCGCGGTGCCCATCGGTCAGCTCCCTTCCCTCGTCGTGACCATGGCGGTGGGTACCGGTGTGGTCCTGGTCTGTGTCGTGAGGAAGGCGGCCACCCGGCGGGCGCCCGGCAAGTGCCCCTTGCCCGCGAAGTGCTCCCCGGCGTTCCGGGCCGCAGCCTCGGCCGCCGCCGGGCGGTCCAGCGCGGCGAGCGTGCGGGCCCGGTCGAGCTCGGCGGACGCCTGCACCAGCGGCGAATCGGTGAGCAGGGAGGCGCGTACGGCCCGCTCGGCGTGGTCCAGCGCCTCGTCCGGGCGGTCCCGGGCCGTCAGCCGCCCCCGCAGCCCTTCCAGGTCGATGGCGTCCGCGCGGCTCAGGCCCGAGGCGTCGTCGATCGCGGCCAGCCAGTTCAGGGCCCGCTTGGCGCGGCCCGCGTCCAGCTCCAGCCGGGCCGCGTCCAGCGCGAGCGCCGTCCGCATCCCGGCCGCCCCGATGCGCCGGGCCGCCGCGTCCGCCCGGCCCAGCAGGTCCAGGGCCTCCGCGTCCCGGCCCAGCAGCGCCTCGACGGTCGCCCGGAACACCGGCAGGAACACCTCCGCCTCCGCGAACCCCAGCTTCCCCGCCAGCCGTTCCGCCTCGGCCAGGCACCCGTACGCCTCGCCGGGCCGGTCCTGGAGCGCGTACAGCACGGCCAGCGGGCAGTTGAGGGTGGTGCGGACCGTCGGCCGGCCGGTCCCGTGCGCCGCCAGCAGGGCGCGGCAGCGCTCCACCGCCCGGTCCACCGGCACCGGGCCGCGCCAGAGCGAGATCCCGATCGCGCCCAGGGCCCCGGCCCGCTCCGGCTCCACCCCGGCCGCCACCGCGTGCTCCAGGGCCCGCGCGTGGTCGCGCTCGGCCTCCTCGTGCCGGCCCGAGCGCTGGAGCTGCTGGGCGAGGCGCAGATGGGCCCGGGCCCGGCCGACCGCGTCCCCGGCCGCCTCGAAGACCGGCAGCACCGAGCGGGCCGTGGCGGCGGGTCCGGGGTCCGCCGCCGGGTCCAGCACCGCCAGCGCCAGCCGGGCGTGCGCGGCCTCCACCGGGGCCGAGTCCATGTCCCGGACCCTGCGCAGGAGTTCGGCGCCCTCCTCGACCCGGCCGAGGGCCACCCGTACCTCACCGAGCCCCAGCACCGCCCGCGCCGTGTCCGGCCGCAGCTCCACCGCCCGCTCCAGCAGCCCGTGCGCCCAGTGCAGGTCGGACCGGGCGGCGGCCTGCGCCCCGGCCCGGCCCAGCGCGGCGGCAGCGCGGTCCCGCAGCAGCCGGGCCCGGTCGTCCAGCAGCCCCAGCTCGGCGCGGTAGCGGTAGGCGCGCTCCAGGTGGCCCCCGACCGCGCCGTCCCCGGTCCGCTCCACGCTCGGCAGCCCGGCCGCCCACGCGTGGCGCTCCGCCTTGGCCCGCTTGGACAGCGAGGCGTAGGCGACCTCGTGCACCAGCCCGCTGCTGAACCGGTACGCCGAGGACTCCCCGGCCCCCGAAGGCGCGGGCTCCACCAGGCGCCGCCGGGTCAGCGCGGCGAGCGCCGCGTCGACCCGGTGGCGCTCCTGGGACCCGTACGCCTCGGCGGAAGCCCCCGACCCGGGCTGCTCCGCCGTCCGTACCGCCAGCTCCAGCCGCACCAGCTCCGCCGCCGCGAACTCCCGGCCGATCACCGCCGCAAGATCCACCACCGCGCGCTCGGCCCGGGCCAGCGCGCCGATCCGGGCGCCCAGCAGGGCCTGGAGCGTGGGCGGCAGCTCACCCTCCGCCGCCGGGCCGACAACGGCCGCGCGCTCGCCGACCAGGAGCTGTTCCAGATAGAGCGGGTTGCCCTCGGCGCGGGTGAGGAGCCGGTCGTCGGCCGGGGCGGGGCGTCCGTCGAGCCGCGCCAGGCCGGCGGCGAGCCGGGCCGCCTCCTCGCGGGGGAGACCGGTGAGCTGGAGGTGCCCCTGTTTCCGGTACGCCGCGCCTGGTGCGGCCGGCCCCTCCGGGCGGCCCGCGCAGATCACCAGCGCCCGGCCAGGACCGGACCCGCTCGTGAGCCGGTCCACCGTCCGGACCAGCAGGGGCGCCGCCGCGTGCCAGTCGTCGAGCACCAGGACCACCGGCCGGGCCCCGGCCGACCGCTTCAGGACCACCGTCAGCGCGGCGCACATGTCCTCGAAGGACGCGTTCGGCGTGCCGTCGCGCAGGAGGCCTCCGGAGAGCAGGGCCATCGCGTCGTCGGCCGCCTCATCCACCGGGGCGTCGGCGTCGGGGAGCAGGGGGCGGACGGCGTCGGCGAGGGGGGCCAGGGTGCCGTGGTCCCCGTAGGTGCGGCAGCGGCCCGCCCCGTACGCGAGGGCGCCCGCCCCGCTGCGGCGCGTCAGCCACTCCCGTACCAGCCGGGTCTTGCCGATGCCCGCCTCGCCGGTCACCCGCAGCAGACCGGGGCGTTCACCTCGCACGGTCTGCTCCAACGCCTCTTCCAAGGCGTCCAGTTCGAAGATGCGGCCGACGAAGGGGGCGTCGAAGCGGCGCAGCAGCTCGGGGTCGTCCGCCCCCAGCCCGAGCAGCCGGTACGCCGCCACGCTCTCGCGCTTGCCCTTCAGCCGGAGCGGGCCGGTGGCCTCGGCCTTCACCGTGGGGCCGGCGGCGAGGAGGGTCTCGGGGCCGATGAGGATCTCGCCGGGGCCGGCGTTCTGTTCGAGGCGGGCAGCGATGTTGACGACCTCCCCGGAGACCAGGGCCTGCCGTGCCGTGGCATCCGAACCGGCCACCACCTGACCGGTGTTGACCCCGACCCGGGTGGTCAGCCGGATGCCGAGCGAGGCGTGCAGCTCCTCGTTGAGGGCGTCCAGCGCCCGGCGCATCCCGAGCGCGGCCGCTAGGGCCCGCCGGGCGTCGTCCTCACGGACCACCGGCACGCCGAACACCGCCATGACCGCGTCCCCGATGAACTTCTCCGGGGTGCCGCCCCGCGCCGTGATCTGGGCGCTCATCGCCTCGAAGTACCGCAGGGTCACCGTGCGCAGGGTCTCCGGGTCCAGCACCCCCGACAGCGCGGTCGAGCCCACGAGGTCGCAGAACAGCACGGTCACCGGCTTGCGTTCGTCCTCGGCGGGGGGCGGCACGGGGGCGGGGGCCGCCGCTGCCGGACCGGCGCAGGGCGTCCCGCAGGACGAGCAGAACCGGGCCGTGGCGGGAAGCTCCTGTCGGCACGAGGGGCAGATCATGGCGGGTCCTCAACTCTTCCGGTCCAACTCTTCCGATCCGGGCGGCAGGCGCCCGCGCCGGACCCCCGTCCTGGCGCGGGCACCCGCACGCCCTGCGAACGCCACGCCTGGCGCGGCACGCCTAGAACAGCGCGCCACCGGCGATCTCGCCGTGGGCCTGGACCTCGGGACCCACCGCGTCCAGTCGGCTCTTGACGTCGAGCAGCAGGGTGAGCTCCTGCGGTGTCAGCTCGCTCAGCACCGAACGCTGCTCCTCGGTGAGCAGGTCCACGGCGAACCCCGCCTCGTACAACACCGCCTCCGTCGGCGGCCGTTCGGGATCGGTCGGTGGTGGTCCGGTCATCGGGTGACTCCCGTCGGTGGGGTGGGTCCGGCTCCCCGCAGCGGCGGCGCCGGTGCGGAGCGCCCGAGCCGGACGAACAGCCGGGTGAGCGCGTCGAGGGTGTGCAGCGCGCTGACCGCGAGGGCCGCTTCCTGGTCCCGGGTCAGCGGCAACCTCTCCAGCAGCGCGTACAGCTCGTCCAGGTGGTCCGTGTCGAGCGCCGCGTGCTCCCGTACGGTCCGCAGGGCGGCGGCGGGCAGCCCGGTCAGGCCGGCGATGCGGTCGGTGAGCCCGGGGGCGGGCGCGTACCCCTCCAGCACCGCGATGTAGCCGAGCAGGACCACCGGGTGGTGGTGCTCGATCCAGTAGTACTGGGGGCCGACGAGGGCGGCCACGTCCGGCGGCGGCAGCGGACCGAGCGCGTCGTGCGGCGCCGCGCCCGCCGCGAGCAGGTCCTCCAGCAGCCAGCCGTCGTGCCCGGCCTCCTCCTGGATGTGCTGCGCCAGATACGCGGCCAACGGCTCCGACAACGGATCGCCGCGCCGTCGGGACGTACGCCGCAGGGCGAGCTCCATCAGCGGAACGGAGGCCCGGATCACGGCATGCATGGCGCACAGGTACGCCCGGTAGCGCGGCGACAGCCCCTCCGGGCGCCACATGTGGGCGGTCGCACCCCGGAACTCCGGTTCCAGGAGCAGCAGTTTGGTCCGCAGGCGCGCCGGGACGCCGGTGACGGCGGTGCTCATCCCGCGCTCCGGGTGCCCACCAGCGGGGCGTACGCCGAGCAGCCGTGCCGCCGGACGACCCCCTCAGGCCCGCCCCGCGCACCGCGCTCGGCGGCGGCCAGGTCGAGCAGCGCACCCGCCGGTCCGGCCGCCACCGCACGCGCCCCGGCCGCCACCCTCTCGTCGCCACCCAGCGCCCGGCACCCGTCGCAGTAGGAGCCCGGCCGGGGCGCGGCACCGGAGCGGGCGGCCAGATAGGCCGGCCCGACCGTACGGATCATCCGCAGCACCGGTGATTCCAGGGCCCGTCGGCGTACGGTCCCCCAGTCGTCGGAGCCGATGTGCCCGAGGTCCAGATGGGCCGGGGCGGGCCGCCGGTCGACGGTGTCCTGGTTGCAGCAGGCCAGCACCGTGCCGTCGAACGCGACCACCGGCCAGGCGGCCATCGAGCAGGGCGCCGCCGCCGACGGGTCGGGGCCGGTACGCGCCGGCCGGGCCCAGGAGGCGGCCCGGCCGAACGGCCGCACCTCGTTGACCAGGGACGGCACCCGGCCGCCGAACTCCCGGTCGATGGCCCGGGTGATGTCGGCCAGGTACGGGTCGTCCGCCCCGGTCCCGGTGAGGTGGAAGCTGACCGGGACGCCCGAATCCCGGATGCGGTGCAGGGCCCGGAACACGTCGGCGCGCGCCACCTCCCGCTCGTGGTGGACGTCCAGGCTCGCGGAGAAGTGGTCGACCTGGGCGATCGCGCGCAGGATCGCGGGCGGGATCTCCTTCGAGCGGGCGAAGAACATGCCGCTCAGCACCGCCGTACGCGATCCGGCGCGGCGCGCCAGGAAGCTCAGCTCGCCGGCGAGCGTGGGCAGGAGCAGCGGCTCGCCGCCCGTCAGCAGCACGACGTCCGGCCGGTTCTCCTCGGTGAACGAGCCCACGAACCGCAGCAGGTGACCGGCGTCCGGTTCCTCCCGCACGGTCAGGTCCGACCCGGTGGAGCAGTGCCAGCACCGCAGGGGGCAGCGGCGGGTGAGGCCGAGCAGCAGACCGGCGGCCGGGAAGGGCCGCAGTCCGACGAGTTCGGCGAGTTCCATTCGGGCCGCCTCCTTCGGGGGCTGGGGCGCGCCCGGACTCCGAGGGGCGGTGCGCGCCCGCCCAGGCTGTGCCGTACCGGTTCGCCGGCGGTCTGCCGGCGCTTCAGCGGCGGTATGGGCGCAGGTCAGGGCGGGGTCCGGAGAGCGCCGGGCGGTCCGGGGCCACGGTTCCGGAGCCGTCGAGCTGGCCCTATACCGCCGCCATACCCGTGCCGAAGCGTCCGCCAGGCCGGCCCTCCTAACTTTCTCGGCAACGGCAGGCACCGGCCAGCCGCACCGGAGACCGCGGTACACAGCCGACGGATTCCGGGTCCAGCAGTGACGAGTGGACGGAGACCACCATGTCCGAGAACACGAAGCCCGCGGCCGACGACAACAACGAGACCGAGACCCCCGAGGTCGAGGCGCACTCCGTGCTGGACCTCCAGGAGACCTCCGTCGACAAGGTCGAGGTGCCGGGCAGCTGCGTCAGCGTGCTCAGCGTCGTCCTGGAGAACTGACCGGGCGCACCGGGGCGGCGCCACGGAGGCTGAGGCAGACCTCCCCGCCGTGGCGCCCGGCCGGCCGGTGATGTGGGGCGGTTCCGTCACGACGGAACCGCCCCGCCGTCGATTCCGGCCCCGGACGAGCAACGCCCCCCCGCTGAACGGACCTCGCCCCCGGCCACCCGGGCTCCCGGCCACCCGCGCCCCCGGCCGCTACCGACCCGCCCATCACCTCACCGACCCACCCATGACCGCCCCCGACCGCCACCGACCCCGCCCATCACCGGGAGACCACGATGACCAAGCCGCTACGCGATAACCGGGACTTCCGGCTGCTCTGGCTGAGCGGCCTCTTCGCGGTCCTCGGAGGGCAGATGAGCGCCCTCGCCCTTCCCCTGCTGGTCCTGGGGGAGACCGGCTCCGCCGTGCAGGCCGGGGCCGTCGGAATGGTGTCCGTGGGTGCCGTCCTGATCACCATGCTGCCCGGCGGGGTGATGGCGGACCGGATCGAACGCCGCCGGCTGATGCGGCTGTGCGACATCGGCAGCCTGAGTGTCGTCACCGCCCTGACCATCGCCGTCTTCTCCGGGCACGCCCCCATGGCCCTCGTCCTGCTCGTCGCCGCGGCGGGCGCGGTGATCAGCAGCGTCTACGCGCCGGCCGTCTTCGGCCTGATGCGCGCCGTCGTGCCCGCCGACCAGATGGGCACCGCCACCGCACGGCTCCAGGCGCGCACCCAGACGGCCCGGCTGGTCGGGCCGCTCGTCGGGGGCGCACTGTTCGGCCTCCACCCGGCCCTGCCGTTCGCGGTGGAGGCGCTGGGCCTGCTCGCGTCGACCGTCTGCGTCGCCCTCGTACGCACCCGCTCCCGGGCCCGGACGACGGCGGGCTCCGCGTTCAGCAAGCGCGAACTCACGGCGGGCCTGGCGTTCCTGTGGAAGATGCCCTATCTGCGGACGGTCCTCCTCATCTTCGGCCTGGGCATGAACTTCGCGTTCGGGGCCCTCACCTTCATCGCCCTGACCGCGTTCTCCGACGGGGGCCGGTCCGGTATCGGCGGCGGCTTCGTCATCAGCTGCGTGTCCGCGGGCGCCCTGGCCGGGGCACTGTTCGCACCGCGGATCAGCCCCGACCGGCACTCCCGGACCCTGATCGTCGCCACCTGCTGGACCTGTGTGGCCGCCGCCGGGGTGATGGCCTGGCTCAGCCGGCCGGTGGTGGCCGGGCTGATGTGCGCGCTGTGCATGTTCCTGTCGACGGTCGCCAGCATCGGGTTCCTCTCGAAGCTGCTGGTCGTGACCCCGGAGGAGAAGGTGGGCCGGGTGCAGAGCGCGGCCGGCTTCCTGTCCTCCATGGTCCAGCCGTTCGGGCCGCTGGCCGGGGGTGCCCTGCTGATGTCCTTCGGCGCCCGGTGGGCCTTCACCCTGACCGGCTGCGTGCTCGCCGCGTCGGCCCTCGTGGTGACCTTCGCCCCCTCCGCGCGCGCCGAGCCGGCCCCGCCCCGGCGGCCCGCCCCGCCCCAGGAAGCGGAACCAGCGGACCGAGCGGGACCAGCGGACCGTGCGGAACCAGCGGACCGAGCGGCACCCGCCGCCGGGCGCGAGGAGCACGTCGCCCCCGGAGCCTGACCCCCGCACCGGGAGTCCCGAGTCCCGAGTCCCGAGCAGCCCCACCCCCCGAAAAGAGGCCGAGCGTGCCAGGCGTCCAGGAAACCCAGCTCTACTGCCTCGCCGACCGTACGTACTACGACACCCCGGCCCGGCTGCCCGACGAGGACTCCCGCTACCGGCTCGACACCGACCCGCCCCCGGCGGGCTGGCGGCGCGAGGCCGTGGGGCTGTGGACCTCACTCGTCCCCGAGCACGCCCGGCTCGCCGAACAGGGCTGGAAGATCCATGTCTCCACCGTCCCCGACGAGGCCGAGGCCACCCTGCGGGACACCGCGCGCGTCTGTCTGTCCCACGGCGTGCCGTTCAAGTTCCTGCGCAGCGCCCGGGCGTTGTCACTGATGGCGGACAAGCACATGAACCGCAGCGGCGCGGGCAAGTTCATCGCGGTCTACCCGCCCGACGACACCGCCTTCCAGTCGATGGCCGAGGAACTCTCCCAGGCCCTGGCGGGGCGCAGCGGCCCCTACGTGCTCAGCGATCTGCGGATCGGTGACGCCCCGGTCTACACGCGCTACGGCGGCTACGTGCCCCGCTGGTGCGGCGACGCCGAGGGCCGCCGGGTCCTCGCCCTGCGGGACTTCTCCGGCGCTCTGGTCCCGGACGAGCGCGGCGTCGTCTTCCGTACGCCCCCCTGGGTCGAGGTGCCGCCGTTCCTGCGCCCGCACCTCGCGGCCCGCGCCGCCGCCCGCGACGACACCTTCCCCTACACGGTCACCGAGGCCCTCCAGTTCTCCAACGCGGGCGGGATCTACCTGGCCACGGACCGGGAGACGGGCCGGCGCGTGGTGCTGCGGGAGGCGCGTCCGCACTGCGGCCTCGACGGCGCGGGCGACGACGCCGTCACCCGCCTGCACCGCGAGCACCGGGCGCTGACCACACTGGCCGGACTGGACTGCGTACCCGAGGTGTACGGCGTACGGACCGTCTGGGAGCACCACTTCCTGATCGAGGAGCACATCGAGGGGAACACCCTCCTGGAGGAGATCGTCGCCCGCTTCGCCCTCGTCCGCGGGGCGGTGACGGCGGACGAACTCGCCCCGTACGTCGCCTGGACCGACGCGATGGTGGGGGAGCTCTCCCGGGCGCTGGAGGCGATCCACGCGCGCGGGCTGCGCTTCGGCGATCTGCACCCCTCCAACATCATCGTCCGGCCGGACGGGCGGATCGCCCTCGTCGACTTCGAGTACGCCACCGGGCTCGACGACCAGGACACCCCGCTGGCCGGTGCCCAGGGCCTCCAGGCACCTCCCGGCACGCCCGGTGCGGAGGCCGACGCGTACGCGCTCTGGGCGACCTGGCTCACCATGCTGATGCCGCTCACGGAGATGGCCGGGCTGGAGCGGGCGAAGGCGCTGACCCTGGAGCGCTGGGCCCGCCGGCGGTACGGTCTGCCGGCCGACGCGGGCCCGCGCAGGCCCGCACTCCTTTACGGCCTGGACGCCTCACGGCGGCGCGAGGCCGAGGTGGCCGCCCTGTTCGACGGGCCGGAGGTGGACTGGGCGGGCATCCGTACCGGCCTGCTGGCCGGCCTGCACGCCGGAGCCACCCCCGAGCGGACGGACCGCCTCTTCCCGGGCGGGCCGGGCCTCTTCGCCACCGGTGGGACCGACCTCGCCCACGGCGCGGCCGGGGTCCTGTACGCCCTGCACCGCACGGGCGCCCCGGTCCCGGAGGAGTGGACCGACTGGCTCGCGGCCACGGCGTTCCGCAGGGACCCCGCCGAAGCCGGCGGCCTCTACGACGGGCTGCCGGGCACGGCCCTGGTGCTCACGCTCCTGGGCCGCGCCGACCAGGGCCGGGAGCTGTGGGACCGGGCGCGGTCCGCCGCGCCGTCTGTTCCCTCGGCGGACCTGTTCACCGGGCGCGCGGGCCTCGCCCTCGCCGCTCTTCGGATGGCCCGGGCTGGTTCCGCGACCCCGGACGAGCGGCTGACCGACACCGCCCTGCGCACCGCCCGGGAGCTGGACCGGCTGGTGCGCGGCGAGCACGTGGACGGGGTGCGCCTCCCGGAGTCGGCGGGACTGCTGCGCGGACTGTGCGGAGCCGCCCTGCTCCACCTGGAACTGCACGCGCTGACCGGCGAGGGGTGGCTGCGCGAGGCCGCCCGCACCGCCCTGGAGCGTGAGGCCGGACACCTCGTCACCATGGACGACGGCACGGTCCAGGTGAGGGACGGGGTGCGTCATCTGCTCTACCTGAACCAGGGCAGCGCGGGCGTGGCGCTGCTCGCCCAGACGTACACGGCGCGGCACGAGGACCCCGCCCTGCGCGCCCTGATCCCCGGCGTACGCAAGGGCTGCGCCATGGAGTTCGTCCGGGAGCCAGGGCTGTTCACGGGGCGGGCGGGACTCGTCGCCACGGCGGGACAGCTGTCACCCGACGGCCGTACGGGGCCCGAGGTGCTGGCCTCCGTACGGAACCTGACCTGGCACCTGGTCGCCGACGAGGACCGGCTGCTCGTCCCGGGCGCCACGCTGCGGCGCTGCTCCGCCGACCTGGCCACGGGGGCGGCCGGACTGCTGCTGTCCCTGGACTTCCTGTCGGGCGGAACGGACGGGACCGGTGGGACGGACGAGACCGCCAGGACCGCCGGCCCCGGCATGCTCGGCCCCGGCCTGCTGGACCTGCTCACCCTGGGGTGAGGGCCGGCTCACGCCCCCTCCAGCCCCGCCCGCTCCCGGGCGTACAGGCAGAGCAGCCGCGGCACTTCGTACAGCGCGGCGTGCGCGGTGACCTCCCCGGCCGGCGAGGTCACCGCCCCCGCGTCGATCAGCGACTCGACGGTACGGATCGCGGCCCGCTCCTCGCACCCCAGCGCCTCCATCGCCCCGTCCAGGGTGAAGCCGCCCGCCTGAGCGGGACCGGCCAGCCGCCCCAGCGCCCGCCGGTCGTCCGGGGCCAGGTCCTGCCAGCCGCACGCCATGCGCAGCCGTACGGAGACGTCCCCGGCGACCAGCTCGTCCAGGGCCGCCGACGGGTCGCCGAGCCGGTCCGCGTACTCCGCCAGCGGCAGATGGCGCAGCACCGCCAGCCGCATCCCGCTCACCCCCACCCCCAACGGCAGCGCCCCGCAGGCCCGCACGATCCGCAGGGCCGCCCCCGGGTCCGTCCGCAGCCGCCCGGGCCCGATCAGCCGGCCCAGCAGCTCCAGCGCCTCGCCGTCCGCCAGGGCGGCCAGGGCGATCCGGTGCACGGGGGCGAGCCCCGCCAGCTGCCCGCGCGCCGTGAGCACCACCGAGGACGGCCCGGACCGGGGCAGCAGCCCGCGTACGGAAGCCTCGTCCGGTACGTCGTCGAGGACGATCAGCGCCCGGTGCAGCGACAGCCACTCCTGCCAGGCGTCCTCCGCCTCCTGCGACACCGCCGCGGCCGGCCCGCCCTCCGCCCCGGCCGGCCCCGCCGGAACCACCGGGACCCGCACCCCGCACAACCGCCCCAGCTCGCCCAGGACTTCGGCCGGGGTGCGGGCCGTGCCGTTCTCGCGCCGGACCTGGACGTGGAACCGGCCGTCGTGGAAACCGTCGCCGAGCAGATGGGCCGCCCGCAGGGCGAGGGCCGACTTGCCGGAGCCGGCGGGGCCCGAGACGACCACCACGCGTTCGTCCGGGGAGCCCAGCACCGCGAGCAGGTCGCGCAGTTCCTCGCGGCGGCCGGTGAAGTCCCTGGGGGCGGCGGGCAGCGCCGTACCGCGCGCGGTGTCCCGGGAGGTCCCGGCGGACCGGGGCGCACGGCCCCGGCCGAGCATCGCCTTGTACAGGGACGCCATCGCCGGACTCGGCTCCAGCCCCAGCTCCCGCGCCAGGAGCTGCCGGTAGTCGTCGTACACCGCCAGCGCCTCCGCCTGCCGCCCGGACTGGTGCAGCGAGTTCATCCAGGCCGCCCTCAGCCGCTCCCGCAGCGGATGGCGCTCCACCAGATCCCGCAGGCCGTCCACCGCGACGGCGGCCCGGCCGAGCTCGATCTCGGTCTCGGCCCAGTCCTCGTACACGGTCAGACAGCGGGCCTCCAGCCGCTCGGCCTCCTCGGCCACCCCGGTGGAGTCCCGCAGGTCGTTCAGCGGCGGCCCCTCCCACAGGTCCAGCGCCTCGCGCAGCAGCCGGGCCGCCGTCCGCAGGTCACCGCGTTCACCGGCGGCCCGCCCGGCGCGGGCCAGGGACCGGAAGCGCAGGGTGTCCAGCTCGCCCTCGTCGATGCTGAGCCGGTAGCCGCCGCAGCCGTGCACGACCCGGTCGCCGCCCCCGGTGCTGCCCAGCAGGGCGCGGGCGGCGCTCACATAGACCTGGAGGTTCTTGCGCGCGGTGCGGGGAGGGTCGTCCGGCCACACCGCGTCGGTCAGCACATCGACCGGGACCGGGGTGTTGGGGCGGGAGAGCAGCGTGGCGAGGACGAGGCGTTGTTTGCGCGGCCCGAGCGGGAGCGGACGGCCGTCCCGTACGGCGGTGAGCGGACCGAGCAGCGAGAAGTACACCGCACCGGCGGGGGCCGGACGGGCGGGAGGTCGGGTCATCAGCGGGCCTCCGGAAGCGGGGACGGGCGGCAGACTGCCGTACGCACACCTCGATCCTGGCGCCCTACGGGCACCGGCACATCGGGGGACTGCCCGCATGTTCCGCCCGCACACCCGACCGAAACCGCCCCGCGCCCCCATGTTGTGGGGGCAGACCCCCGGCCCGCGGGCCGCCCCCGCCTACGCCCCCGCAGGCCGCCCCCGCCTGCCACCCGCGGCGCTCAGGCCACCTGTCGCCCTTGTCCCCGCCCCCGCAGGCCGCCCAAACCCCCGCCCCCGCAGGCCGCCCACGTCTGCCGCTCGCGGCGCTCAGGCCACCTGTCGCCCCCGTCCCCGCCCCCGCAGGCCGCCCAAACCCCCGCCCTCGCAGGCCGCCCACGCCTGCCACCCGTGGCGCTCAGGCCGGTTCGACCGCGCACTCCGCCGCGAACTCGCACAACGCCGAGCGGTCCGCCCGGCCCGTCTTGCTGAGCAGGCTGGCCATGTGCTTCTCCACCGTGCGCGGCGAGATGGAGAGCCGCCGGGCGATCTGCTGGTTGCCCGGCCGCTCCGGGAGCAGCACGAACACCTCGTACTCGCGCGGGGTCACCCCACTGGTCCGCAGCGTCAGCGGGATGCGGTCCCAGCCGCCCCGGTGCTGGGTGACGCTCGCCCCCGCCTGCCGCAACGCCGCCCGGCACGCGGAGGCGACCGGCTGCACCCCGACCCCGTAGAAGAACTCCTCCGCCCGGCGCAGCCAGGCCACCGGCTCCCCCCACCCGTCGGCGCCCGCCGCGTCCGCGACCAGGCGCAGGCCGAGGTGGCGGGCGACCGGGAAGGGCGCGGCCCGGGCGTCGAAGGAGGCCACCAGACGGGCGGCCCCCGCCGGGTCGCCGGCCCGGCCCAGCAACACCGCGTCCGCCAACTCCAGGAACTGCCCGTTCCACGCCAGACCGGCCCCGGGCGAGGCGCGTACGGCGTCGAACTCGTCCCGGTCCGCCGCACCCGACAGCACCCGCAGGAAGGGGCGCAGCCCGTAACTCCCGCTCAGGTAGAAGTAGCTGGGGTGGTCCCGCTCCCAGGCCAGCACCGCGTCCAGCCCCAGGAGCGCCCGCTCCCGGTCCTCCTCCAGCAGGGCGCCGATCGCCTTGCACAGCCCCAACTGGTGCGGCACGAGCAGGGACTGCTCACCGCCCGCCCGCCGGAACGCGGCCAGCGCCCGCTCCATGTCCCGCCGCCGACCCCGGTGCGCGGCCATCGTGGCGGCGGAGAGCAGCAGATAGCGGTGGGCGGAGAGGTTGCCGACCCGGGCGCTGGCCTCCAGCGAGCGGTCGATGATCTCCTGCGCCTCGTCCCAGCGGGCGCAGAGCACCGCGTTCATCGCGAGCAGCCCGTCCACCGTCTGCGTCAGCAACAGCGCGCCAAGCTCGGTGGCCGCGGCCCGCGCCGAGCGCAGCCGGGAGGCGTCCCCCGTCCGCATGAAGGCGTTGGCCCCCAGCCGCACCAGCGCCTCCACCCGCCAGACGGGCAGGGCATGTTCGGTGGAGAGCGCGAGCATCCGCTCCAGGCAGGCGTCCGCCGCGTCGAACCCCCGTTCCCGCAGCAGCAGCGCCAGCAACTGCCAAGCCTGGCAGGCGACCACGGGCAGCCCTTCGGCCTCGGCGATCTCCGCGGCCTCCCGGGCGGCCCGCTCGGTCTCCGAGGGGCACCGGTGCTCCTGTCCGGGCAGCAGCGCGAGGTGGGCGTCGGCGACGGCGAGCGCGGCCCGGCGGCCGGGGGCCGGTTCGTGGCCGAGCAGGGTGCGGGCGGCGTCGATCTGGCGGGCCGCGTCGGCCGCCCGCTCGGCCATGACGGCCACCCACGCGATCTTGATGTGGACCTCGCCGCGCCGGTCGGCGGCCTCGGTGCGGGCCGGGACGGGAGGCAGTGACTCCGCCAGCTCCAGTGCGGCGTCCAGATCGCCGCCCTCGGCCCGGGCGACCGCCAGGGACTCGGCGATGGCGGCCCGGTCGGCGTCGGCGGCCAGGGGGCAGGCCCGCTCCAGCAGCACCACGGCCGAGCCGTGGGCCCCTGAGGCGAGCATCCGTCTTCCGGCCTCCGCGAACCGCAGCGCGGCACCCGCCCGGTTGCCCGCGGCCAGGTGGAGGGAGGCGGCGAGCTGCTGGCCGTCCTCGTCGAGCGGGTGGCCGGAGTGCTCGATCGCCCCGGCGGCGCGGCGGGCGAGCGAGGCGCGCTCGGCGGGGGCCAGGGAGGAGATCAGGGCCTCGGCGGTGAGCGAGTGCCGGAAGGCGTAGCGGTCGGGGGCGGCGCCGTCGGGGGCGATCACGCCCGCCTCGACGGCGGACCGCAGATGGGTGAAGAGGGCCCGGTCCTCGAAACCGGTGACGGTCTGGAGCACCGAGACCGAGAACTGGCCGCCCAGGGTGGCCGCCGCGAGTAAGAGGTCCCGGACCGGCTCGTCCAGCCGGTCGAGTCTGCGGGTCCAGCTCCGCACGATGCCCGAGGGGACCGGCCCGCCGGGATCGTCGGCCGCCTCCCAGCCGCCCTCCGCCCGGCGCAACTGGCCGGTGTCGAGCAGATCCGCGAGCAGCACCTCCACCAGGTACGGGTTGCCGCCCGCGCGTTCGGCCAGCCGCTGGTGCACCACCGGGGGTATCTCCTCCGGCGGCGCCTCCAGGCAGGCGCCGGTCAGCGCCTGCGTCTGGTCGTCGCCGAGCGGCTTCAGCTCACCGACGACAGCGGCCTGGCGGCGCTCGGCGGACCGTACGAGGTCGAGCGCGGCCCCCGGCTCCGGGCGCAGGGTGCCCAGCAGCAGGATCGGCAGGTCGGCGAGGTTGTCGATGACGTACTCGACGACCGCGACGGTCTCCGTGTCGCTGTCGTGGAGGTCCTCCAGCAGGATCGCGCAGCCGGACTCCCGGCCCAGCACGGACAGCAGCCGCAGCAGCGCCTCCGCCAGCTCGACGACGGTCTCCGGATAGCCGGGGGAGGCCTCCTGGCGCCACTCGGGGACCAGCCGGGCCAGCGCGGGATGGTACGGGGCCAGCTCGGGGTCGGTCGGTGTGCCGGCGGCCCGGAAACGGGAGGAGAGCGCTTCCACCAGCGGCCGGAACGGCACGACGAGGCCGGTCGAGGTGGCCCGGCCCCGCAGCACCGGCATGCCCAGTCCATAGGCGCGGTAAGCGCATTCACCCGTCAGCCGGGACTTACCGATCCCCGCCTCACCGACGAAGAACAAGGCGCGCCCCGAACGCCGTCGTACGGCGTCCAGGGCGCTGCTCAGCAGGCCGATCTCCTCGTCCCGCCCGACGATGACCGGCGAAGTGGCACGCATGGCCGCAGGCTACTTGAGTCGTAACTCATGCGGCAGTGGTCCAATGCGCCACAATGCGGCCCTAGGGTGGCTAAAGGGGAATCATGGTGGTCCACGGCAGGTCGATGGTGTTGCCCGTCTCGCCCTCCGAAGCGCTCAGGAGCCTGCTGCGCATCCCCAGCCCGCCGCCGATGCCGAGGGATATCTGACCGGCCGGGTGGTCGTAGGAGCCCTCGTGCGCGGGCTTGCCGGATCCCTGCATCGCCGATTCGCCGATGTGCGTCATCTCTGCCTCATTCTCTGCCGGAGTTTCTGACGGTAGGTCAACACAGTGCTGCGGTACGGGTGGAAAGACTGACCGGCCACGGGCCCGAGGGATCACGCGGCCCCCGCGGACGGGTTGAGCAGCAGCGCGGAGCCGATCCGGTCGGGGAACCCCGCCCGCAGCAGTCCGTGCCCGATCCCCGAGAGGCCGGTGAGCAGCCCCGGGTGCGGAACGTGTCCGGGGGCCCCGCAGCGCGGGCCCGTCCGGTCGGCGGCGGCCAGCAGGGTCCCGGCCCGGCGCACCCACGGTGTGCGGTCGCCGGTCAGGGCGCTGTGGCCGAGCAGTTCCAGCAGGCCGAGCTCACCGTGGCAGAGGCTGTCGTCGGCGAGCGGGGCGCAGTCCGCCAGCTCACCGGCCTGCTCCGCCAGCCAGCCGGACAGGTCCGGATCGGCGAGCGCGTCCGGGCTGTCCGCGACCGCGAGGGCCACCCCGGCGGCCCCCTCGCACCAGGCCCGGCCACCGGTCACCTCGACGGTCGCCCGGCGCAGGGCCCGCAGCCCCGCCGTACGGTACTGCTCACCACCCCCCGCCGCGGCGAAGCGCAGCAGCGCCCAGCCGACGCCCGCGGCCCCCTCCGCGAAGCCCCCGGCCACCGGGAGCGGGGCGACGGAGATCCGCTCGGCGCACCGCTCGGCCCCCCGCCAGGCCTCGGGCCGGCCGGTGGTGCGGTGCACCGCGAGCAGACAGGCCAGCCCGCCGGCCGCCCCGCCGCGCACCCCGTACCCGTCCTCGGCGGCGCTCGCCGCGCAGGCCAGCCGGGTGGCCGGGCCCGCCAGGTCGCCCACCGTACGGTCGCCGAGCAGCGAACCCACCTCGGCCAGGGCGTACGCGATGCCGCCGAGGCCCGCGAAGGCCCCCGAGCCCAGCACCGCGAGGTCGTCCACCCGGCCGTGCAGCGCGTCCAGCAGTCCGGGCACCGGGGCCAGCGCCTCGCGGGCCGTCTCGGCGTACCGCTCGGCGCCGGTGAGGGCGGCCAGCTGGGCGAGGAAGAGCGCGGGGCCGGTGTAGCCGCCGGCGAGGTCGGCCGCCATCGGCGTGAGGCGCCAGTAGCGTTCGCCGAGGAGTTCCAGGCCGATCCAGTTGGTGCGGTCCTTGTGCCGGTAGGCGAGGGAGACGAGCTGGTCGCCCACCGAGCGTGCGGCGGAGAGGAGTTGCTCCGGCTCGGGCGCGGTGGCGGCCGTCCGGGCCCGCGCGGTACCGCCCGCCCGGTGCGGCGGCTCGGGCGAGGTGGACACCATGGCGGCCCGGATGATCCGTTCCTGGTCCTGGCGGTCCACCGTGTCCATGGCCCGCACCTTCTCCTCGACCCGGACCAGCCCGGTGGGCCCCGGTGCGACCGGCACCCCGCGCCCGGTGCCGCTCCACAGCTCCGTGGCGCCCGGCCGGGTCAGGAAGACCGGCACGTCACCGGCCCACAGCTCCTCGATCTCCTCGTCCTCCAGACCGGGCAGCGCGGGCACCCCCAGGGCCGGGGTGCGCAGCAGGGACAGGACCTGGTGGCGCTCGGCGGCGTCCCGCATCAGGTCGGGGTGGGTCGACTCGTCGAGCAGGGTGGTGTAGGTCCAGGTCGGCCGGAGCACCACCCGTACCTCGTCCTGCGCGAAGGCGGTCAACAGGCCCCGTTGGCCTAGAAGTTCGTCACGGTAGTCGCTGATCGCGGTGTAGCCGGCCCGGAACCCCTCGCACAGGGAGTCGGTGTACGCGGACGGGTCGGCCGCGACCCCTTCCAGCCGGGGCCGGTTGGCGGACTCGGTGAACCGCGCCGAGCGCCGCACCAGCCGCATGGTGTCCGTGCCCGCGTCCGCCCAGTCGGCCGTCTCGATCGGGGAGGAGGCGGCCCGGCCGCCGCCGATGGCGGAGACGTCGAGCGCGGCCGAGTCCCCGACCAGCAGCTGGGGCAGCAGCCCGACCCGGTGGACCGAGGCGTGCAGGGCACGGGCGGCGGGGTCGGCGGAGTGCGCCTGGGAGAGCGGCGGGTGGAACAGGGTCTCCACGTCCACCAGGACCGGGTGCGCCCCGCAGGCGATCAGGTTCTCCTGGTGCAGATCGGTCCCGTCCAGCAGGTGGAGCAGGGCCAGCAGCGCGCCTTGGCGCCGGTAGAAGAGATGGGTCTCGGCCGGCGAGGTGCAGGGCCGCTCCTCGACGAACTCCACCCACCCGTAGTCGCCCCGGTCCAGCACCCGCAGCGCCCGCGGCGACGGTGTCCCGGGCAGGGAACCGAACCACTCCAGGACGGTGTTGAAGTGCCGGTGCGCCGCGAGCGGGCGCGGCTTGTAGACGAGCCGGGTGCCGTCGGTGAACCGCAGCAGCATCACCGAGCGGCCCCCGCGATGGCTGTCACCCGCACCGGCCTCGACGCCGGTCAGCGACCCGGGCCCCCGCCCGCCGCCGAGAGCCCCCGGCGCGCCCCCCGCCCCCCGGTCGCCGAGCACACCGGAGGCGGCCAGCAGCTCCCGGTCGTCGGCGAGCCGGCCCAGCATCTCGGTCAAGGCGTCGGCGGCGGCCAGGCTCGCCCGGGCCAGGACACGGGCCAGTACGGGATAGCCGGTGAGGAAGGCCGCGAGCCCGTCCCGCCCGGCCGTCAGCCGCAGGAAGTCCCGGAACCGCTCCTTCGGCCCGTCCCCGGCCAGCCGCCCCGCCCGCCGCGCCTTGTGCAGCTCCAGCACGAGCGTCCGCGCCGCGAGCCGGGCCAGCCGCCGGGTCAGATGGGACCGGAAGTCCTCCAGTACGGGGGCGAGCCCGACGGCGGTCCCGGCCCGTACGGCGTTGTTCGAGGGCGAGGTCAGCAGCCGCGCGGCGGCCCGTTCGGCGAACGGGGCCACGACGAGGGCGAATCCGGAGAGTCCGGGGTAGTCCCGCGCGGGGACGACGGCCCGGGGCGGTGCGTCGGCGATGACGTCCCGGACGAAGCACACCCAGTCGGGCTCACCCAGGGGCAGTTCCCCGACGACTCCGGGAAGCCACCAGGGACCGTTACCGGTGTCGGGGCCGGTGGCGGGGCAGGCGCCCGGGCCGGTGGTGGCGCGAGCACACCCGCCGACGGTGTGGGCTCCGCCCGTCCCGTTCGTACGTACCGCCGCCGCGGTCCCGTTCGCGGCCGGGGGAGCGAGACGGGCAGCAGCCCCCGTACCGCCGCTGCCGATCAGTTCCTTCTCCACCGCACCTCCCAGGTCGGGAGCGGCCCACCGGACCGCTCGCGTCCATCCTGGTGGGGGAGGCGCCCGGGGCGCATGGGGGAGTTGCCCCCATCTTTCGCCCCCCGGCCGGCCGAGCCCTCCCGGAGCAGCCCCCCCCGCCGGCCTCAGCCCACCCGGGGCGGGGCCGTCGACCCCCGGATCATCAGCTCGGCCGCGATGGTGGCGATGCCGCCGGGCGGCGGGTTCTCCTTTCCCATGGCGAGCCGGCCCGCCCGCGCGCCCGCCTCGAAGAGCGGCAGCCGCACGGTGGTCAGAGCGGGCACGGCGTCCACCGAGAACGGCAGGTCGTCGAAGCCCGCCACCGAGATGTCCTGCGGGATGCGCAGCCCCTGGTCCCGTACGGCGGCGCAGGCGCCCAGCGCGACGGTGTCGTTGGCGGCGACGACGGCGGTCACGTCCGGGTCCCGGCGCAGTATGTCGAGGGTGGCCTCGTACCCGGAGCGCCGGTCGTAGGGCCCGTGCACGGTCAGCCGCTCCTGGTCACCGGCCTCCGCCTGGAGTCCCGCGCCCCGCAGGGCCGCGCGGTGGCCCTCCAGCCGGTGCCGGGTGGTGGTGCGCTCCGGGGGCCCGGCGACGTACCCGATCCTGCGGTGGCCCAGCGAGATCAGGTGCTCGGTCAGGCGCCGGCCGCCGCCCCGGTTGTCGAAGGCGAGCGCGGCGACGAGGGCGTCCCCCTCGGGCAGCGGGGGCCGGCCGCAGAAGACGATCCGGGTGCCGGCGTCCGCGAGC
Organism: Streptomyces sp. NPDC088706; assembly: GCF_044752765.1. NCBI lineage: Bacteria > Bacillati > Actinomycetota > Actinomycetes > Kitasatosporales > Streptomycetaceae > Streptomyces > Streptomyces sp. NPDC088706. The sequence continues at coordinate 303,786 of NZ_JBIVLW010000002.1, forward strand.
TTGGCCAGCTTCGCGGCCATCGCGGCCTGGTGCGCCGGGTTCTCGACCGCGCCGCCGGTGAGCACGACGGCGGCGGCGCGCTGGCGCTGGAGGAGGGTGAGATAGGTGAGTTCGCGTTCGGGGGAGCCGCCGGTGTTGCAGATGACGGCCAGCTTCTCGCCGCCCGCCCGCCCGGAGCCGTCCCCGGGCCCGCCGATCTGGGTCTGGGCGGCCCCCGCCATGATCCCGAAGAAGGGGTCGGCGATGTCGTTGACCAGGATGCCGACCAGGTCCGATGTGGCGGCCGCCAGGGAGCTGGCCGGCCCGTTGAGCACGTAGTCCAGGTCGTCCACCGCCCGCAGGACCCGCTCCCGGGTCGAGGCGGCGACCGGGTAGTTGCCGTTCAGCACGCGGGAGACGGTGGCCGGGGACACCCGGGCGCGAGCCGCCACGTCCGCCAGGGTGACTGTCATCGCTGTCCTCCGTGAGGGTGCCGTGCGGCGACCTCTTGTCCGGCCGCTGTCGGCAGGCTAGCGTCATCTCGTATAGAAAGCGCTTGCTACGGCTGTATGGAGGGACTTTCGTGACACGCAGGACAGTGCGCATCGCCATGAACGGCGTCACCGGACGCATGGGGTACCGGCAGCACATGGTGCGTTCGATCCTGGCGATCCGCGAACAGGGAGGCCTGGATCTCGGCGGGGGCGAGGTGCTGTGGCCCGAACCCGTGCTCGTCGGCCGGCGCGGTCACGCCTTGGCGGAACTCGCCGAGCGGCACGGCCTGACCGAGTGGTCGACGGACCTGGACGCGGTGCTCGCGGACGACACGATCGACCTCTACTTCGACGCCCAGGTCACCTCGGCCCGGGTGGAGGCGGTCAAGAAGGCGATCGCGGCGGGCAGACACGTCTACACCGAGAAGCCGACCGCCACCGATGCCGCGGGGGCCCTCGACCTGGCCCGGCTCGCCCGGGACGCGGGCATCAAGCACGGCGTGGTCCAGGACAAGATCTTCCTGCCGGGCCTGCTGAAGCTGAAGCGCCTGATCGACGGCGGCTTCTTCGGCGAGATCCTGTCCGTACGCGGGGAGTTCGGCTACTGGGTCTTCGAAGGCGACTGGCAGGAGGCCCAGCGCCCCTCCTGGAACTACCGCGCGGAGGACGGCGGCGGCATCGTCGTGGACATGTTCCCGCACTGGGAGTACGTGCTCCACGAGCTGTTCGGCCAGGTCACCTCCGTAACGGCCCATGTGCGGACGCACGTTCCGCGGCGCTGGGACGAGCACGGCAAGCCGTACGAGGCGACCGCCGACGACGCCGCGTACGGGATCTTCGAGCTGGCGGGCGGGGCGGTCGCGCAGATCAACTCCTCCTGGGCGGTCCGGGTCAACCGCGACGAGCTGGTGGAGTTCCAGGTCGACGGTACGCACGGCTCCGCCGTGGCGGGCCTGCGCAACTGCCGCGTCCAGCACCGCTCCTCGACACCGAAGCCGGTCTGGAACCCGGACCTCCCGGTCACCGAGTCCTTCCGCGACCAGTGGCGGGAGATCCCCGACAACCAGGAGTTCGACAACGGCTTCAAGGCGCAGTGGGAGCTGTTCCTGCGCCATGTCGCCCTGGACGAGCCGTACACGTGGGACCTGCTGGCGGGCGCGCGGGGCGTCCAACTCGCCGAACTGGGACTGAAGTCGTCCGCCGAGGGCCGCCGCTTCGAGGTGCCGGAGCTACGCTGTGACCCGCCACCTCCGCGAGGGCGCGGGCCCCGCGACGGTGACCCGCCACCTCCGCGAGGGCGCGGCCCCCGCGACGGTGACCCGCCACCTCGGCGAGGGCGCGGCCCCCGCCGCTGTCCCCTCCGGCCGACGGAACGCCGGGGAGCCGCGGCCATGACGATGACCATCCACCTGCCCCAGGGCCCCTACACCCCCCGCGCCACCCCGCTCGACCTCGCCCCCACCGCGCTCCCGCCCACCTCCCGTACGGTCTTCTCGGCGGCCCACGTGGTCGCGGACCCGTACGCCGACATCAGCCCCGACGACGCGGCGGCCGTCGACTGGGAGGCCACGCTGGCCTTCCGCCGCCACCTCTGGGCGCACGGCCTGGGCGTCGCGGAGGCGATGGACACCGCGCAGCGGGGGATGGGCCTGGACTGGGCGGGCGCGGCCGAACTGATCCGCCGCTCGGCGGCGGAGGCCAAGGCGGTGGGCGGCAGGATCGCCTGCGACGTCGGCACCGACCAGCTGCGGCCGACCGGCGGTCCGGCACCGACGGATGCCGGGCCGACCGGCGGACCAGCACTCGCCGACGTCCGCACGGCCTACGAGGAACAGCTGGCCCTCGCCGAGGAGAACGGCGTACAGCCGATCCTGATGGCGTCCCGCGCCCTGGCCCGCGCGGCGCGGGGCCCGGAGGACTACCTGTCCACGTACGCGCACCTCCTGCGCCAGGCGTCGGAGCCGGTGATCCTGCACTGGCTGGGCCCGATGTTCGACCCGGCCCTGGAGGGCTACTGGGGCAGCACCGACCTGGACGAGGCGACGGACACGTTCCTGGAGGTCATCGCCGGGCACCCGGACAAGGTCGACGGCATCAAGATCTCCCTGCTGGACGCGGCCCGCGAGATCGACGTCCGCCGCCGCCTCCCGAGCGGGGTGCGCTGCTACACCGGTGACGACTTCACCTACCCGGAGCTGATCGCGGGCGACGAACGCGGCTTCAGCCACGCGCTGTTGGGCATCTTCGACCCGCTGGGCCCGCTGGCGGCACACGCGGTACGGGTACTGGACACAGGCGACACCGCAGGCTTCCGCGCCCTCCTCGACCCCACGGTCGAACTCTCCCGCCACCTCTTCCGGCCACCCACCCGCTTCTACAAGACGGGCGTGGTGCTCCTGGCCTGGCTGGCCGGCCACCAGAGCCACTTCACGATGGCGGGCGGCCTCCAGTCGGCGCGCTCGCTGCCGCACCTGGCGAAGGCGTACGAACTGGCGGACGGGCTGGGCCTGTTCCCCGACCCGGACCTGGCGGCACACCGTATGCGAGCGCTCCTCGCGGTCCACGGACGAACACCATGACGACGACCCCACGGCCACCCGCGCCCGATCCCCTCTCCCGCCTCTCGCTCAACCAGGAGACCGTCAAGCAGTGGTCGCTGCCCGAGCTGGCGCAGGGCTGCGTCAAGGCGGGCATCGGCAAGGTCGGCCTGTGGCGGGCTCCGGTGCAGGCGTACGGCGTCGAGCGCACGGCGACGCTCCTCGCGGACGCCGGGCTCACCGTCACCAGCCTCTGCCGGGGCGGCTTCTTCACCGTCCTGGACCCGGCCGGGCGGACCCGCGCCCTGGACGACAACCGGCGGGCGGTGGACGAGGCGGCGGCCCTGTCCACGGACACCCTGGTCCTGGTCTCCGGCGGCCTCCCGCCCGGCAGCCGCGACCTGTACGGCGCACGGGAGCGGGTGGCCGACGCGCTGGCCGAACTCGCCCCGTACGCGACGGAGCGCGGCGTACGCCTGGCGGTCGAACCGCTGCACCCCATGTTCGCCTCGGACCGCTGCGTGGTCTCGACGCTCGGCCAGGCCCTGGACCTGGCCGAGCGCTTCCCGGCCCACCAGGTGGGTGTGGTCGTCGACACCTACCACGTCTGGTGGGACGACCGGGCCCCCGCGCAGATCGCTCGCGCCGGAGCGGGAGGCCGCATCCACTCCTTCCAGCTGGCCGACTGGATCACCCCGCTCCCGGCGGGCGTTCTGCTGGGCCGGGGCCAACTGGGCGACGGAAGCGTGGACCTCCGCTCGATCCGCCGGCAAGTGGAATCCGCAGGCTACGACGGCCCGATCGAGGTGGAGATCTTCAACGAGGAGCTCTGGGCCCGTGACGGGGCCGAAGTCCTGGCCGAAGTGGCGGACCGCTACCTGCAACATGCCTGCTGAGAGCGTTGACCGAGGCCGAAGGTAAAGAGATCGTAAAGGGCTGCAACCTTTGCGTACCCTCCCGGGTCACACATGGCGTCGGGACTTCCGGGGAGGGGTCCGGGGGGAACGGGAAGACCCGACGGGGGGAAAGCGAGGGGGGTCCGGCCGCGAGGCCGGGCCCCATTCTTGCTTTCCGGCCCCCGCTTTCGGACCGGTGGCTCTCTGGGACCGTTGGCTGACGAACCACGGTTCCGGGGGCCGCCCGGCAAACACCGGACGGCCCCAGTCACGCACTCTTCCCGCACTCTTCGCGGATCACAGGGCGAGCATGACCCGCGCGGGGATACCGGCGTCCGCGAGCGGCCGCAGCGCCAGCCGGATCAGGGCCAGCGCGTTGTCGTCGCCCGCGATGCGATTGGCACTGAGTTCGCCGCAGGTCAGGCAGAGGTGGATGAGCATCCACTCCCCGTCCTGCCGCACCGACAGGCTCAGCGCCGTCATCCGTCCGCCGCAGCCCGCCGCCCGGTCACCCGGCACCCGCCGGTCGACGTCCAGGCTGACCAGGCAGGACGGGCAGTGGTTGCGGTGGGCGGTGCCGGGCGCGACCAGGGAGACATCGAGTCGGCAGCCGACACACCGGAACGCGTCGCCGCGCGCCCCGGCCGGCCCGTGGAGGACGTCCTTCGCCCGCTGGGGCCGGCGCTGCCCGGTCGGCCGGGCTCTGCGCCGCGTCACAGGTCACCGAATGCTTCGAGCGGGAACGGCGGCTGCGCGAGGGGACGTACGGCCATCCGCATCAGGATGAGCTGGTTGTCGTCCCCGCAGACGGGGTTCGAGGTCAGCTCGTCGCAGCGGACACAGCGGTGGACGACCATCCAGTCACCGGTGCGGAGCACCGCGATGGAGATCGGGGTCATCCGGCCCTCGCAGTCGGAGGGGCCGCCCTCGACGTGGTCGACGAGGTGCTGGGAGTGCAGGCAGCTGGGGCAGTGGTTGCGCCGGCTGCTGTCGGGAGCGAACGCGGCGACGGTCAGTCCGCAGCGGACGCAGGTGAAGGTGGAGAGGGAGGACATGGCTGAGCGGTGCTGGAGGTGGTCGTGTGACACCCGGATACTCCTTGCCGAAGGTGAGGAACAAAGCAGCAGGGAAGTACCGAGCACCCCTCGCGGCGGAGGGCCGGAGCGTCCAAGGGCGTGGGGAAGGGCCGTAGGCCGTGGAGCGTCAGCAGACGGTGAACGTACGGCTGCGCATGCGGTCAGGCCCGGTCGTCCCGGCGCCACAGGCGCGACGAGGGAGGCTCGGAATCACTGGCCGGGGCATACATCAACTGCTTTCCAGGGCTGACGCCCAGAGGTCACCTGCGGTCGGCACCGCGGCGGAGGTGCGGACACCGTAACCACGGAGGCTACGGACGGACCACCGAATTACGCCCGGCGGCACGCTCGCCCGTACGAGGCGAATTCCGTAGCCCCGAGGTTCGCCCGGCACCGCACCGCCTCGTCCGCGCCGCTCGGAGTGGGGAAGTCCCGAGTCATCGTGGCCCGGAAGCGCCGGCCCGAGTACGTCGTGCCCGAGAGCGTGGAGACGGTAGCCGTCCAAGCGTCCGTTCTGCCAGCAGGTGGCTGCCGGTGCGGCGTTGTGGGTCGGTTTGCCTCGCGGAGGAGGGCGGACGTCCGGGTGAGGCGGGTCAGCCGGGTGACAGGCGCGGTGAAGCACGCCTTCCGGCGCGTGGGCGGGCGCCGGTTGGGTATCAGCCATCCATGGCCTTCATGAAGCGTGTAGCTCTCGCCCCTCGCGCTGTACGCCAGCTCCGGCGCGTCCGCTCGGTGTACCTGGTCGGAATGATGCTCTCCCTGCTGGGTCTGGTCCTCCAACTGGACCGTGAGGCCGGCGCGGGCCGGCAGCTCGGGATCGCGGCGATCCTGCTCGCCGCCTTCACCGCCCTGTTCGGGCTGGCGGTCGTCCAGCTGTGGCGCCACACCCGGACCAGCCACTGCAGTACGTCGAAGAAGCTGACCCGGGCCGTCTGACCTACGCCTGCGAACACGGCCCCGCGGCCCTACCGCCTTGACCTGTACGTCAGCGGGGTCCGCGCTGCCCGCCCCCCTCCGTACCCTCAGGGAAGAGATGCGGGTACTGGCTCGCGAGGAAGGCCGTCTCCGCTGTGAGGACCGGGTCGGAGACGTCCCAGTCGTGCGCGGAGGGGTGCCCGGCGAACAGCCCGCACGCGTCCTCGCCGCGCGCGTCGAAGGCGGGGCATCAGGCCAGTCCGGCGAGGGTCGCGCGACCTGCGTTCCAGCGCACCCAGACGCCCTCGCCGGTCGTGTCGTCGTCCCAGAGCAGGGCCGCGTGCTGGCCATCATGCCCGTCTCCCAGTTCGCACAGGACGTACCCGGCCTCCGGACGGCTGCCGGGAGCGGCGAGCCGGACCACGTGCTCCGGAGGCGGCAGCAGAGCTACGGCGGTGCAGGGGTTCATGGGGCGGAAGACCTCCGTTCTCCGTCAGAGCTCGTCGGCGTCGGCGTCGGTATCGGTATCGGTATCTGCATCGGAAACCCGCCGTTGGACCTCGCCGTGGATGTGCTCGGTGATCAGGTCGCCGAGGGGGTCGGTCACGGAGAAGGAGTGCGGACCGGGGTGGTGGTCGTAGTACGCACACGAGGTGATGGTGCGGGTGACCAGGTGGCGGAGGACGGCCGGGCACAGGGGGAGGACGTCGAGCCGGTAGACGCGGTGGGCGCAGGTCCCGGTCCACACGAGCCACAGGTCCCGGTCGTCGGGGGTGTCGGCCGCCCAGAGGTGGGCGGCGTGCTGGGCGGACTCGTCGTGCTCGCCCAGCTCGCAGAGCAGGAACTCGTCCTGGTCGAGGACGTCGGGTGGGCGCACGGGCCGGCCTTCCATGGTGGCGAGCGCGAGGAGCGCCTCGGCGTACGGAACGTGGGTCACGGCGGTGCATTGCAGCACGTCTTCCTCGCGGGAGTTCTCGTGGTTCCGATGACGTGGCCCGTCCGGCTCTCGGACCGGGCACGGTAGGGCCGGCGCCTCGGCCCGGTGCTCATCGCTCATGCCCGGCCCTCCGCCCCCACCGGCCAGCCGGCGAGGGTGACGCGCAGCCCGACGGCGGGGTCGGCCACGGTGAGCAGGGCGGGGAGCCCGCACTCCAGGGCGCGCAGGGCCTCGTCCTGGCTTCGGTCGTCACCGGCCCACGCCCGCAGCCCTTCCGGGGCATCGGACCCGTGGAAGGTGACCGGCCGGACGTCCCGCGCCCGGAGCCAGGGGGAGGCGGGTGGCAGATCGCGCCCGTGCCCGTCGGCCAGCCGCAGCGCCTGCCGCTGGAGCCAGCGGAGCAGGAGGCGGCGGTTCGGTACGGCGACCCCGCCGAGCCAGACGGTGCGCCCGCCGCCGGTGGCGGTGACGGCGGCGACGTACTCCAGATCCCTCATGCGGCACCCACGCGCGCTCTCACAGCACTTCCCCCCGACTGCGGGCGTTGAGCCATGCGGTACGGGCCCGTAGCTGCTCCATGGGGAGTGCGGGCCGCACGTGCCGGGGCTCGGCCTCCCACTCGCGCCCGCCGCCCACGGGACGGAGGGCCCAGCGGGCGCCGGCGACCCCTCGGAACTCGCCCACCCGGTCGGCGCGGCTGGTGTCGACCATGAGAGCGCCGGGCGCGGGGAGAGCCGGAAGGTCAGGAGGCTGCTGGGTATTCGGACGCACGTTCTCGTCGTACACCGATAGCTCCTCTCCGTAGTTGATTGACTACCGGGGCGGCTCAGCGTGACCTAGCGTTGAGGCAGGCATCAACGTTTCGAAGCTGGGGGGTACGTTGGTAAACCGTAAGGAACTCAACCCGCTGGGGGGCCCGGAGGCGGCCTACGGCGCACGGCTGCGCGGTGCGCGCGAGGCTCGGGGCTGGAAGCAGGACGATCTCGCCAGGCGGATCGGGTACACCGGGCGCCACATCTCCGGGGTGGAAACATGCAACAAGTCCCCAACTCGCAAGTTCTCGATCGCCGTTGATGTCGCACTGGGGTTCACGGAAACCGTCGATTCGTTCGAGCGCGAGTGGCGGAAGATCAAGCACGGGGTGCTGTTGCAGGGCTTCCCGGAGTACGTGGCGTTGGAGGGCGGGGCGGCGGAGATCAGGCTGTTCGAGTCGGGCCTGATCCCTGGTCCCCTTCAGACGAAGGAGTACGCGCAAGCGCTGGCTGACAGCGCCGTCGAGCGAGGGGTCATCACGCGTGAACAGGCCGACGAGCGCGTCTCGTTCCTCATGGAGCGGCAATCCGCCTTAGTACGGCCCGTGCCGCCGGTCCTGATCGGGGTACTGGACGAGAGCTGCATCCGCCGACCGGTCGGCGGCCCTGTGGTCATGGACGCGCAGTTGCAGCATCTGGTCGACTTCGCCGCGCAGCCCGACACCACGCTTCAGATCGCCCCCTACAGCATCGGCGAACGCCGCCCTTTCGATAGAGCGGTGAACCTGCTGACGCTGGAGAACCGGTCCGTGGTCTCCTATGTCGAGTCCGAGACGCAGGGCTATCTGGACCGTGAAATCGGCTCTGTACTGCCGCTGGTGAGGGCCTACCATCAGTTGCAGACCGTGTCTCTGTCGCAGACAGACTCCGTGGACGTGATCCACCAGCTTCGAAAGGGCATCTCGTGACGACCGAAACGACGACCCAGCAGTGGGTCAAGTCCTCCTACAGCAACAACGGTGGCACCTGCGTCGAGTGGGCCCCGGGCACCGCGTCCACCACCGGCATCGTCCCCGTACGCGACTCGAAGAACGTGAACGGCCCGGTGCTCAGCCTCCCCGCTGCCGCGTTCACCGCCTTCGT